>CAZJQZ010000086.1:0-9996 GCA_964548045.1 uncultured Dehalococcoidia bacterium | reverse complement strand
ACACCTTCCTCAATTGCTTTACTCCATATCCTGGCATCAAGATGACCGAGGTGACGTTGAACTCTCTTTTTCAAACCAGCGAAACCACATGCGCCGTTTTCCTCGATCTTTTCAATGATAATGTCAGCCTTTTCCTGAGTGAGTTTGCCGTCTGCTACCGCTTCATTTACCATTTCCACTTTGGTTGCGATAATAGCCGCTTCCAGGTCCTCAACATTCACCCCCAGGTTTTGGGCCAGCTTCCCGTGATATGCCTCGCATCGGGTATCTTTCTCCGGCGTTTCAGATTCAGCGTCCTGAGCCATTGCCGGGATAACCGTCAGGCCAACAATGGTTAACACGGTAATTGCAAGTCCAGCCATGATTATCCATTTTCTCTTCATTTTATTACCTCCTGTTTTTTTAAAGTTTAATCATACTAAATGCGAGCTTCTCCGTCCACTTTCACATATTGCCTCCTCATCGCTTGGTTTTTTGTGGAGCACTCCCTTCACAACGCCCTCAGTTTACCACCCGAAGATGAACTCACCATGAATCAAAACTGAACCTAAGATAAATTCTCAGCATTAAAATTGTTCATCTTCGGTTCATCTTGATGTAATATAATGACACTATCCTCAATTGACGGGGAGGGATGAATATGCGAATTCTGGTAGTTGATGATGATAGACACCTCAACGGAATTATCAAACGCGGTCTGACCGAAGAGACTTATGCCGTGGATACTGCTTTTGATGGAGAGGAAGCGGAATATCTGGCCTGTGTAAATTCTTACGACCTTATAATTCTGGATATCATGATGCCCAAAAAAGACGGGATCGAGGTTTGCCAGTCTCTGAGGGGAAATCACATAAACACGCCGATTCTCATGCTCACCGCCAAAGATGCTGTTGAAGACCGGGTGAGGGGTCTGGATGCCGGGGCCGATGATTATCTGGTCAAGCCTTTTGCCTTCAGCGAACTTTTAGCCAGAATCCGGGCGCTCCTGCGGCGGGACGGAACTGCCAAAACGCCGGAACTTAAAGTCGGGGATGTTGTTTTGAACACTCGAACTCGGGAAGTCTGGCGAGGGAACAGGGCCATCGAACTGACTACCAAAGAATACACTGTTTTGGAATATTTCATGCGACATCCCAATGTTGTAGTAACTCGGACAATGCTGGAGGAACATGCCTGGGATTATGACTTCGACAGCATGTCTAATCTGGTTGATGTGTATATTCGCCGGTTGCGTCGCAAGATCGATGAAGGAGAGGAAGTGAGCCTTATTCAAACGGTCAGGGGGGCCGGGTACCGGTTGAAAATCTCATGAGCTTTTTCCATTCCATTAAATTCAGGTTCACCATCTGGTATCTGTTGATACTGGCGATTCTGCTGATTTCTTTGAGCTTCGGAGTTTATTTCTACATGTCCAACACCCTATATGAGAACCTGGATGATTCTTTGCAATTACGCGCCTCGCAATTAAAGGATATCAAAGGTATTTTCTTCAGCATGAGCCAGGGGGAGTTTCAGGAGGAACTCGGTGAAGTTGTCCTCGTTTATCTGCAAACAGAAAATGTAGTGGCTAAGGTCCCCGGGCCACAGGCCAGTACAATCGAAGGCAACCTCGATCCCATAGTGAATGAGGCATTCAATGGAGAGAACGCTTTTACCACTGTCGAAACCGAGTCAGGCAGGGAACTGCGCATGCTTGCTGTCCCGCTTTCCCCGGAAGGCCCAGGGTTCTCACCCCACCTGCCGACACAACGGATGAAATTCAATTCCGCGGTTCTCGTCATCGGGCGCTCGACCGCTGATATCGCTGAGGCGCTCCAGAGGCTGCGCCAAATCCTCATTTTCGCTATCCCGCTAACTCTTCTGATTGCCGGAGCCGGTGGAATCTTTCTCGCCAGAAGGGCGCTCAAACCCGTTGATGATATCGCCAAAACAGCGCTCGAAATCGAAAACAGCGGGAACTTAAGCCGGAGAATCAATGTTGATACCAGGGATGAATTAGGCAGACTTTCATCCGCACTGAACCAGATGATCGAACGTTTGGAGAAAGCGTTCAAGCGTCAGCAGGAATTCACCGGCGACGCCTCTCACGAACTGCGCACACCGCTGGCCGTTATCGAAGCTGAATCCACACTGGCATTGGAAAAAGAAAGATCTGCAGATGAATATCGGCGATCCCTTCAAACAGTGGTTCAGGAGACCGAACACATGTCCGGCATTATTGATCAATTGCTGACGCTTGCCCGCGCCGATTCCGGAAACGAGCAGATAGCATTTGAGGAAATTGAGCTGGTCGAATTACTGGAGGAAGTGGGCTCCAATGCTTCGGTCCTTTGCCGCGAAAAAGGGTTGAAGTTTGAATTAGGACAGATGGAAGAACTGGTTGTCCGGGGAGAGCGATCGAAACTGAAAGAACTGTTTCTGAATCTGGCGAATAATGCCATCCGCTACACTCACCGGGGAGGAAGCATTTCGATCTCACTAAGGCAAGAGAATCGGATGGCAGTTGTGTACGTCTCGGATACCGGGATCGGAATTGGGCAAGATGATCTGCCTCTCATTTTCGAACGGTTCTACCGGGTGGATAAAGCTCGTTCCCGCGCTGAAGGTGGCAGCGGACTCGGTCTGGCGATCTGCAAACACATCGCTCAGGCACACGGCGGCAGGATCGAGGTGCAAAGCCGGATAGAAGAAGGCAGTACCTTTTCGGTATGGCTGCCCGCCGCCTGATTCGTTAGTTAGTCAATTACCTCAATCAGCATGGCGCAGTGCCAACCACACATTGCGTGGTCTGATCTGCTGACCTGAAAGCAGTATCCCTGCCCGGTATACACGGGCTGTAATCCAAAGCAATACCAGCGCCGTTACGGCTACTATCGTCAGCGACAGAGCGATCTCACCGCTCGACATGTCGTCCCCCATGGCGTTCCTGATCATAAGCATCGTCGGGGCCGAAAACGGGGAGTAAGTGAACACCTGCGCAAGTATGTGGTCGGGCGCCACATTCATCCACAATCCGATCATCCAGACAGGCAAGCCCACGAGCAGACTCAACAGACCTGTGTACTGATTGGCCGACTGCTGTGAATTCACAACCGTGGCTATGAACATTGCCAGTACGGAAAGCAGGAGGTAGCCGAGGATAAAGCTCGGTATAACAATAGCAAGCAAATCAGCTTCGATAGTCAGATCACCGCTGCCCGGTATCCTGTGGAAGATCGCCGGCATGGCAAATACCCCCACAACGATCCAAACAGCAATCTGGATTAACCCGGCAGCCCACAGCGCCAGCAGCTTTCCTGTCATGAGCGAAAGCGGCGATGCCGAAGTGACCAGCATCTCCACCATGCGGGTTTCTTTCTCTTCATAGACGCTACGTAGCAATGCACCGCTGCCAGTCAGGACAGCCGTCATCAGCAAAATGGCAAAGAGGATTGGGACGATAAGCTCCCCGACTTCCAACGCGGTACTGATCTCATCACTGACAGCTCCATCATCCTCAACCTCGAACCTCTGGTAAGAAGCGGGATCGGTAACACGAGACAACAGGTTAGTGTCCAACTCTCCCTCAGCTAATTTGTACCTCAGGAAGCCTTCGAAGTCCCATTCATCAGGGCTGCCCCACAGGTTTCTGCCGGTACCGACTGCTTCGTACTCCTCGATCTTGCCGGACTCCATGTAGTCAGCCGTAAGCACGAAAAGGGTGTCGATCTCTTTTTGCCGGATGGCCTCAATTCCTTTATCACGGGCATCGTAAAATCTGGGCCAGTCCTGCTCTACAGCGGCCGGTAAGACGCCTGCCAGATCGACATACCCTACCATCTCCAGAAATGCCTCTTCCCCCTCTGAAGGTATACCTGTATCATCCGCGTCGTCCTCTACTAGATCTACGATGAGCGATGTCATCGGTATGGCGATCAGCATCATGGCTGCCATAAATACTGTGAAGATGATGAAACCAGGGCGGCGCAGCTGCTGCCTGAATTCCTCGCTGAATATGACACGAAACTCAGTTGACGGACCGCGCATGTGACACCTCCTCGATGAATATATCGTTCAGTGACGGCAGTGCCAGTTCAAACCGTTCGATATCTATCCCGGCATCAAGGTATGACCTGAGTATTGACTCAGGCGTCCCGCCTTCTTCGATGGCATATTCAACAACTCCGGGGCGTGGGGTTTCAGTCTGGATGCTGGCAAGATTTTCGGGTATGCTCCGGGCCTGCACCTGCACCGAGTTCACCCCATGTTGCCGCTTGATCTCAGCCAGGTTCCCCAATATCAGCAAACGGCTTTCTGCAATCAGCGCCACACGCTCGCACAACTCCTCGACGTCGGACATGACATGTGTGCTGAACATGATAGTGGCCCCGGCGTGCTGACGTTCCAGCAGCATCTCTTTCATCAGCTCGACATTCAATGGATCCAGACCGGAGAATGGTTCGTCGAGGATGATGAATTCAGGATCGTGGATGAGAGCGGTGACAAACTGCACCAGTTGTGTCATGCCGCGTGAAAGGCTCTCCACTTTCTTCTTCCGGTATTCGTACAGGTTCACCTTAAGCAGTAACTCGGCTATGCGGTTTTCGGCCTCAGTGGAAGTCAGTCCCTTGAGTCGTCCAAGGTAACGGACGGCATCCAGCACCAGGGTTTTACGCGGCAACCCGCGTTCTTCCGGCAGGTAGCCGACGCCCTTCAGAACACTCCGGTCAGGTGGCGAACCGAGGATGCTGACCGAGCCGGCATCGGGCCGGAGGATACCGAGAGCCATGCGGATGGTCGTCGTTTTGCCCGATCCGTTCGGACCCAGGAATCCGAATATCTCACCGCGTTTCACTTCGAATGATACGTTGTCAACGACCTTTCGAGTTCCGAACGTCTTGGTTAGACCTTCTACTTGCAGGACATTTTCGGTCATATTTGTCCTCCTTGCGATTGCTTCACAATGTCGTTCCCGACTCCAATCGGAAACCCAGCCATCACCTTACCCATCTGGATTCCCGCTTTCGCGGGAATGACAAATTTGTTTGTATTTCATTCCGCACTTGATGCGGAATTAAGGTATGACTCCATCCGGTTCAATCCTTCGACAATATTCTCCATGGAATTGGCATAGGAGAAACGAAGATACCCTTCCCCGTTATTGCCGAAATCGATTCCCGGAGTAATTCCAACGTGAGCTTTTTCGAGGATGTCGAAGGCGAGTTTGTAGGAATCGTTTGAGATGTGCTTTGCGTTGGCAAAAACATAGAAGGCTCCGGTTGGTTCCACTGTAATCCCAAAACCCAGTTGTTTGAGACGATTGACCACGTATTGCCTTCTCTCATTATATATAGATTTCATTCTGGCTATGTCTTCAGCGGTATTCTCCAGAGCAGCGATCCCGGCAATCTGAACCACAGAGTTTGCACAAATGAGAAAATTCTGCTGCAGCTTCTGGATGGGTCGAATGAATTCCTGCGGTGCGATCAGATAACCGAGTCTGAGGCCGGTCATGGCATACAGTTTGGAAAAGCCATTGAGGACGAATGCATTATCGGTGAATTCCAGAATGGAGTGTTCTTCTCCTTCATATACCAGCCCGTGATAAACTTCATCGGAAATGATGAATGGCGAAAACTCGGCAATTGACTTCATACGGTCTTCGGAAAGAAGATTCCCCGTAGGATTAGAAGGAGAATTTATTACGATGCCTTTGGTTCTGGGAGCGATATGCTTTTTGATTGCTTCAGGACGGTATTGAAAGCCTTCTTCTTCGTAAACCGGAACAGTGACCGGAATGCCCTGTACGAATTTGATGAAATTGGGATAGCAGGCATATCCGGGATCGGAAATGACCACCTCATCATCCTTTTCCAGCAGTGCGGAAAACAAAAGAAGCATGGCGGGGGAGGTCCCTGAGGTTATCACTACTTGATCGGGGGATATCGAAACGCCATACCGCTGAGCATAATTCCGGCAAATAGCTTCCCGGAGATTGGGATCACCAAGGCTGTGAGTATAGTAAGTATGACCTTCTTCAATAGCTTTACAGGCAGCGTCCTTGACGCATTGGGGGATGTCAAAATCCGGCTCACCCACTTCCAGATGAACAATGTCAATCCCTGCACTCTCCATTTCACGGGCTTTTTCCAGAACATCCATTACCAGGAAAGGGGTAATCTCATTTGTTCGTCGGGCAATTTTATCTTTCATTGCAGGCCTTAATAATGTGCCTCAATTAATGAGAAAAATGCAAACCTGACTCTCCTGCAAAAAGGTCTTTTCAACCCCCCTGCCCCCCAATCTTGGGGGGATTTTAATCGGGGGACACCCCCGAAAACCCCCGACAGGAGGCCTCCTGTACCTCTTTTTGCAGTAACGTCAAACCTTATATTTTCACTAACACTGGTATTTTATGGAACATCCATTCGATTCAATCGGCGGACGGTAAGCCAGAAAAACAATGCGCTCAATGTTGCCGAGAGTATCAGGGCTGCCGGAAACTCGATAACTCTATCATCTATCGAATCGAATCGTTCACCATCAATTCCGTTAGCTATTGCCAGGACATATCCTCTTATGCTCAAGTATCGGGCACCTTCAAGAAGGGAGGTTACCAGCGCTTCCCATAAGAAAACGTAGATGAGCGCAAAACCAAGAGCCCGAGAGCTTACCAGACCGGCCCACGTGAATATAGCTGTATAGGTTACCACTCCTACCAATAACGCAATTCCGACAGCCAGAACTGCTTGAATTGATGATTCCGGCCCGATAACCGTTGATACTACACCGCTGATAATTACCAGCAATCCGCCAGCAATTACGGCTGCCAGCATCTTGGGTACAACGATCATAGCGCGAGGGATCGGTTTAAGAACGAGATAGCTTAAAGTGCGGTCATCAAGTTCATGCCTGAATGACATGGTAGCCAGAACCATGGTTACTATAGGAAGAAGTACAGCGATAATCAGTCCATCAAAAATGACGTCAGTGAAATCTTTTGTATACTGCGGTTCATCACTGGCCAAAGCGGCCATAATAGCACTCAAGGCCACAGGGAGTATGGCCAGAAACATTATTATCAGAAGCCTCCAGCGGCTTATCAGTTGACGAAGTGAAAGCAGCAGAATATGATTCATTTAACGTTCCACCACATAACTAAAAACGCTTTCGAGTGATTCATCCAGCGGTTCAACTCTGAACAACCGTATTCCGAGGTCCCGGGCAAGAGAAGGTACCGATTGTTGTAGAACGGATACATTCCTGCTCAGCACGACAATGGCATCGTCAGGATCAATGGTGACAGATTCAACTACATCTGTTTGAAGCAGCGCTGATGCAAGAGACCGGGGGTTATCGGCCAGAATCCGAACTTTGTAGGGGCGCTGATCCAGTTTTTCACGGATGGCTCTGATATTGCCGGATGCGGCCAGCTTTCCATTGACCATCAGCAGGATACGTTCGGCCTGGGCCTCCACTTCTTCGAGAATGTGAGACGATATGAGAATTGTTCTTCCTTCTTCAGCAAGCCTGTTCATCAGGTTTTGGAATTCAATTCGTTGATGCGGGTCTGTTCCGTTAAGCGGCTCATCGAGTATAAGCACCTGTGGGTCGTGAACCAATGTTGCTGCCAGCCGCATTCGCTGGCTCATTCCTCGGGAATAAGTGTTAAGGGGTCGATCCTGTGCTTCTGTCATTCCGACTGATTGGATTGCCCGGTCGACTGCCGATTCAATCTGATTTATTCCCTGCAGTCTGGCATTGAACTCTACAAACTGGCGTCCGGTGTAAAATCCATATACAGATTCATGTTCCGACATTCCCCCGATTTGGTGATATATCCCTGGATTGGAACGCACTGGTTCGCCCAGCAATCTTATCTCGCCGGTTGAAGCGTTTGAAAGTCCGGCGATCATGTGCAGCAGAGTCGTTTTCCCGGCCCCGTTAGGCCCGAGCAAACCGGTTATTCCGGGATAAACCTGTAGAGATACTTCGTTTACGGCAACAAGATTACCGAACCATTTGGAGACATTTCGAACGTCTATGACAGGCTCGCTTTCGAATGAAGGGTTTCGTTCCGGAGATATTGTCATGCAGTCAATCTCCTGTATCTATGCAAGAGAATAAGGCCCGGCCCCACTGTCATTATCAGGTACCAGAGAATCGGAACGACAGCAGGCAGCTGACTTACCTGTTTGGCAACCTGGGATTCGTTCTCGTCATCCATGATCAGATCGGTGACATGATCGGAAATCTCGCCGATATCTAACAATCCCAGCCATTTCCCTGCATCACCCGTTATAGGTTCACAGACTTGCTGATTTGACCCATAATCAAACGATTCGCTGTCGGAATCATAACTGTAATCGCATTCGGTCATAATACCGGCGATAATGGCGGTTATGAAGAATAGTCCAATGACGAATGAGGCAGCGAAGGATTTACGTGTTGTAAAAGCAGAAACTGCCAGAGGCAGTGTTGTCGTAAAGGCTGCTATTATTATTCCCGCGCAAAGAAAACGGGGAACATCCAGCCAGTTGGCTTTTAGATACTCAAATGGTTCATCAACTGCCAGTGTTAATCCTGCAAAAAGGATTACCTGACCGATAATTATAAGTGCGAATGTGACTGTGAAAAAAGCCAGCCAACGACCGATTATATAATCTGTGGTAGTTAACGGACGAACCAGATATAGAAATATGACACCGTCACGACGGTCAGGACAGAGTAATTCAGGTGCAATTATTGCAGAAAAGATAAGCAGCACAACTGAAATAATACGGTAGAAATCGGCGTGGTTGGCAAATTCCTCTCCCACATCTGCTGCTGCTGCGGTCAGTGAGATTATCACTGCTGTCATGATAACAATGAGAAAGAGTAAAGCAGGGAGCAATTTTGCCCGGGTGCCACGTCCCAATCCTATTGCGGTACGCATGCCGTTTATCCAAAGGGCTTTGCGGGCACGCATCCGGCCTTCGCGGGGGCCTTCGTAGTGCTGATATCCGAGATCGAATACTTCACCGCCGTATTCTTTCATTGATGAGCACCTCGAAAGATATCTGCCAGTCCATGACGTCTTGGAGTCAGCCTGCGCAATCGGGCATCGGTATCTACAACAGCATCGCGAATAATATCGTACTGCTCTTCCCGTTCCAGTTCAACAACGATTAGAGGTCCTTCTATTGCAGCTCTAATGTTTTTCTGCGTTAGTACTGTGACGAAGTCGTCGATATTTCTATCCACTTCAATGATAATATTCTGAGTTTCGGCAGTGAAATGAGAAACCTCTCCTATTTCACCGATATGGCCGCCGTCAAGAACTATTATTCTGTCGCAGGTACGCTCAATATCTCCCATCAGGTGTGATGAGAGTAGAATGCTGATACCGAATTCCTTGCCCGTTCGGCGGATAAGATCCAGCATTTCTTCACGACCCGCAGGATCAAGACCGGAGGTAGCTTCATCAAGCAGGGCTATGGCCGGGTCGTGAACCAGAGCCTGAGCCAGTTTGACTCGCTGCTTCATTCCAGTTGAAAAGTCTCCGAGGGGACGGTATCTTTCTTCTGCAAGGCCTACATGTCTTAGAACATCAGCGGCACGCGTTCTGGCAAACGAAGGCGGCAATCCACTTACCTGCGCCATGTGAGTCAGGAACTCGGAAGCGGTGGGATTTATCGGCAAACAGTCATGCTCCGGCATGTACCCGAGTCGGTCACGGACTTCAACGGATTCATGTGCTTTTTGTCCCATCACTTCGGCAGAACCCGAAGTAGGCTGCAGGATGCCCAGGAACAGTTTAATGGCAGTACTCTTGCCCGCGCCGTTGTGTCCCAGCAATCCGGTTATTCCTTCATGCACTTCAAAATCGACGGATTCCAAAGCTATCGTAGTGCCATAACGTTTGGTCAATCCCTTTGCTTCGAGCAGCGGTGGCATGATCTGGTTTTTACTCCCTATGAAGAATAATTGAACTACTTCATCATATTAGCAAATGTAAAGTCAATCCGAAGTCATAAG
>CAZJQZ010000085.1:0-10067 GCA_964548045.1 uncultured Dehalococcoidia bacterium | reverse complement strand
TCGAATCAAGAGGCATTCCTTTTCGGCCTTTTTGTTTCCGTCAGCAGCACCACTATTGTATTGAAGTTATTGAGGGACCGTGGTGAGTTGGGTACCGCGCACGGACGAATTATGACAGGTATCCTGCTTGTTCAGGATCTCAGCGTGGTACCCATGATGGCGATTATTCCTGCCTTTGGAAGTTCAGGGAGTGAACTGGCTATAGATATAGGATGGGCGATCCTCAAGGCCATCCTGTTTTTGGGTGGGACCATATTTCTTGGGTTATGGGGATTTTCCCGGTTTATGAAAATAATCGCGGGGGAGCGGTCAAGAGAGCTTTTCCTGATTTCGATTGTGAGTATTTGCTTGCTGGCTGGATTCATGGCCGAATACTTCGGTCTTTCAATTGCTCTTGGAGCCTTTCTGGCTGGGCTGCTGGTTAGCGGATCCGATTATACTCATCAGGCCCTGGCTGATACCAGGCCTTTGCGCGATATATTTGCGGTACTCTTCTTTGCCTCTCTGGGAATGCTTGCCGACCCCGGCTTTGTTGCGGAGAATCCGGAGAAAATGGCCATCGTTGTTTTGGCGATTGTGGCCGGGAAAACTATCATAACAGCCGTTATAACCAGGTTGTTTGGCTATGGCGGTAAGACCGTTATGTTTGTTGGCGGGGGGCTGTTCCAGATAGGAGAGTTTAGTTTCATTCTTGCTGCCCTCGCCTTTGAAAAGGAACTCATCTCAGATGATCTCTATGCCCTTACGCTGACTGCTGCATTCATTACCATTCTGTTGACACCGTTTTCAATGTGGTCTGTGTCGAAGCTGTATTACTATTTGACCCAATCGGAGAGGCTAATTCCCCTGTTGACGAAGGGCACCGATCCAGATATGACGGGGACAGCTTATCGCCTCTCCAGTCATGTTGTGATTTGTGGTTATGGCCGGGTGGCCAGGAATCTGTTAAATGTCCTGGATAGCAATGATATCCCATATCTTATTGTTGATATGGACCCGGAGATTATTAGCAGAGCGCGGAGGAAGGGGATTCCTTACATTTTTGGTGATGCCAGCCGCCCTGAGGTGCTGGCTGCAACAAATTTGGAAAAGAGCGGCGTGCTGGTGGTTGCTCTACCAGACCCTTTGGCAACTCGTCTGGCGATAAGAAATGCCCGCCGGATCAATCAAAAGATGCACATAATTGCACGGGTTCACTGGGATGAAGAGGTGGAGATGCTGGAGGATCTCGGGGTTGATGAAATCGTGCGCCCCGAAAAGGAAGCCGGGATGGAAATCATCCGGCTTACGTTGCGCCGATTCGGTATGCGTGCTGAGGAAACAGAACGTGTAGTATCTGAATTCAGGGGAGACCAGCCTTAGGGAACCTCTGAACAAGTGGTGGCTTCGGGGGTATGGGGGGGTGTCCCCCATATTCAAAAACTTCCCCCAAGATTGGGAGGTTAGGGGGTTGATCAGACGTTCCTTAGGGAATATCTGGCAGGCAGGGGAGGCTTGGTAAGAGACTCTGGAAAAGATCAGAATATCCTGCTATAATTCCTCTTGATTGACCTTTAAGCTAGTCCTGAGAGGCCGGTAAGGGGAAACAGAACAGAGTTTCAGAGGGGCAGGGAAGCACCCTCAAAATCAAGATTCCTCTTGCTGAAATCAGGGCAGGGGGTTTTTTAATGTCTGAGAGCGTCGTTTTATCTGAACAGGATATTGGCAGGGCGGTTATGCGTCTGGCCCATGAAATCGTTGAGCGAAACGGGGAAGCGTCACTCTTTGTTATTGGTATTCGTACCAGGGGTTTCCCCCTGGCCCAGCGCATCGCCGCTGCTATAAATGAAATCACAAGTATGGAAACCCCTGTTGGGGCCATCGACTTTACCCTTTACCGCGATGATCTCAAATCCCTTCCCAAAGATCTCACCATTGAACCCAGCGATATACCTCCCAAAATTGCGGACAACAGAGTGATTCTGGTGGATGATGTACTCTTTACCGGAAGAAGCGCCCGTGCAGCCATTGATGCTCTCATTGACTGGGGACGTCCCGCATCCATCCAACTGGCAGTGCTGATTGACCGGGGCCACCGCGAAATGCCAATCAAAGCTGATTTCGTGGGGAAAAATATCCCTTCTTCGTTATATGAACGGGTGCAGGTAAGGCTCAACGAAGTCGATGGCAGAGATGAGGTGGTTATCATTCATGAAGATGAAACTTCTTTCGCTGGAGGTAAGGCTAAATGATGCTTGCTGGACGACACCTGATTTCGATCAATGATCTTTCCAACGAAGAGGTAGAATCTGTTCTTGATCTGGCCGAAGAGATGAATGCTGCTCTTGAGCAGAAGGAAAGGCTGACTCTTTGTGAAGGAAAAGAACTCTACACCCTTTTTTACGAAGCCAGTACCCGTACTCGCAGTTCGTTCGAGACGGCCATGCACCGGCTGGGCGGAACTGTGGTTAGCCACGCTGAAGCGCAGGTGACATCTTCTGTAGCCAAGGGTGAGACAATTGCCGATACGATCAGGGTTCTGGAACGATATGCTGATGTTATTGTGATGCGCCATCCGCTCGATGGCTCAACCAGGCTGGCTGCGGAGCATTCCTCTGTGCCGGTTATCAGTGGTGGGGATGGAGCCCACGAACATCCCACTCAAACACTCCTTGATTTGTACACTATCCGGAAGGAAAAAGGGGGCATCAGGGATAAAAACGTGGCTCTGTGTGGAGACCTGCGTCATGGCAGAACCGTGCACTCGCTGGCGGTGGCGCTGGCCAGGTTTGGGGCTCAGATAACCTGTATTGCTCCGGAGGGTTTTGAATTACCCGACCATGTGCGGGATGTTATTAAGAACTACAAGGGCAATCTGACGGAATACAGGTCACTGGGTGATATTGCCGAAGATGGCTCGCTGGTGATACGTCACACTAAAGCCGGGAGGGACCAGCAGAAAGGGTTCATGAATTTCCTGCTGGAGAGTTTGGATGTGCTCTATTTTACACGGCTCCAGCGTGAAAGGTTTGCTACTCCGGAAAGCAGCGTGGCTGGCGAGGAGAGTTATCGGATCAATAAGCAGTTGCTGGCAAAATCCAGAGATGATGCGGTTATTATGCATCCTCTGCCTCGGATTAATGAGTTGGCCTATGAAGTGGATCAGGATAAGCGGGCAGCCTATTTCAGGCAGGCAGGATATGGGGTTCCGGTCAGAATGGCTCTGATTGCTTTGCTGTTGGGGGCAAAGAAGTCCCAGGTAGCTCAGGATGCGCAGAAAGCGCCGGTCAAACTGGCAAAGACTGCCCCCGATATCAGGTGCCTCAACGAAAACTGCGTCACCAATAAAGAAAAGTACGTTGCTCCAAAATTCTACAAAAGTGAAGGCAGAAAAAAACTTTTGAAATGTTACTATTGCGATTGGATGGTGCAGAGTTAGAGGCGAATTGTGTCTGATAAAAACGTAATCATGTTTGGTGGCAAAGGTGGGGTGGGGAAGACCACCTGCGCCGGCGCAACTGCTCTTCACTATGCCAATTCCGGCCTCAGCACTCTCGTGATTTCCACCGATCCTACTCCTTCGCTTTCCGATATTTTCGAAGTCCACAGTATAAAGAAACCGGTGAAGATCACCGATAATCTGCATCTGGCGGAACTCGGGACAGTGGAAGTCAAAGAAATGTGGGATAAGAAATTCGGGCACGAAGTTTACGAGGTTTTTTCATCGATGGTATCCATAGAATACGATGAATTTGTTGATTTCATCACCTCGATCCTGCCGGGTCTGCAGGAAGAGTTTATGGTCGATTACATCCGCGAGTTGGCTATCAACGGAACTTATGACAGGATCGTCTGGGACACCGCTCCCCTTGGCCAGACGATGCACCTGCTTAATATGCCGGAAATGCTGCGCGAACATCTTAAACCGGCGCCAAAGATATATTCCCGTTTAAAATTAGGTGGCTTGAGCAAACGCCCCATTATCAAAATACTTGAGGAATGGGCGGAACTTTCGGCGGAAGATATGCGTTTCTTGAAGGAGGAAGTGGGGTTCACCCTGGTGACCATTCCCGAAGCGCTGGCGGTGCAACAGCTTGATGGAGTTTTCTCTGAATTCGCACAGCACGAATTTGACTTTAGCCAGGTAATTGTTAACAATGTTGTAAAGTCGCCCGATTCCGATTTCCTGCGGACGAAGAGCGCACAGCAGCAGGGATATATAGAACAAATCAAGGAACGATGCAAGGGGATGAAAAACACCGAGTTGCCCCTTTTCCCGTATGAGATAAAGGGACTCAAACGGTTGGAAGAGATTGGAAGAGCACTTTTCCCTTAAGTGAGATTGAACAATGGCCGAAGCGGGTAATGAACGAAAGGGATTCTATGGCTGGCTTGGAAATACTCTTGAGAGGCATTCAGGCTGGGTTATCATTGGAATACTTCTGCTAACCATTGCTCTGCTTTTCCCCATGACAATGATGGCCCCGGACGAAATGGCCAGCGATAATCCCACTGGAAACGCCGTGGTGAAATTGTCTGATCACATTGAGGATACATTTTCTCAGGAAGTTCTCTGGGTTGGCTTCATTGTCGAAGCCCGCGATGGAGACATGCTCACCCGCAAAAACTTAGCCGAGCTTTTTGAAAGGGAGAAGACGCTCAAGCAGAGTGAACTCGTTGACTATCTGCTTATTGGCTACGACGAAGCGGCGGGATTGGCGGTTCAGGGGATATATACGATAGCTGATGCAGTCAATGAGGCCCTACTGTTACAGAGCGGAGGAACGAAAGACCTTTCAAGTGAAGATGTTACTGATGCGCAGGTTAAGAAAATTATCGAATACCTGATGGACAGCCCTGTTGCCGAACAATTTCATGAGAACCTTTCTGCTCTGTATAAGCATAGCGAGGAAACCGGCTGGACATCTCCGGTATTGATAGTCTCAGTGTTATCGCATGACGAGCAAGTTCTGCTTGACTATCTTGATGAAGATGACATATTGGCTGAAGCCAGTATCGAAGAGAAAAATTATGCTCGTGAAAGCTATGCGCTTGAGGTGCAGGAAATCATGCGGGGTGAGGAGGTCGAAAATCAGGTCTGGGGACTTGCCATCGATATGGATCATGAGATTGAGGATGAGAGCATGATTGGTGGCGTGATGCTTTTTGCCGCCCTGATATTAATGGCTGTTCTTCTCCTCATTATTTTCCGTTCATTGCCAATTATGCTGATAACCGTCTGCGGACTCGGCATGCTGGTTGTCTGGCTTAAAGGGTCTGCTAATTTAATAGGACTGAAAAGTAGTCTGATAATCGATATCATATTACCGGTAGCGATTGTTGTGCTGGGAGTGGACTATGCTATCCAGGCACTGTTCCGATACCGTGAGGAACGTGCGGCTGTGGGAGACCCTCGAGGCGCTCTGGGGAACTCGACATACTGTATCGGGCGGGCTTTGGTGCTGGCAATGTTCACTACAGTTGTGGCTTTCATTTCCAATGCATCGGCAGGCGTTGAATCTGTGATCGGCTTCGCAGTCGCAGCTTCTATCGCCATTTTTTCATCCTTCATTTTACTGGGATTGTTTGTGCCGACAGTTACCATGCGGTGGCGTTCGTGGAGGTCGAAAGGACAACCGGCCACACTTTCCAACGGAAATGGATTTCGTCTCAGGTGGTTAGGAAATGCTATTTCAGCGGCTAGTCGTAAATGGAGGATTGTTTTGCCATTAGCTTTGGTCATCACCGGTTTTGCAGCCTGGGGATGGGTGAACGTGGAAACTAAAATGGATGCGGCGGATGCCTTAAAATCCGATTCCGATTTTGTGGTTAGCCTTGATAAATGGGATGTTCATGGAGCGGACAAAGGGGGTGAGCCCTCGTTACTTTATTTTGAAGGAGACCTGACTGATCACGAGGCGCTTGAAGCGATAAGAAATACCATTGCCCAGATGAACAGAGAAGATGAGGAATTATATGTCGGCAATGACCCAATTACCGGCGAACCCAATGTGGATGTTTTGTTGCTTGATTTGCTTGAAGCCCTGGTTGAAAACGAATATTCGCAAAGAGTAATTGAAATGGCGACTGGCGTTGAGATCGCTGATTTAAATGGCGACCTCCTGCCGGATACAAAGGAACAATTGCAGGCAGTCTACGATTACGTGATTTCTAATGGCTTACCTCAGGACGAAAATACCCTCCGCTATAGGCCTGCTCAGATTGCAGAGACATTTGTGAAGCTGGATTCAGGGGATTATGCAACTCTAATGCTGGTTGGCGTGCCGGGGACGAGAGAACAATCTGTCGTGCGTTTCTCGGCAGAGTTGCTCGAAGACGACCTGTCTCTTGCTATGGATGGTGTGCAAAGTATCAGGGAATATGGCCTGACCGGGTCTGGAAATGTAAGGGTAGCACAGTTCGATGCGATCAGCGAAGCACTATCCAGTTCCCTGATAATCGCCGTTGCCGCGGTGTTGTTGCTTTTACTGATAGTATTCAGGTCGATAAGATATGCAGTGCTGACAATTATCCCGGTGCTTCTTGTGGCAACGTGGCTTTATGGGTTCATGTATATCGCCGGCTATTCATTGAACATGTTGACAGCTACGATAGCTGCCATTTCCGTTGGTGTTGGTATTGATTTCTCAATTCACTTTACCGAGCGTTTCCGGGAGGAACTGGGTAACGGACTCGATAAAGGGGCGGCGATACTCAAAACCGCTCATAACACCGGGTTCGCTTTGTTCTGCACGGCGTTGACCACTGTGCTTGGCTTTACGGTTATTGCCTTTGCCCCAATGCCGATGTTTTCCACCTTTGGAATAATAACGGCAATAATGATAACGCTTTCGCT
Organism: uncultured Dehalococcoidia bacterium; assembly: GCA_964548045.1. Taxonomy (GTDB): domain Bacteria; phylum Chloroflexota; class Dehalococcoidia; order SZUA-161; family SpSt-899; genus JBGLNL01. The sequence continues at coordinate 3,232 of CAZJQZ010000085.1, read as the reverse complement.
GTTCATGGCCCTTTTTATTCTGCCCAGTCTTCTTTATGTCTTTGTGCCGGAACCATCGAAAAAACGATAACAAATTAGGAAAGGGAGCCTGCTTCGGGCTCCCCTTTTTTTATTCGCTCGGATTTCTTTGTTTGGATATCAGTTCCAGTAAATTTCCAGGCTTTCCACTGCTCCCAGCGGCTCAATTCGAATTGAACCCAGGTCTTCAAGCAGCAGGTCCAGATTCTGCGCCCATGTATCAAGTTTGTTGCCCCGCGCTTCAAGTTCGGACTTGGAATATGTGCCGCCCCCGTGATTGAATGCGGTTACCGCTGAGTTGTAATCCTTGACGTCCTCATTATAAGCGGATATGCTCTGGCCGTAGAATTTATCTCTGCGAGCGTAGTTCTCGTAGTAGCCATAATCGAATAGATTGCCCGAATAACTGGAATAAGTAATCGGTTTCCAGAACTGATCCGGAGCTATGTCGCAATTGATGTAAGTTTTCCTTACCCCGTCAAGAGCGATGGTGCCATAAACTTCACCGATTTTGATGTAGCCGATGGTATCCTGTTCGCTGTTATCAACATACACCAGTCCTTTATCGGTAGTCTGGAAGGCGTTTAACGCGTGGCCGGCAGCATTTTCGCCGAGTCCGATTGCCACGTAGCCAGACCGGAAACCACGCCGCCAGGCGTGATCGCGGAGGGTAATGGTGAACCCTTCGCAATCGAACTCGCTGAGAATATATTCGCGAGTGTCGGTTTTATCAGTTTCAACGAATCGCTCAAGTTCCGCCCAAGTCGGGTCGCGTAATTTCGATTCATCGCCCTGCAATATGTCATTGATATCTTCCTCCAGCCCTGCTATCCTCTGGCCGGCAGCTTCGAGGTTACTATTTGAGGCATCGAGTTCTGTTTGCAACTCTGTATTTTCCCGGGCAAGTGTGGCGTTTTCATCCTCAAGGTTTTGAGAATCTGAAGTACAGCCGGCCAGAAGAATCCCTGCCGTGATTGCCAGTACCATCTCGATTACCAGTATTTTTCTCATTTTTGATCCCATGCTGCGTTACTGAATTCCCGCCTTGCTCAGAAGCTGCTTGAGTATATTGGTGGTTCTCTCGGCATCAATCCGGAAGATAGAGTCCCCATCGGCGGTTATGAAATCGGTGTTCAGGTAGACCTTTCCGATTGTTCCTGTAAAGTCTCTGGCGTATTCCAAAAGCATAATGATATTTTTTTCACTGGTTTCCCATTCATCAGATGTTTGAACCTCTTCTGAGTGGGCGATGGATTTATCCCTCGCATTACTGAGAGAATCAAGCGCCACGGATAACTCGTTTGATCCGGGCTGGCCAGCATCGGGCAGGCGGTCCGCAAATTCCTTGCGTAACAGTTGGGTTATCCATGGATCAGGGATTCCCTCGAATTCGTTTTCATTGTGGCCGAAACTGATCAGCTTGGTGATTACAAATTCCCGATTTTCAATTTTGAGGTAATCGGCTGTAAATCGCATCTGGTTGAGCGCTGCCGGAATGCTTCGTGAGTGGTGCGTATCGTCCGGTGGATCGAACAGGTGAACGGCGGACACGACGGCATGTCTTCCAAGGATCATCTGTAGCCTGCTGAAGAGAGGGCCCATTGCGGCCTCGTTTATCACGACCGCTTTGGCGCGGATTTCTCTACGAATTGCTACAGCCTCTTCGATCTGGCGAATATCCTCGATCAGCCCTCCGATGACAATGTCTTTTAAATCTCCCATTGGATCCATAGTGGGAAATGCCTCCTGTTTTGATACGAAAACCCGGAAGGATTATACACCATGTGAAAAGCCAATGTGTAAACCTCCCTGATTTAGTCCGACTCAAAAATAGAGATCATCATATATTTGGCCAAACTTAATAATTATTAAACAAGAAATGAAGTAGAAAACCTATTACCCGGGCCAATACCCATTTGGGATTGAAAAAAGTATTCTTAACCTGTATCTTAATTGCTAGGGAGATGATAAGATGTGGAGATGGTTTTTTGTTAGGAATAATCTAAAACAGGATGTTGATGACCTGCGTAAGCGGATTGATGAGGAAGTTATCAGCCAGGGATATGTCGGTGAAGTGATAGATGAATATGATACAGAATTAGAAAAACTGCAAGAGCAAATAGACTCGCTGCCATCTGGCGAACCACAGAACATCGGTAGAAGGAAAGTGGTGATTGGGGCCATTTCCCTGGCCATTCTGGTCGGGATCATTGTTCTGAGCATAGAATTGCTGGTTTTTGATAAGGATAGTGCTATCTCTGGCGACAGCATGGAAAAGGATGGATACTCGGCGATCATGGCCAGTGATACTGAAAATGATCTTCAAACCGAGGCTCTCGATTCCATACCAGTCCCTGACAAGCCGATATTGCCGGATATCACAGGCACATGCAGCGCTGAAGTAACCGAAATCCCAACCGCAACTCTTGGCACGGGTGAATCTGTACTTGGAACAACCAGCGACCCGCTCGTCTATACGGAGCCAGGAACCTACTCGGTTAGCTGGGTCTATGATGGCGGGAGTGGTGCCGTGGCTTCTCAAACCCAGACTGTTATTGTGACGATATGTGAGGTTGAACCCCTCGAGTGGTATTTGTCGGGTACGATAGATGCGCCTGTGAGAGGTGAGCAAACGTCATTCTATGCTGACGGATATGTGTACAGTGTTTCAGGCAAGAATTATGTTATGGGCGAAGTTACCGAGGATGGGACAGTTACCGAATGGACTATTATAGACAAACCCCCTCCGTCTGCGAGCCTTGAAATTTACAGATTATATGCTATTGAATACCACGAAGCAACAAATAGTGTATATTTTGCGGGAGGTATGTCCGGTTTTGATACCGCTCATCATGAGGTGTTCAGGTGTGAGATTCAGCCTGACCATAAATTAGGAGAGTGGGTAGAGGTGAATTCAATGGTAATTGGCAGATTCGGGCCAACCCTCAGGACCGGGGAAGGTCCTAATGGCGAACAATTTCTATATGCCATCAGCGGCGCGGACTCAAACTGGGGATTTCTGGACACTGTGGAATTCGCTCCCATCAATCCTGACGGCAGCCTCGGTGACTGGTGTACGACTTCTTCCCTCAATCACGAAAGGCCGGCAGCCGATGGCTTTTTCCATGATGGCAAGTTATACATTTTTGGCGGGGGAAGACACAGTCTGCGAAATGACACTGTTGAAGCTGCTTCAGTCAGGCATGATGGACAC
>CAZJQZ010000084.1:0-10182 GCA_964548045.1 uncultured Dehalococcoidia bacterium | reverse complement strand
AGGAGTTTGCTACGGCAATTGGTTAAAAGATCGAGCAAACCTGAGGGAATATTGCGAGGGCTCAGGGGAAATGGCATAACCCATATGCTCATCCGCTATGATATTTTTGACCGGTGGGTGAAAGATGAAGGTCAGTTTACGATCAGAGAACAGGAGTTGTTGGAGAGGTTCTTTGAAAAGTACGTCGAGCTTCTTTATTTTAGATGGGGCTATGGGGTGTCCCGATTGGAATGTTCTTCGTCGTGAGGTGTGGCAAATGTTAGCTTACGCATGCTTTGAGAGGTATAAAAATTGCATAATGCGTGTGAGAGAAAATTTCTTTCAGGTTCTCTTTGGATTAAGAGTCTGATGAATTAAAAGATCAAACACACAGGTCAGCGGTAAAGATCATTCAGGGCGGCAAAGCCTCATGACCAAAACTTTCAAAAGGCGGAATATAATTCATGAGTGCACCAGAGGTTTCAATACTCATACCAGCTTATAATGAAGCGCAAATTATCGGGGATGTTGTCAAGAGAATTAAGAAGCTCTACCCTGATTTTGAGATCATTGTCATCAACGACGGCTCAAGCGATAATACGGCTCAGGTTGCAAGAGATGCCGGAGCACTTGTCTATAGTCATCCGAATAATATAGGAAATGGTGCTGCAATTAAGAGTGGTATAAGGTTTGCTTCAGGCAAGATCCTCGTTTTTATGGACGGGGATGGTCAGCATCGCCCGGAGGAAATAAAAGAGATGCTTAGCTATTTCCCTGACTATGATATGGTGGTGGGTGCCAGGGCGAAGAACCATCAGGCGTCTTGGGGGAGAGCCCTGGCTAACAAGATCTACAATTGGTTAGCTTCGTATGTGGCGAAATTTCCTGTTCAAGACCTTACTTCCGGATTTCGAGCTGTAAAAGCAGAAATCGCTCATAATTTCTTATATCTTCTTCCCAATACTTACTCTTACCCCACCACCCTTACCCTCGGGGTGCTGAGGAGCGGGCGAAGTGTAAAATATATCCCCATTCATATTGAAAACAGAAAGAAGGGAAAAAGCAAAATAAGGGTATTTCGCGACGGGATCCGGTTTTTCTTGATCATAGCCAAAATCTGCACCTTGTATTCGCCTTTTAGAATATTTCTTCCCATCAGTTTTATGATGTTTTTTTTGGGTTTGGGTTATTATCTCTACACATTCTTTGCATGGCATCGTTTTACAAATATGAGTGCCCTGTTGTTCACAACCTCTCTCCTCATATTTATGATGGGGCTTATTTCAGAGCAGATTTGCCAGATGAGATTTGAAAGGAGCGAGGGCGACAAGTTTATTTAATCGTAACGGAGGATTGCACATGTCTGACCTCCCAGCTTTAGCCGGAGGGAAACCCATCAGAAATAGGTACCTTATTTTCGGAAGTCCCACAATAGAACAGGCGGAGATCGATGATGTAGTTGACTCACTGAGATCAGGATGGCTGGGAACCGGCCCTAAGGTAAAACGTTTTGAAGAGGCGTTTAGGGAGTATATCGGGGCGAAATATGCGGTTGCCCTCAATTCGTGCACCGCAGCCCTACATTTGGCGTTGTTAGCGATCGATGTCAAGGCTGGCGATGAAATAATCACGAGTCCAATGACCTTCACCGCAACCGCTGCTGCGATTATTCATGCAGGAGGCACACCGGTCTTTGTGGATGTGGACCTCGAAACCATGAATATAGACCCGGAGAGAATCGCTACGGCTATCAGCGATAAGACACGAGCTGTTCTGCCAGTTCATTTTGCCGGTCGTCCCTGTGATATGAAACGTATTATGCTGCTGGCGAAAGAAAATGACTTCAAGGTTATCGAGGATGCAGCACATGCCATTGAAAGTGTGGCTCAAGGAAAAAAGGTTGGGACCATAGGCGACCTGACCTGCTTTAGCTTCTATGTCACCAAGAATTTGGTGACCGGTGAAGGGGGCATGGTAACCACCGGCGAGAAGGAATATGCAGACTGGATCAAAGTACTGGCGCTTCACGGTCTGACGAGAGATGCATGGCACCGGTTCAGTGATCAAGGGTTTAAGCATTATCAGGTGATCTATCCAGGGTTCAAATATAACATGATGGATATCCAAGCGGGAATCGGCTTTCATCAGCTCAAACGTATTGAACAGTACGGCACACGTCGGGAGGCCATATGGGGCCGGTATAATGAAGCGTTCAGTGGGCTACCGGTCATAACGCCCTCCACCAGGTTTTTGGCTGGTGATCGACATGCATACCATTTGTATACTCTGCTTTTAAAGAGCGAGGAATTAAGAATCGACCGGGATCAGTTTATGGAGGCCTTGCATAAGGAAAATATCGGCACAGGAGTCCACTATCGTGCATTGCACCTCAATCCATACTATGCGGAAAAATACGATCTCAAGCGGGAGATGTTTCCCAATGCCGAATATATTTCTGACAGAACTGTGTCACTACCCTTATCTGCAAAATTAGAGGATGGGGATGTCGAAGATGTGATCAGTGCGGTTGGTCGCGTTTTAAGTTATTATGCAAAATAGAAAACGTATCATCTTGATGACGAGTTCCTATCCCGGCGTGAGTAAAGACCTACGAGCGGCGGCAGGTGTTTTCGTCAGGGACTTTGCGCATGAGTTGGCAAAAAGGGCAGAGGTTACGGTGTTGACTCAGAGGATAGATTCCGGACCGTCCATTGTATTAGAGGAAGGCGTCAAGGTAGTGCGATTTACCTGGGCCGGAATGGAGAGGCCGCTGTCTACTTTGAGCATGCCAAGGGATATAGGCATGATGATCTCCGCTGTATTCGGAGGAGTGCGCGCTGCTTGGAGGTATGCACGGCAGAACGATATCGACTATACGCTTGCATTGTGGACTGTTCCGAGTGGGGGATGGGCCTTTGCACTCAAATTGCGATCCAGTATTCCTTGGGCGGTATGGTGCCTCGGGTCGGACATCTGGGACTACGGCAGAAGACCGATTTTAAGACATATAGTCCGTTTCCTATTGCAGCAGGCTGAAGTGCGCTTTGCCGACGGCTTTAAGCTCAAGGGTGATGTTGAGGCATTGTGTGGGAGGAGATGCCGTTTTCTTCCCTCGACGCGTAGACTCAAGCAAGACAGCGTCATAAGACCAGACATCGCGAAGCGAAAGCGTAACTACCTGTTTATTGGCAGATATCATCCGAACAAGGGGCCAGACATACTTATTGAGGCCATAGCGCTCTTGCCATCTGAAATAAAGAAACAGGTTTGTTTTCATTTTTTTGGTGGAGGCATGCTGGAGGCAGATCTGAGACAGGCAATCGAGAAAGAAAGGCTCGCCGACTTGGTGAAGCTGAACGGCTATATTGATGAAAATGAGTCCGCAGCCTACCTTCGGGTCTGTGATGCCCTAATTATCCCCTCTCGCATGGAATCAATTCCCGTGGTGTTTTCCGATGCTTTACAAGTGCATTGCCCATTGATTGTGAGCGATGTGGGTGATATGGGGGATTTGATGAGAAGATACGAGGCAGGGCAGGTTGTTCAGCCAGAGTCCCCCGAGGATCTAAAACAGGCCATTCTCACGGACATCGCTGTGGGGCCGGAGAAATACAAGCCCGGTTTGAAACAATTGGGAAAACTCTTTGATCTGGAGAGAAGCGTTTCAATCTTTCTTCGAAACGTACAATAGGTCCTTGTGTCTTTTGTAACTATATGAAGGGCAACCCGAATATGTCATTGCGATTTACAGTCGTAGGTGCTGGCCACGCTGGTTTAGCGATGGCTGCTCACCTGAGTTCAATGGGCTACCCGGTCAGCCTGTATAACAGGGGTGAGGAGCGCCTTGTTGCCCTTGAGGAGACCCACGGCAGAGTTCTTATTGACGGCATTATCCAGGAAGAGGTTCAAATAGATCGCTTTGGTAGGGACCCGGAGGAGGCAGTCGAGGGGGCGGATGTGGTGATGGTGGCTATTCCGGCGACCGGCCACAGGGACATCGCTGAGTTGTTTGCCCCGTTCTTGAAACCTGGGCAAATAGTCATACTGAACCCTGGCAGGACATGTGGAGCACTCGAGTTCTGTAATGTCCTGAGAGAGAGGGAAAAGGAGGGAGTATTGGTCGCTGAGACCCAGACGATTATTTACACCAGCAGATCTCACGGGAGAAAAAGCACCATTTCTACACTCAAGAAACACGTCGAAATAGCGGCTCTCCCATCTTCAGCCACATGGGCAGTGCTTGAAAGAATCAAGGTCGTTTACCCTCAGTTTGTGGCTGCACCCAATGTTCTGCACACGAGCATGGGTAACGTGGGAATGATTTTGCATCCCCTTCCGATCATCCTGAATACCGGCTGGATCGAGTTTCCTGAGGGAAATTTTTTTCACTACTACGATGGGATTAGCCCGAGTATTGCAAAGGTACTTGAAATCCTGGACCGTGAGCGACTGGCGGTGAGCCATGCATACGGGATTAAGGTTTCTAGCACCTTGGAGTGGCTCCAAATGACATACGGGGTGACCGGTGAAAACCTTTACGAAGGGCTTCAGCGAAATAAGAGTTATCGTATTGTGAGCGCTCCAAAGACGCTGCATCATCGATTCATGTTGGAGGATGTTTCAACTGGGCTTGTTCCGATGATATGTTTGGGAAGGATTGCTGGTGTTGAGACACCTATTGCTGAGATGGGTGTACAGATGGCATCCCTTCTCTGTGGAATTGATTTCTGGGATACGGGAAGAAATGCCAAGCGTTTGGGAATTGAGGGGCTCTCACGCGAAGCGGTGAAGCTGCTGATGAGCTAAAAGCAAGGGAGAAAAATGACGCGGAGGATTCTAGGTGCTGCGATTGGGGCTTGCGTGCACGTAGCAGGTGTGTTGGGGTTTCTGAGAGTTGCCGAGGAACAGGGGTATGAAGTGGAGTTCCTTGGGGCAGCCCTGCCTATTCCTGTTTTGCTTGACGCGATTCAAGACCAGGCCCCAAATGTGGTCGGGATTGGTTATCGGTTGAACATAGAGGGAGCCTCCAGGCTTTTCGGAGAACTGGCGCAGGGGATCCAAGAAAGATCTCTGACGGGCACAAAGTTCGTGTTCGGCGGCACTCCATCTGTAGCTAGGCTGGCAAAGGAGACCGGAATCTTTGATCGGGTGTTCTCTGGATCAGAGACCAGCGACGATGTAATTTCGTATCTGAGGAGAAGGGACGATACGCAGGTACAAACGCAGCCGCCTGGCACCCTCCTTGATCGCATTTCCTCCAAAAGGCCATTTCCACTCATCCGACATCATTTCGGCCTACCGTCTCTGGAGGATACGATCGACGGTGCACGTGTCCTCGCGGAAGCGAGAGTGCTCGACGTATTGTCCCTTGGTCCAGATCAGAATGCGCAGGAGCATTTCATGCGGCCGAAGGAGATGAGGCCGGAGTATGATGGTGCGGGTGGGGTTCCGGTCCGCTCTGAGGATGACTTCCGGGATATCTATGAAGCATCCCGGTGTGGGAATTATCCCCTAGTGCGGTGTTACAACGGGACTCGGGATCTCATGAAAATGGCCAAGATGTTGCTTCGGACCATTCACAACGCATGGTGCGTTTTACCCCTTTCCTGGTACAGTGTCCTGGATGGTCGAAGCAACAGGAGAATCGGGGAGGCGGCCGGTGAAACCCAGGAAGTGATCCGATTCCATGCGGAGCAGGGTATCCCTGTTGAGGTGAACGAGGCACATCAGTGGAGCCTGCGTGGGTCCCATGACACCGTTGCTGTGGTAATGGCGTTTCTCGCAGCTTACAATGCCAAAAAGATGGGCGTTCGAGACTACGTGGCTCAATACATGTTTAACACGCCACTGGGCATGAGCCCTGCGATGGACTTGGCCAAGATGCTGGCCAAGATCGAACTCATCGAGGGCTTGCACGATGACAATTTCGTCTCACATAGAGAGGTGCGGCCTGGTCTCCTGAGCTTTCCGAGCGATCCCAACCTGGCAAAGGGTCAGCTGGCGGCATCAGTCTATCTAAGTATGGCCCTTCGGCCGGAGATTGTTCACGTGGTGGCGTACTCCGAGGGAGACCATGCGGCAACGCCAGAGGAGATCATCGAGAGCTGTAGAATTGCCAAGCAGGTGATTGATGATAGCTTGATGGGGCTGCCGGATATGACCTTGGATTCCAAAATCCAAGAGCGGAAGACCGAACTCGTGCAGGAAGCCGGTGCGCTTCTGGAGGCAATGCGAGGCATAGCTCCTGAAGGCACAGATGATCCGTGGGGTGATTCTCGCACTTTAGAGGGGGCGATACAGCTGGGATTCCTCGATGCCCCAGATCTGAAGGGCAGTCAGTTTGCAAGGGGTACACTGGTGACGAGAATCATTGGTGGAAGCTGTGTTGCTTATGACCCGATAAACAAGCGTCCGCTCAATGAGTGCGAACGCATCAGCAGTATAGTGACACGAGATTCATAAAGCACTGGCGGTGCGGTAATGGAGTTTAGATAAATGCTGAAAAAAGCACCTGTGGCGGTCGTTGTTCCTGCCAGGGGAAATAACAGTCTTGGGACTATTAGGAGTCTCGGCGAAAAGGGGGTCAGGTGCGTTGCGCTCAATACCGGGGTAATTGCGGCTAATTGTTTCTCAAGGTACTGTGTTTCGTTTAGAGTTCCTGATCCAGCCAAACATGAGGAGGGCTTCATTTCAACTTTGATAAGTCTGAAACCGAAGCTCGGTCCGACCCCAGTCCTATTTCCCATGGATGATCTGTGTGTGATGCTCTTTTCCAAATACAGGAATGTTCTTCAGGAATACTTCAGGTACTCATATCTATCGTGGGATGTCTTTGAGAAGTGTGTGAATAAAAGGAGAATGTATTCCCTTGCGGAAAAAGAACGCATCCCAATCCCGCGTACTTTATCGCCGATTTCTATGGAGGAAGTCCACTCGATTGCCTCCAAGATTTCCTTTCCTTCTATAATAAAGCCTGCTGGCAAATTCGAGCTTCATGGGGACAAAGCATTTCACGTCTTTCAATTCTGCAGAACGTATGGATCTAAGGCGGTTAGGGTAGAGTCGCCAGAAGAATTGATCGGGAAGTATCATGAAGCGCTCTCCCGAGGCATCAGATGTCTTATACAGGAGGAGATCCCGGGAGACGCTACAGACCTCTTTACTCTGGCGTTTTATGCGGACAGGAACTCTAAGATCTTGGCTGGTTTTGTGGGCAGAAAAATGCGTCAGTATCCGAGTGACTTTGGAACGGTCACTGTTGGACAGAGCGTAGAGGGAGCCAGAGTGCGTGAATTGGGTGCCCAGTTTGTCAGGGCCGCTCGTTATGAGGGCATCGGTAACATAGAATTCAAGAGAGATAGGAGAGACGGTGAATTCAAGCTCATAGAGATCAATGCACGCACAGGTTCTTTCATCTACCTTCCAACAGCCTCCGGGATAAACCTTCCCTTTGTCACCTACTGTGATCTCCTGGACATAAAGAAGAAATGGTCCGCGGTGCAGGAAGAGAATGTTTTTTGGATAGACATCATCAGAGACCTCATGCTCCTGCGAGAATTCAGAAATAGCGGTCGCCGGATTTCCTTTCACCAATGGTCTCGAGTGTGGAAAGCAAAACACGTTCATGCAATATTCTCGTGGCGGGATCCGCTTCCTTTCTTGCTGCTGCCTTTTCAGTGCCCAAGATCAGAGGTCTGACCTCCATGACATGAAGCAGCAATTCTCCCGGCCTAGCGTGCCAGCAGTTCTTTTCCGAGTGCTGTGCGTAAAAGGTTCTGTAGCGTGGGGCATGGGAGGGCTTAGACCAGGATGCGGAGGCCGGGGATATAGGCCTCTAGAAGACATCGAACCAATTGGCATTGGAATCGCCAGAAGCCTGCCCTATGAGCATCCCATCGGAAGGCTTAAAGGGGGGCTAACATCCTTAATTTGCTTACAGTTTCAGGATATGGGAAAAGCATCATTATGGTATGATGTGCTGGGCACCAGGGAGTTCGCTTGAAAGGGAATGATTCTATAGGCGTTGTTGCAAGAGGAACAGTATACCTAACAGCAGGCCGGATTACGTTTTTGTTGTCAAGTGTTGTTATTCATCTCGGCTTGGCAAGGGTCCTTGACAAGCTTTCCTATGGGGTTTTCGGAGTATTACTTGGCCTTCTGAGCGTAGGTCAGGCGTTGATCATGGGGGGTAGCCAATATGCTGTATCTAAGTTTGTTGCTGAATATCCTGAGAAAAGTGGGTCCATCATCCAGCGTTCCCTTAGACTCCAGCTCTGGGTTACAATTCCCTCGATGCTCGGTTTCATCGCCTGTGCCCCATTTCTGGCTAGTTACTTCAAGGATCCCTCCCTTGCTTATGAGATCCGTATAGTGGGATTTATGCTGCCCGTGTACGGAGTGTTCATCGTGTATTATGGAGCACTAAACGGTTTAAGGCTATTCGGCTACCAAGCTCTCACTCAGATAGGTTTCAATGTATCCAAGGTAATGCTCGTATTTGTCCTCACCCTGCTGGGATTAGGGGTATCAGGTGTCATTGCCGGATATATTGGTGCAGCTGGCTTTGCAATGATCTTGGCCATGTGCTTGCTTCGTTCCCGCTTGGGCCGCGGCACCTTGCCTTTCGGGTTAAGGGAAATGGCCTTGTTTGCTCTCCCTGTTTTTGTCTCCTCAGCGCTCTCCATGGTTTTTCTGCAGATGGATCTGTTTCTTGTCAAGCGTATACTCTCCGACAGCATAATGACGGCCGAGTACACGGCAGCAGCTGCCTTTGGCAAGATTCCCTACTACCTCTCTGCTAGTGTAGCGATGGCAGTCTTCCCGAGCGTTGCCAGCGCTGTTGCCAGGAAAGACTGGATAGAGGTAAAGAACTACATACGAGCCCCTATGAGGTTCACGATCATTACCATGGCCTTGGCCGCTGTATGTTTGGCAACAACATCCAAACAGTTCATAGGGTTCCTCTATCCTGCTCAGTTTACTATGGCCCATATCCCGCTCGGTGTGCTAACAGGGGCCATTGGGCTGTATTCCCTCCTTACGTTAGGGTGCACCGTGATGAACGCGGCGGGAGAACCCAGTAAGAGCATTCTAGCTATGGGCCTTGCACTTATAGGAAGCTACGTGGGGTGCACAGCACTGATTCCCCGGATAGGCATTATGGGAGCTGCGGTGGGGATGGCGATAGGAGCCTCAGCGGGTCTCCTTTTCATCGGGACTACTGTCTACGCAAACTTCAAAGCCCTTTGCAGCCCAATGACTATTTTTCGTGCCGCCATGGCCACAGTATGTGCGTACTATGTGGGTAGGTTTGTGGCACTAGAGGGTGTGCTCTTGGTTATAACCTACGGTGCCATGACAGCCGTATTTCTTGGAATCCTGTGGATCAGTAGAGAAATCAGAAACGAGGACATACAATTACTGCGATCCGCCGCCGGTCTAGCGGGCGCACGAGCAACAGGTCACCTGTTCGAGGATTCTTCCATGTGATTGGCTGGTCCTTATCGAGCAGCTTCTCTATGGGCAGATTCGGCTCCTAACGTCATTGTTTCCGGCCTTGTGAAAGGGACGCCGTTCCGAGGAGGGTTTTCTGGGCGCTATGCCCTATGGTTTTGCTCGGCCTCTCAAACGCCAAAGTCATAAGCCATAGAGCATATGGATCTAGATCGGAAAAAAATACATCCTAGGTCTGTATCATGGCTTGGCTGAGCTTCCAACACCTAAACTGGTGCATACATTGATATGAACAGTTCTTCATTAAAAGGAGCTTTTATTTCTAAACGCCACTATTTCGCCCTTTATCCAATGCCGGAATCGGAAGCGGATGTAAAGGCGCTAAGGCGTCTGTTGCGCAAGGTGATCGTTTTTCCTGCCATTGAGAACATAATGCAATTTTTACTTGTTTTCTGGCATACGATAAACATGAGGGGATCATCATTCGATCGACTATTAGGCGATGCGGCCTCGGGGTAAAACTGAAGATCTTGTATTATTTGAACGCCATCCATTGTATCAATTTAGGTCAGTGTTCTTATCAAATGGTTAAAATGAAAAAGCGCGGTGATTCAGATGAGTTGCCTTTTGGGTGTTTGGGTACTAGATTATGGCGAATTTTCGATACTGAATTACAACACAGAAAATGAAGAGTTCTCGTAACGCGAATCTGAATTTTTGGTAGTTCAGCAATTTGAAGAAAAGGTCGCT
>CAZJQZ010000083.1:0-10261 GCA_964548045.1 uncultured Dehalococcoidia bacterium | reverse complement strand
AATCAGGTCATTACTTTTAGTTCTTTGGAGAATAGTAAAAAGGCAAACCAGTGATCAATAACTGGTTTGCCTTTATTTTCATTGGTCGGGGAGAGAGGATTCGAACCTCCGGCCTCTGCGTCCCGAACGCAGCGCGCTAACCAGACTGCGCCACTCCCCGATAAGTTTCTTGCTATATCATTGTTAATTCATGCTCTAATGTAAAGATCTCTGTCCCGAACGCGGCGCGCTAACCAGGCTGCGCCACTCCCCGGCGCTTTCATATTATATCCTTAAGACACCAATTGAAGCAATATGCAACCTTAGTCAGCCAGTTCTTCCCGCTTCCACTTCTCATGGAAATCCTTGGTGCGATCAACAATATACTGGCAGGCATCAAACGCCGGGCCTCGGTGCCCGGCACTGATAGCGATCAGCAGGATATTATCACCTACGGCAAATGACCCTGTCCTATGCACGATAGCCACGTCCCGGATGTCAAAATCACGAATCGCCTCGGATTCCAATTCTTCCAGACTGTGGCGCATCTCGTCGTCATTCACTTCGAAGGAGAGCCCCTTGCTTTGCTTATCATCGAGATAGTTGCGAACAGTGCCCAGATAGGACATAACCGCTCCACATTCCGGGCTGCGAAGCGAGTTGATGGTTTCTTCAATTGGGATGCTTTCTGAGGTTACCTTAATCATAAGTTGCTCGCTATTTCAAAAAGAGTGGGGTGGAGCAAAGCTCCACCCCACTACATAAAACTCATTATGTTAAATCTACTGATTTACTTTCGGCAGATGCTCCAGCGCTTGTTTGACCATCTCCTCCGGATAAGCATAGTTCTCCAGTTTGCCGGAGAGATAGGCCTCATAAGCAGCCATGTCAACATGTCCGTGTCCGCTGTGAGCCAGCAGTATGGTCTTGGCCTCACCGGTTTCCTTGCACTTCAGGGCTTCATCGATGGTTACCTTGATGGCGTGCATAGCTTCCGGGGCGCTGATTATGCCCTCGGTACGGGCGAATTTTATCCCGGCCTCAAAGGTCGCCAACTGGGGCGTGGACTGGGATTCAACCAGGCCGAGTTTTTGAAGGTGGCAAATGATAGGCGCCATGCCATGATAGCGGAGACCACCAGCATGGACTGGAGGCGGAATAAAATCATGCCCCAGAGTATACATCTTCAAGAGAGGGGTCAATCCGGAAACGTCGCCAAAGTCATAGGCATACGGACCCTTGGTCAGGGTCGGGCAACTGGCCGGTTCCACATTGATAATACGCAAGTCTTTTGCTTTGCCTTCGATCTTGTCCTTTACGAAGGGAAGGTAAAGCCCGGCGAAGTTTGAGCCTCCGCCAACGCAACCGATGATAACGTCCGGATAAGCTTCAGCCATTTCCATCTGTTTCTGGACTTCCTGCCCGATGATAGTCTGGTGCAGCAAAACATGGTTTAGTACGCTGCCCAGTGAATAGTGGGTATCATCTCTGGATACGGCATCCTCGACCGCTTCGCTGATGGCCAGCCCAAGGCTGCCGGGGCAATTGGGGTCTTTGGCCAGCATATCCCGTCCTGCCTGAGTATCCTGGCTGGGACTGGGCACGCATGTAGCTCCCCAGGTTTCCATCATGATTCGGCGATACGGTTTCTGATAGAAACTTACCCCTACCATGTATACTTTTATTTCAATATCGAAGAAAGCCCCGGCCAGGGCCAGCGAGCTTCCCCACTGCCCGGCGCCTGTCTCAGTGGAAATGCGTTTTATTCCTTCCTTCTTGTTGTAATATGCCTGAGCAATAGCCGTGTTCGGCTTGTGGCTTCCCGCCTGGCTGGTTCCTTCGTAGTTATAGAATATCTTGGCCGGTGTATCCAGCGCTTTTTCCAGACGATATGCCCGGTGCAGCATGGTAGGCCGCCAGGTTTTGTAAATAGCCTGCACTTCCTCCGGGATGTCGATATAGCGCTCCGGACTGAATTCCTGCATGATAAGTCCCATTGGGAAAAGGGGCGCCAGATCATCGGGTGTCACCGGCTGGCCGGTACCCGGATGCAAAACGTCCGGCATCGGCTCGGGTAGATCGGGCAGGATATTGTACCATTGTGTGGGCATGTCCTTTTCATCGAGAATATATCGGGTTTTTTCCATTGTGCTCTCCTTTCTGACTCTTAGAATCGGGCAGTCCGGCCCGTAAAAAATACCACGCTTTAGGATAAACCACCGGGAGAAAGATTGTCAATCGCTCGCCGGGGAACGTTGCCCATTGCCTCAGGCAACCACAGGACGTATAATGCAAGCGAGGTCGAAGAAGTTTTATGAGTAAGAAAAGAAAAAAACCCTTTCTCCAGAGAACTGCGGGGAAACTGCTTTTCACCTTTGTAATTATCGTGATTGCCGCCGCTTTCGTGCTCATCCTTATTCCTCCCGGGACTTCCAGGGATCATGATGCCGAGAAAGCTGAGCGACAGGATGTCCAGAGCAGCGTCCGGATAATGATGGATGAGGCGGTTCCTCCGGTTGAAAACCTGGAGACAGATGAACGCATTGCAGGATTTGTAAACATTCAGGCCGAGGCTACCGATTATATGGCTGATGGCGGACTGATTGACATAGTTGATGCTTATATCAGTAGCGGAAGCATTACGGCTTTGGCCCAAATCCTGGAGGCAGATCGGACCCTCTACAAGTACTGGCTCGAAGCTGACGGCACGTTACACCAGGTAGTGCCATAGCTTTTCTTGACCCCCCTCTGCCCTCTTGATATCATGGACTTACAATGATCCAGTTTGAAACGCCACCTTTTCGTCCGCCCAGCGAAGCCTGTTCCCTGCTGGTGAGGGCCACCCGAAACTGCTCCTGGAACCGATGCGCCTTTTGCTATGGAGTCCATTGGGGCCGCAACAAACTTGAATTTCGGCCGATAGAGGATATCAAACAGGATATTCTGAATATGAAAGCGCTGGCTGATGAGATAACAAGCTGGGCTGAACAGAATGGCTATCAGGATCAGGTTGAACGTGTGGCCAATTCCAATGGCGTCCCGTGGCTTACTGATGAAGGAGTGAAAACCGCTTTCATAGGAGATTCGGACAGCCTTATCATGAAAACTCCGGATTTGCAGGAAGTTGTAGAATTCATGCACCAGACCTTTCCCACGCTGGAACGGATAACCAGTTACGCCCGGGCAAAAACGGTTTTGAGGAAGACCCCGGAAGAACTGGCGCAGCTTCGGCAGGCCGGGCTCACCCGATTGCATCTTGGGCTGGAAACCGGCGATGACGAATTGCTGGAATTTATCGATAAAGGCGCGACAGCAGAAGAGATGATCGATGCCGGAAAACGGGTCAGGGAAGCCGGCATGTCCCTCTCCGAATACGTGATTCTGGGCATGGGCGGACAGGACAAGTGGGAACAGCACGCACGGGGAACGGCCCGGGTGCTCAACGCTATCGATCCCGATTTTATCCGGGTACGCACGCTCATCGTTTTCCCCGGAACACCAATTCAGGATTCAATCGAACGAGGCGAATTCAGGCAAATCTCCGTCGAAGGGGTCTTGCGGGAAGAAAGACTGCTCATTGAATTACTGGAGGTCAACTCGGAGTTTGTTTCCGATCACGTTTCAAATTACCTTCCCATAAACGGCAAATTGCCACAGGCAAAGCCGGAGATGCTGGAGCAGATCGATGCCGTTCTGGCAACCACGGCGGCCTCAAGCCGCCCCATTCTCCGGCGCGAGGAGCACCCCTGATGTCAGAGGTCTTCTACCGCAAATGGCGGCCCCGGACACTTTCTGAGGTGGTGGGGCAGGAACCAGTTACCCGAACTCTGCTCAATGCCCTCGTGACCGGGCGGGTGGCACATGCCTATCTCTTTTTCGGGCCCCGGGGAACTGGCAAAACCAGCACCGGGCGCATACTGGCCAAGGCGGTCAACTGCCTGCAAAACGAAAACGGCGAACCCTGCAACAAGTGTGTCATTTGTCAATCGTTCAATGAGGGCCGCGCCGTCGACCTGATCGAAATCGATGCCGCCTCGAACACCGGGGTTGACGATATCCGCGATCTGAAGGAGAAGGTCAATTTCGCTCCCAACATGGCCAGATACAAAGTGTACATCATTGATGAAGTGCACATGTTGAGCACCTCCGCCTTCAATGCGCTGCTTAAAACGCTTGAGGAACCCCCGGAGCATGTGATTTTCATTCTGGCCACCACGGAAGTTCACAAGGTTCCGCCTACGATCACTTCCCGTTGCCAGCGATTCGATCTGCGCCGCATTCCGCTCAGTGCCATGATCGGACGGCTGGAGCATATCTGTCAGGCGGAGGGTATCACGGCTGAACCGGATGCTCTGGCGCTCATTGCCAGAAGCGCTACCGGGAGCCTGCGCGATGCCGAAAACCTGCTGGAGCAGATGGTTGTTTATCATGGATCGAGCATTGAATTGCAGCAGGTCCGCTCGGAACTGGGGCTCACTGGAGATGCGCGAATCAGAGAATTGATGAAAGCTATTTTGGGATGTGATATCCCCGGCGGGATGAAGATCATTAATAGTGTAGCTGCCGATGGATTGGACCTGCGCCAGTTCAATCGAGAACTGGCCGATTCCCTTCGTAGCATGATGCTCATCAAAGCCGGGGCCGGAGACACCCTCGAACTCACCCCTGAAGAAGTGGAAGAGATGAAAACCGCAGGAGCCGATGTTTCTCTGGAAGAGATATCCCGGGCGATCAAGTTATTCGCCCAGGCCGATTTCCGCTTCAGTCCGCAATCTACGTTGCCGCTTGAACTGGCTCTGGTCGATTTCTCCCTGCCCGAACAGGTAAGCAGGCCTGCACCGGAGCCGAAGGCGAAAGCAGCGCCACAACCGAAAAAGGCCAAACCACAAGTGCCGGCACAGAGCAAATCGCCTGAACCGGAAGCGCCAGCCGAAACTCCTGCACCTGCACCCGAACCAATCCGTGAGATTCCCAAACCGGAAGGTATTGCCACCATTGAATACATACAGCAGCACTGGCCCGAATTCATCAAGACTTGCAAAGGCACCAAAGGAAACATCGATGCATTGCTTCGCGGTTCCTGCGAACCGGTATCCGTTGAAGGAACCACGCTTGTTCTGGGGTTCTATGCCAAATCGAAATGGCAGAAGGACAAGTTTGAAGATTCAAGAATTATCAGCACACTTTCTGGCAGGCTGGAGGAAGTGTTCGGTACCAAGTACAAAGTGGATTGTATTACAATAGGGGAAGAGAACAGACCGGCTCCGCTGCCGCCTGCCGAGAGTCCTCTGGTAAAAGAGGCACAGGCTAGCGGAGCCAGAATCGTCAACGAGGAGTACATATAAATGGATAAAAAAATGCTCAAACAGGCCCAGCAGCTTCAGTCAAAAATGCTCAAGGCACAGGAGGAATTGGGCAACGCCACGATTGAAGCCACTTCCGGGGGCGGCGCAGTAACCGTGGTGATGACCGGCCATCAGGAGGTCATATCGATCAAGATTTCGCCGGAGGTGGTCGATCCCGAAGATGTTGAACTTTTAGAAGATATGATCCTGGCGGCGCTCAAAGAGGCCACTCAAAAATCCAGAGAGCTTGCCGAAAAGAAGATGGGAGCGCTGACCGGCGGGCTCAACATACCGGGGTTTTAAATCTGCCCTGACGATTGGACCAAATCATGTCACCAGTAGCATGCGGATTACAATTGAATCACAAGAATATGATACTATTGCCGGCAGCTTGCGGCATCGCCTGTGAGGTCTGCGCCCTCAAAGAGAAGTGCGGCGGGTGTGTTTCCGGAATCGATCCCGATGCCCCCAGGGTTCTGGCGAGGATGAAACAGGGAACCGGCAATCCCTGCCCGGTGCTTAAGTGCGCCATCGAAAACAGAGTTGAATATTGTTTACAATGCGCCAAATTCCCCTGTGATGTTCACTACGAACATGAAATTCCCTACAGTAAAAAAACGCTCGACCTCTTCCAAAAGTTCAGAGATGAGGAGTAAGAAGGTTTGAATTCCAGATACGGAACCGCCGCTGAACCGGTCGCCCGGCTGATCGAGGAATTCCACAAGCTGCCCGGCATCGGGCCGAAGAGCGCGGCTCGCCTTGCTTACCACATCCTGCGCACCCCGGAAGCCGGAGCCCGTTCCCTTGCCGAAGCCATCATCGACGTTAAAGAAAAGATCACTCTTTGTTCCATCTGCCAGAACCTGACCGATACCGACCCCTGCGTTATCTGCCGGAACACAGAGCGTGATGCCTCTACAATCTGCGTTGTTGAAGAACCGCTGGATATTCTCGCTATCGAGCGGACCGGGCAATTCAAGGGACTCTACCACGTGCTGCATGGCGTGATCTCCCCGATGGAAGGGATCGGCCCGGACGATCTCAAGATCAGGGAACTGCTGGAACGATTGAAGAAAGGCACGACAGAGGAGATCATTCTGGCTACCAATCCCAATCTGGAAGGCGAAGCCACCGCCATGTACCTGCAACGCCTTCTTTCACCTTTAGGGGTGAAAGTCACTTCGCTGGCGAGAGGGCTCCCTGTCGGTGGCGACCTTGAATATGCGGACGAGGTCACACTGGGCCGGGCGCTCGAAGGACGGCGAGAGGTTTGATTGTTCGATGCCTGTACCAAAAACCTACAAAACCGAAGCCATCATCCTCAAACACGTGAGCCTGGGCGAAGCGGACAGAATAGTTACTCTGTACACTCCCAACCGGGGTAAAATCCGAGCGGTGGCACGGGGAGTCCGCAAAACAAAAAGCAAGCTGGGCGGACATGTGGAACCAATCACGCATTGTTATTTAATGCTCTCCCGCGGACGAAATCTGGAAATTATCAACCAGAGCCAGGTAATCGAAAGCTTCCTTCCTATTCACAATGATCTCCAGCTTACAGCTCAGTCCATGTATTTTATCGAGTTGACAGATGCCTTTACTTCGGAGCGGATTGAAAACTATCCGCTTTACAAGTTACTGCTTGACGCACTCCATCACCTGAGCAAGACACAGCGGGTGGAGTTGCTTTTCCGTTATTTTGAAATCCAATTGCTGGGGCACCTCGGATACCGTCCCGAGCTTCATGAATGCCTGAACTGCCGGACTCCGGTTGAACCTGTGGAGAACTTCTTCAGCCCGAGTGGAGGCGGTATTCTATGCCCAAATTGCGCTCATACCGAGCCCTTGGTTCGATCCGTTTCAGTCGATGCACTCAAAGTACTGCGGTTGCTTCAACGCGGGGAATACGCCACTGTCAGCCAGATACGAATCACTAAAGAACTGTTCCGTGAAATAGAGGGTATCCTGCATGGATATGTGCGGTATTTGCTGGAACGGGAATTGAAATCAACCGGATTCATCGAGCGTTTGAGAAAGGAAGGGATGACAGCCTGATACAGAACGGCAGCATTCCCTCTTTTTACTGTTATCTTACTCCTATTCACCGTTTGTTTACCCCGTCACTATTGATAGAACTATCGGGAAAAGGCATAATGTGAGCAAGGTGAAACATTAAATTATGGAAGCAAAAGCAGGCGCAAAGGTAATCGTCAATCCGTACGCCGGCACCGGAGCCACCGGCAGGAAGTGGTCGAAAATTGAAGCAACCCTGGCGGAAACCGGCCTTCACTATGATTATGCATTTACTGAAGATAAAGGCCATGCCGTGGAACTGGCCAGAGAAGCAGCCCTCAGCGGATACGAACTGGTAGTTGCCGTGGGTGGGGACGGCACTTTGAACGAAGTGGTGAACGGACTGGTTGATTCGGGCCGGGGCAAAGATACTATCTTGGGCATATTAAATACCGGCACCGGCTGCGATTTCGCCCGCTTTCTGGATATTCCCCGCGATTTTCACCAGGCATGCACCCGTCTGGTCCATCCCCGGAAAGTGAGCGCTGATGTAGGTATTGTGGAGTGCCGGCGTGAAGGACAACCGTTCCATCGCTACTTCATCAGCACTGCCAGTCTGGGATTCGATGGTGAGGTGGTGGAGATAGCTGAGAAAAGGCCCCGAATACTACATGGCAATACTTCATATTTTATGGGAGTTATTGAGGTTTTGGGAACTTATCAGAATAAGAACATTCGGCTTCAACTTGATGAACACACGGAAGAACTCTGCATTTGCAGCATAGTGATCGCTAATGGCGGATTTTACGCATCGGGAGTGCAAATAGCTCCCAATATCGATTTGAGTGATGGTCTCTTCGAGGTGCTGATTGTAGGAGACATTAATAAATTTGAATTAATGCAGACACTTCCCAAAGCTTACCTGGGGACTCATCTCAACCATCCCAAGGTGCGGCTGGAAAAAGCCGCGCAAATTATCATCGAATCTAAGCAGCGAATCCTGATTCAGGCCGATGGCGAACTCCTCGGGGAAACCCCGGCAAGCTTCCGCATATTGCCCTCTGCGCTGAACCTCGCTATATAAACATTTGTAAATACCTTCGGGAACTAAAGTAGAATGGCTCGAAATCCGCATAAAATCGAAACCATCCAGACAGAACAAGTCCTGTTGAAAAAACTACAGGCTGCGAGTCTGGCGCTGGCCCGGGCTCTTTCCCCGGAAGAAGTTATGAGAATTGCCGGTGAAAGCATCCGGGATATTCTGCTGTGTGATATCGTCTGGATACTTCTTGCTGATGAATCCGGCAAACACCTAGAAACGCATGGATTTTCAGGTCCCAAAAATCTTCTTGCCAGGGACAAACGGATAACCTTAAACGAAGGGGATAGCATTTTAAGCGCAGCCTTCAATGGGAGAGATCCGCTATTTCTGGATAATCTCTCTGCCCGGAATGATCCGGTACTGGATAACCTGGTCGCCCGATTTGGCGCATCAAGCCTGAATCTGCTGCCTTTGAGTTTGCCTGACGGAAACATCGGTCTCCTTGTCTTTGGCCGGACGAAAAGAAAAACACTTTCGGTTGAAGAGAAACGTATCGTGCTGGTCTTTGCGCACCAGATTGCTATTTCACTGGAGAGGGCACAGCTTCACGCGCGGGAACAGCAAAGCGTTGCGGAAGTGGCCCGGCTGAATGAGTTGAAATCCAGACTTTTGCACGGCCTTTCTCACGAACTCAAAACGCCGCTCACCTCGCTCAAGACTTCGGCGGCATTTCTGAAGGATTACGACAATCTCGATGCCCGAACGCGCCGACGGCTTATAGAAAACGTATCGAGGGCAACGGAACGATTGATCAATGTAGCTGATGACATATATCCTGTTGCTGATGCGTTGACTGCCGATATGCAAATCGAACGAGAGGATGTGGATTGCCGGCAAATTGTGAGTGAGGCAACCGATGCTGTCCGGGTGGCAACCGACCGGAAAGGGCAAACGATACACTCAAAAATAGATGATTCTCCGGGATCAATAAAGGCTGATGGAAAACGTCTCAAGCAGGTATTGCTCAACCTGCTTACCAATGCTGGCAATTTCTCCCCGGAGGGATCGAACATCGAGGTCACCGTGCGTAACGGGAAATCAGAGGTGACCTTCGGGGTAAGCGATCAGGGCATCGGCATTTCGCACAAAGACCAGCAATCGATTTTCAATGGCTTCTATCAGGCGGAAAACGAAACGGTTCGCCGATCGGGCGGCAAGGGCATCGGATTATTGCTGGCCAAAACGATCGTTGAATTGCACGGCGGCAGGATCTGGGTGAAAAGCCAGCCGGGCAAGGGAAGCGCCTTTTATTTCTCTATCCCCGTGGGGGGATAAGCATTCCCTCTAATCCCAAAGGGCTTACTCCTCAATTGTGACCTGTTCCATTACTACATCGGTAAGTGGCCGATCGCTGGTATTAGTGTCAACCGCTCCAATTTGATCAACTACCTCCAACCCTTCAATTACCTGCCCGAATACCGAATGCTTATCATTCAGCCAAGGAGTAGCTTTCAATGTGATAAAAAACTGGCTGCCATTTGTATTTGGCCCGCTATTGGCCATCGAGACAACTCCGAGTTTGTCATGTCGAAGACTCGGATCAAATTCATCGTTAAACCTGTAACCAGGGCCACCGCGCCCGGTGCCAGTGGGATCACCGGTTTGAATCATGAAGTTCTTTATCACTCGGTGAAAGATAATTCCGTCATAGAAGCCATCATTAGCCAAATTGACAAAGTTATCGACTGTTGCCGGAACTTTGTCACGGAACAGTTCAATTTTAATATCGCCCATGTTGGTGTGAATAATGGCAACTGGATTGCCGGATGGTGCCACTGTCTCAGTTGGGGTTGGAGTGGGAGTAGCTGTTATTGTGGGGTCAAGT
>CAZJQZ010000082.1:0-10382 GCA_964548045.1 uncultured Dehalococcoidia bacterium | reverse complement strand
CTGATCAGCTTTCCACAACTGGCGACATTCCTGCCGTCTTTATTGCATTGATCATAATCTGATTAAAACCTTTCAGTCCTAATACTATAGCGAAAGTTAAATGAGAAAGCGGCACCATGGGGATGGTTCGAGCATCCTGAAGCGCAGTGTAAGTCGAAGTGAAGAAGATGGGAACTGTTCCCGTGGCTTAACGGTACCTGCAAAAATAATAAGTTTCGCTGTAGTGCTAACCCAAAATAATAAAATGGCCCCGTAAATAAAGATTGTGGAGCCATTCGTTACATCCTCAGAGAACCCGGATCTTTTTTCAAGGCTAAAGGCCAAGGATCTGTTTCTTCTTGGTATCAAATTCTTCCGGGGTTATAATGCCTTGTTCTTTAAGTTTTGCCAGCTTCTCAAGTTGAGCAATTTGGTGATCCAGGTCATCCTGAGGGGCAGGCTGAGGATTTGCACCCATGGAAGCCTTTGCTTCTTTAGCTGCGATTTTTGTTTCCTGGCGATGACGGGCCCTCACCGATGCTGATGTTGCAGCACTTGAAAGAGCGGCTGTTCTGGCCATTGACCTTATTAAACGTGCCATAAATAGATCTCTCCTTTCTAAAATAAAGCTTTATCCAAATTATTTACTGAAAATAAGAACAGTATTGCCATCCTGATCCATTAATTTCAGGTTATCGCCGCTTTGTTCAAAACTCTTAATCCCGCCAAGCGCCAGAAGGTAGTCGGCCTCGTAGTCCATCAAACCTTCGCAGTACATATTGCTACTTCCGGCCTGGTCGAATGTCAGCGTGGCTCCTTCCTGTGTATAACCGGCAAAGTAGCGGTTACAGGCCGATTGGCCGCTGATCTGACCTTCACTGAAAGCGATGGTGATTTCCACAGCTTCCGGAATCGCTTCTCCATTCATTTCAATTAAACCCCATTCCGTTTCATCCAAATCAGGGGCCTCGCCACCGGACCCGCCGCAGGCCGTTAAAAAAAATAATGCAAGCAAAGTTAATAGTAAAACAGGGTATCTACTATTCATTATTATAATCCTCCCACCTAATATATTACATAACCAACTTAAACCTATAATAATCAGCCGTCTGGCGATACCACCTTTAAGGTTTATTTTGGGTGTACTTCTTTCAAACTTAAATATCAAGAATGATGTCTGGACTTTAGATTAAAAATAATAGTACTGTTCAGAGCCAAGCTTGTAATAACGAAGCAATGAGATAAACTAACGCCTCTATTTTTAACACGGGAAAAAGAAATGCCTTGGTGATAACTCAAATTAAAATAACAATCATTAAGGGGTGATTGTCAGGTCACCCCTTAATGCCTAAGACATATCTCTTATTATTTTCTTTATATCTACTTATTCTTCATTTTATCTATCCACTCGGAGAGTTCTCTTGAAGCCAGGTCACGTCCGCCAAGCCCAAAAGCTATCACTCCGGTTAGGGCAATAGCACCTACAATCACTCCGAAGGCAATTACGATTATTTCATCAGCTACTCCAAGCTGGCGCAGGGCAATTGCACCGGCCAAAATTAAAATCGCAGTGCGTGCCAATTTGGCCAGGAGTTCAGACTGAGGCCCACCACTGGTTTCGACAACTTCTTTGGCGAGGTTCGCTAAATAAAGGCCTATGCCAAAAATAACTACGGAAACTATTACTTTTCCAAACAGTATAGTGAGTTGGGCAATCAACTCAGAAAGCACATCAAAACCCAGCAATCCGGCAGCCTCAATGGAGGCAAAAAGTATGATTGCGACCAGGGCAAGGTAACCAACAATCTCGGAGGGTGTTCTTTGTCCTTTAAGAACCGATTTGGCTACACCCAACCGGGCAAGAAACTGATCAAATCCTGTAGAGGAAAGTAGACCGGAAATTAAGCCTGTCAAAACCCTTCCAACCAAGTAAGCTAACAGCAGGATCAGGGCAGCAGCAAAAATTGCCGGCAGTGCATTCAAAATCATTTCCAGCATACTGCTGGCTGGTCCGGTAATGGCTTCAACGTTCAGGGCATTAAGAGCACCGATAATAACAAATAAAATAACCAATGCATAGACCAGCTGCCCAATAAATTCTGATGGTTTGGTAGTGCTAAAATATCTGGAAAGATCAGGCCTTTCACTTATCCTGTCAACACCCAGGCCTGAGAGCAGATTAACTACAAACCTCTTGAGAAGTTTGGCTGCAAACCAGCCGACTACTAAAACCAAACTGGCTCCGATAATGTTGGGAAGATACGATAGAATAGTTTCAAGCATGCTTTGAACCGGAATAAGTAGACCTTCTAATCTTAGGGTGCTTAAAATAGCCGGCAGGAAAAGAAGAAAAATAATCCAATAAACTGTATTGCCAAATGTTTGCGAAAGCGATACCTTCTTTTCACCTTCACCAGCCTCTTCAAAAACCATTTCATCAATCTTGGTTGCTTGTAAAATCCGCACTAGAACCACCCGCAATATTGTTGCTAAAAGCCAGGCCAATAAAGCTAAAACCAGGGCACCTAGAATATTCGGGGCATATTGAAACAGTTGTGTTAAAAAAGCATTTAACGGTTCAGCTACATAGGTTAGACCAACCTGCTGGAAAAAGGCTACTAATACGAAAAACATAGCCAGATAGAAGACAATCCGGCCACTCCACTTGTTAACCTCTGCTCCCGTGGCATTTTCATCTCCCTTGATCCAGCGGGCAAGCCTATCACCAATACCGGTTTGACTAAAAGCTTTACGAACGATAGTGGCAAGAATTATGGCTATAATCCAACCGATAACAAGTATGGTTAGTGCTCCTAAAATACTGGGGAACTCAGAAGTAAACCACTCCCAAAGAGAAACAAAAAAATTTAAAGCATCCATGATATTTCTACCTCCTTAAAGTTATAGAGCCAGACAATAAAATAATCTATATCATCGGCAATAAATCAGACAATACTAACCTCACACCTCCTTCTGAATAGAATATTGTTCCATCATAATATACTTATAATTAAATGCCTCAACCACCACCTAAAAGGTTTATTTTAGGTGTACTTCTTTCCCGGGTACACCTAAAATTAACCATTCGGGTGGTAGTAACGGCTGGTGAATTACAATACCTTTAGATTAAAAGATTAGCCTACAAAAAGTAGGAAGATAATGGAGAAATATAATAAATGTTACCCATGAACTAACGGAAAAGGAGAATTCATATGAGCTTAATCGCATTTAATGTATTACTGGATCCGGATACGGCCACGGTTAAGAGGGCACAGGCAGTGAACGCCCGGCTGCGAGAGGATTATCCGGACGGTTTTGCCCTTGATGCCAACCACGCACCGCATATCACCATTCTTCAGCAGTTTGTGCACACAGCGGACATTGACAAGGTCTCGAGTGCCGTGACTGCAGTGCTGAGCAGAGAGCAGGCTATGAACTGGGAATTCAATGCCATAGGCTACTATGCCCTGGCCGACAAGGATCTTCGGTTGGTGGGTATCGTTATTGAGCCGACAGAGGACCTGCGTCGACTTCAGAAAGAGATCATCGACGCCGTCGCTCCGTTCGCTGCAGAAAAGGGGACAGGTGAGGCCTTTGCGCCGCGCCAGGATGGCGGAGCGATCAGCCAGCCGACAGTGGACTATGTTAACAACTTTGTCGGGCCCCGCACCGGCATGAACTACCATCCTCATCTGACTGTCGGGATAGGGACGCGGGGCTTCGTGGACGCCCTGAAAGTTGAGCCATTCGAGCCTTTCACCGTCCGGGCCGTCTCTTTAAGCCTCTACCAGGTGGGGGATTATGGTGTTGCACAGAAAAAGCTCCATCACCTTCACACTATTGATCCGCTCCCCTCCTGGAACGATGGCCCCGCCAAACAGGAGATCCTCGCTTTCATCGCCAGGGTAACAAAGGAAGGAACACCCGACTTCCTGCCGCTGGCAGAACGTATTGCCGTGTTCGACAACGACGGCACTCTCTGGCCGGAGAATCCGCTGCCCTTTCAGGCAGCCTTCGCCATCGACGAACTGAAACAGCGCATCATCACTGAGCCTAAGCTCGCCTCGGAACCCATGGTGCAAGCCGCCCTGGCAGGCGAAATTGAAAAACTGCTGGAAGGCGAACACTTCGATGGTCTGATGCAGGTCTTAGGGCTCACCCATGCAGGGATGACGACCGACGAGTTTCGTGACGCTGTGGAAGCATGGCTCAGATCAGCCAGACATCCGCGATTTGCCAGGTCCTATGATGAACTCACCTACCAGCCGATGCAGGAGCTTCTGTGCTACCTGCGGACAAATGGCTTTAAGAACTTTATCGTGTCCGGTGGCGGCGCGGACTTCATGCGCGTCTGGGTTGAGCGTGTTTACGGCATACCCCCGGAGCAGGTTGTCGGCTCGACTGCGCGGACGACATTTGAACTAAGCGACAGCGGACCGGTGCTGACAAAAACTCTCGACTATTTATTCGTTAACGACAGGGAGGGCAAACCAGTCGGTATTCACCAATTTATCGGCCGGCGACCGGTGATATGTTGCGGTAACAGTGACGGCGACCACGCGATGCTGCAGTATACCACGATGAACAACCCGCGCCCCAGTTTCGGCCTAATTGTCCACCATACCGACAGTGAGCGTGAATATGCCTATGACGCCGAAACCAAGAGCACCGGCAAACTTGTTGAAGCCCTTAAGGAGGCCCCAGCGCGCGGCTGGCTTGTTGTGGATATGAAGCGAGACTGGAATGCCATATTCCAGCACGCGTAGAGCTAACTCTTAGCAAGCAACAATATAAAGATTCAGCATGCAGAAAGGAAAAAGGTAGGATAATACATGCCTGGAAGAATAAGGTCCCAACAACGACAAGAAGGACGCCAGCTGTTTGGCCGTGGCGGTTCAGCTACCCGCTATAAAATGCGCGAAAAGCTGGTTTCCTTCGGCGACGATTTCTGGATCGAGGGTGAGAACGGCCGGCGCGCCTTCAAGGTCGACGGCAAGATGCTGCGGGTGCGCGACACGCTCTTTTTCGAAGATGTTAACGGCACCGAACTGTGCAAAATCCAACAGCGGCTGGTGACGATCCGGGATACCATGGCCATCGAAGGTCCCAGGGGTGAAACCCTGGCCACGGTGAAAAAGGCGTTGATTACCCCACTGCGAGATCACTGGACAGTGAAGGTGGGTAATGGGCCTGATTTGCAGGTGAAAGGCAATATCCTGAACCACCAATACACTATCAGTGATGGCAGCAGCAGGGTCGCTGAGGTCTCCAAGCGCTGGTTCCGGCTGGCCGATACCTATGGTGTGCAGATCGAACCCGGTCAAAATGATGTCATCATCCTGGCAGTTACTGTCGCCGTTGATATGATGGCACATCCATAGGCCGCTGGCGGCTAATTACAATACTCTGATATTCATAAATTAGTTTTATGAAGGAGGAACAAATATGAAGGATCAGTTTTGTGGATGGCGCCGATAACAAACAAAATAATCAACTAAATTTTTAAGACAAGGAGATACACGTTTGAAGGAGCCTATCATGAGTGAAAATAATCAGAATGACCAGGGCAGCAGCCCGAAATACGCGGCGAAGGTCCCCGAGTCGATCCGGACTCCGGACGTGGTCGAGACCTTCCAGCTAACTGACAGGAGATGATATGATGAGTACAGAAAAACTTACCACACCGATTGGCGATTTTGAATTTATGCTGGATGGGTATCCCACCAAAGAGACTGCCCAGAAGCTGTTTGATGCGATCGATTTTCAGCGCGCCTGCCAAGCTTACCTTGATTTTATCCCTGCGATGTCGATGTATTCATTGCTGGAGGGACAGGAAAAAGGCTGGGGATGTAAGGAATGTTATGACCTGGCTGTGGCTGCCGATTTGATGGATGCTACCCCGCTGGTTTTAACAGGTAATACAGAAAGCGTTTACTTTGCCTCAAATGTCGACCTCAAGAAAGATGGCCCCACGGTAGTTGAAATCCCTCCGCAGGTTTTGGGGATGGCCAACGATGCCTACTTCCGCTATATCATCGATTTTGGCATGGTCGGGCCGGATAAAGGTCAAGGTGGCAAATATCTGCTGCTGCCGCCGGATTATGAAGGTGAAGTACCCGAAGGATATTTCATTGCCCGTTCACGCACCTATAAAGTGTGGGTCATGGCGCGTGCCAGCCAAAAGGTCAGCGGCATTGGCGAGCAGGCGCTAAAATGGTATGGGGATAACTGCGCGGTCTATCCACAAAAGGCAGACTATATAAAACCCAATATCACCAATGCCGGGAGCCTACCGGCAGATACCGTCCACCCCAATGATTTCCAGTACTTTGTCAATCTTGATAAGGTGATCCAATATGAACCCACAGAAGCTTTCTCCACGGAACATCTGGGCCTGTTAAGAGCGCTGGGTATTGAGAAGGGCAAGCCTTTCAATCCCGATGAGCGTATGCGTAAAATTTTCGATACTGCGGCCAAAACGGGTTTTGGCATGGCCCGGGCGATTGCCTATCAATCGCGCGAACCGGAAGCAAAGGTGTACCCGGACCGCAACTGGGAATATGTCTTTGTGGGCGGCAGCCATGAGTTTTTGAGGAAAGGCGTACGAAACCTGGATGCCAGAACACTCTTTCACTTCACCGCCATTTGCGTGACCCCGGCCATGGTCAACAAAATTGTGGGCGCTGGGTCTCAGTATTTGAGTGCCTATGTTGATGCTGATGGCGAGTACCTCGACGGCGGCCAAAGCTACAAATTACACCTGCCTCCCGATATCCCCATCAATAACTTCTGGTCGGTAACATTATACGATCCCATGACGCGCTCGATGCTGCGAAACGGCATGACCAAACCCAGCCTCAATAGCTTTGACAGGCCTGAACAGAATGAGGATGGTTCTTACGATGTCTTCTTTGGTCCAGAAGCGCCTTTGGGAAAAGAAAAGAACTGGGTCAAAACTGTTCCCGGTAAAGGTTGGTTTACCTACATCCGCCTGTACGGTCCGCTGGAGCCCTTCTTCGAGCAGACCTGGAGACCCGACGACATAGTTAAGGTGAAGTAAAAGTGAACTGTTCGCCGCTCTCCGGCGGTTATTCAAAACTCGCCAGGGAGATATAAGCGGAAACCAGATTGAAGATATTCATACTCGGTTGTAAATTTCTAATTTAAAAGGAGGTTATCACTATGTCAATGAAAGAGTACAAGGTCGGAACTGCCTTTAACGGAGTTGTCGGACGCACATACGACACTTCCGAACCGGCCTGGCCCGAGCCCCAGCGCGCCAAGGAAGGGGCGCCAAACGTGCTGTTCATCGTGCTGGATGATGTCGGCTTTGGACAGCTTGGCTGTTACGGCAGCCCAATTAAGACTCCCCAGATGGATGCCCTGGCGGAAAAAGGTTTGCGTTTCAGCAATATGCATACCACGGCGCTATGCTCGCCCACGCGCGCCTGCATCCTGACCGGGCGCAACCATCACTCCAATGCCATGGCCTGCATTACCGAAGGTTCAACGGGTTTCCCGGGGTACAACGCGAACATACCCTTCGAGAACGGTTTCTTATCGGAGATTCTGCTGCAGAAAGGCTATAACACCTTTGCCATCGGCAAATGGCATTTGACTCCGGCCGACCAGATCTCCGCTGCCGGGCCTTATGACCGCTGGCCACTGGGGCGCGGTTTCGAGCGCTTCTACGGTTTCATGGGCGGTGAAACCCACCAGTATTACCCTGAGCTGTTCTATGACAACCATCAGGTGGAGCCGCCCAGGACGCCTGAAGAGGGCTACCACCTTACCGAAGACCTGGTGGATAAAGCGATCAGTTTTATCGCCGATTCAAAGCAGGTAGCGCCCGACAAACCCTTCTTTATGTATTTCTGCCCGGGTGCTATGCACGCGCCGCATCATGTGACCAAAGAGTGGGTCGATAAATACAAAGGCGCTTTCGATGACGGGTGGGAGGTTTACCGCGAGAAAGTTTTCGCCCGGCAAAAAGAGATGGGTATCATTCCCGCCGATGCAGAGCTTTCCCGCCACGATCCTGATGTCGCTCCGTGGGATTCGCTTTCGGCTGACGAGAAGCGGCTTTACGCCCACATGATGGAAGTCTACGCCGGTTTTATGGAACACACCGATTATCATATGGGCCGGCTTTTCGACTTCCTGAAATCGCTCGATGAATTTGACAACACATTGATCATGTTGGTCTCCGACAATGGAGCCAGTTCCGAAGGCGGACCAACAGGCTCGGTTAATGAAACTCTGTTTTTCAATAACGTTAAAGAAGATCTGCAGACGAACCTGGCCCAGATCGACGAGCTGGGCGACCCAACCACTTTCAACCATTATCCATGGGGCTGGACCTGGGCCGGCAACACACCGTTCCGCCGTTGGAAGCGGGAAACCTATCGGGGTGGAATTTGCGATCCCTTTATTATGCACTTCCCTAACGGTTTCAAAGCCAGGGGCGAAGTACGCACCCAGTATTCGCATGTCATCGACTGGGTGCCCACCGTACTGGAACTGCTCAATGCTGAGCCCCCAACCTTCATCAATGGTGTCCAGCAATCCCCAATCGAGGGGGTCAGTTTCGCGCACGCACTCGATGCTGCCGACGCTGCAAGTAGACATCACACCCAGTACTTTGAAATGATGGGGCATCGCTCCATCCACCACGATGGCTGGCGAGCGGTCTGCCCGTGGCCCGGGCCCTCCTTTTCAGAAGCGGGCGTTGGCTTCGGAAATCCCATTCCAGCTGAGAAGTTGACCGAGCTGGATGCAAAAGGCTGGGAGCTTTACCATGTGGCGCAGGACTTTGCCGAGAACCACAACATTGCCGGAGAGAACCGCGACAAACTGATCGAGATGATCGCCACCTGGTATGTCGAAGCCGGCAAGTATAACGTCCTGCCGGTGGACGGGCGCGGTGTGGCGCGTGCGGCAGATGAGCGTCCCCAGATCACCAAAGACCGGACCCACTACACGTTCTATCCGCACACGCAGGCCGTGCCCGTTAATGCCGGCCCGCGCATCCTTAATCGCACCCATGCTATCACGGCCGATGTGGAGATTCCGGAAGGCGGCGCGCAGGGCACGCTGGTTTCTCTCGGAGGTGTGGACTGCGGATTTTCCTTCTACATACTGGATAACCTGCTCCAGTATGTCCATAATTATGTGGCCCGCGACTACCTGCATGTAAAGAGCACTGTCCCTGTTCCAACCGGGCATCATGAGCTGCGCTTCGAATTTGAAGTGACCGGCAACCCGGACTTCGCCAATGGAAAAGGCACTCCCGGGCGTGCTCAGCTCTACATTGATCGCCAACTCGTCGGCCAGGCAGATTTCCCCCACACGACACCGTTCTTGTTTGGTGTGACAAGTAGTTACTCCGTTGGGGCGAATCCCGGCGCGCCGGTAACGCCTGCCTATGAGTCGCCTTTCGAATTTACCGGCACTATTCACAGTGTGACCTTTGACGTCAGTGGCGATGTGATCCGCGATACCGAAGCAGAGATGCGGATCATTATGGCGCGGCAGTAAAAACCTGAGGAACGCGGTTGCTCAGATCAACCGCGTTCCTCTATATATAGAAATACATAGACATGAACAAGAAGCTTAGTATAAAATGAGCAGGTGAATCGAAGAACAGCTTGATGAATCTGCCAGCCGAAAGGGGAACCCAATGAATTCAAGCAGCACGCCTTCAAATATCCCCAGGGCCTTCCATATTATGGCCAAGCCAACGGGATCGGCCTGCAACCTCAACTGTGATTACTGTTTTTTCCTCAAGAAGAAGGAGCTTTACCCGGGAAGCAGTTTCCGAATGCCGGAAGAGGTTCTGGAGGCCTATATTAAACAGCTCCTGGAGGCTCACCAGGTTCCCCAAGTTACCGTGGCCTGGCAGGGCGGAGAGCCGACACTGATGGGGCTTGATTTCTTCCGGCGCGCCCTTAAACTTCAGAAAAAATACCGCCGCCCCGACACAGTGATCGAGAACACCTTTCAGACCAACGGCGTTTTGCTTGATGATCAGTGGTGCCAATTCTTTCGGGAAAATGGTTTCTTGATCGGGCTTAGCCTCGACGGGCCTGAAGATCTGCACGATTTCTACCGCAGGGATAAAGGTGGCCAGGGGACATGGGAGCGAGTGGTTAAGGCGGCCAGACTGCTGCAAAAGCATGATGTAGCCTTCAATATCCTTTGCGCCGTCAATTCCCGGAATGCTGAATATCCTCTTGAAGTCTACCGGTTCTTCAGAGATGAATTATGCGCCCAGTACCTGCAATTCATCCCCATTGTGGAGCGGAATAATGAAAGGGGTTTTCAGGAAGGCGACGAGGTCACCGACCGTTCCGTCAGCCCGGAAAAGTGGGGTCGCTTCCTGATTGATATCTTTGACGAATGGG
>CAZJQZ010000081.1:1221-10407 GCA_964548045.1 uncultured Dehalococcoidia bacterium | reverse complement strand
ATCGATAAATAGCGATATTTTTTTCGCGTCGCTACTTAACGATGGTACGCTTGCCGTCTACCCAGCGAACCAGATAGGGGGCGATTTTGCACTGATTCTTGTAGTGCTTTCCATTGGGACCGTCGAACTCCTCAAAGAGTATGCGGCCCGAATAGCCCTGGAAATCCAGCTTCGCCATGGCGTCGCGTATCTCTTCGGGATCGAGAGACTGGCAGTCTTCGATGGCTTTGGCCAGGCACATCAAGCAGTCATAGCCGTAGGGTATGCCGTAGTGCATCGGGGCCTTGAATTTTTCCTGAACACGTTTCTCCAGCTCCGGGGGCACGCTCTCCCAAACGGCCCACGCGTAGATGCCTTCCATGATGTCGGCGCCGATCAGGGAGATGATTTCCTGTTCGCTCATCTCTACGCTGCCCAGGAACTTGGTGGTCTCGAAAAGGTTGATTTCCTTGCCCTGTTTGATCACGATCGCTCCCTCGGGAGTCACACCGGTGAAAATCAGGATATCCGGAGCAGCACCTTTGATCTTGTTCAGGTAGGCCATGAAGTCGGTAGTGCCGCGTTCGTAGTACTCCTTCACGACCGTCTCGACGCCAAGCTGCTGAAGCTCGGTGCTGAAACCTTCGCTGGTGGAACGCCCGTAATCATCGTTGATGGCCAGAAATCCCACGGTCTTCGGGTTGAGAAGTTTCACAAAAACCGGGCTGGACCACGCACTGACCAATCCCGAGGGGATGTACATGCGGAAGTAGTAGTCGTATCCCGGGCTGGTTACCCCGTCACCCATGCATTCCACAGTGATTCCCGGGATTTTGTACTCCTCGCACAACGGGGCGACGCCCATGCAGCAGGAGCTGCAGTGATCGCCCAGGATGGCGACGACCTTGTCCTCAAGAATCAGCTTGCGGGCATTGGACACCGCTTCGGTAGGCTCACAGCGGCTGTCATAGCGCATGATTTCGATCTTGTACAGCTCTCCGTCGATAGTGATGCCCTTCTTATTGATATCTTCCAGGGCAAGCTGTACACCGCGCCAACCGTTGGCGCCGAACTCGGCTGCCGAACCGGTAAACGGCGCCGTGTACCCAATCTTGATCGACTTTCCGGAAACGGCGCCTTCCTTTTCTCCCCCGGCCCAGGCCGCCAGCGTGAACATGGTGAGGAGTGCGACCGTCGCACTCAAGATTCGTATTTTGTATTTCATCTTTTCCTCCTGCAATCGAGTGTAAAATGAAATTTCGATTTGTCAATAGTTTTTTTAAAACATTTTTGAAATCATTATTCAATTATGATTCTAATGATAGACAATTGGTTATCAGAATCATCCGGCATACTTCATATCTGAATCTCTGCGGTCTGCTTTTTTTATCTTGACTTCTCCCTGCGATCGTGTAAAATATGGGTCATTAATTGAAATATATATTCAAATAATGAAACATATGATAGAGTATCTGTGGCGCACCTGAAATTATCAGGGAAATCTGTAAACTGCGGAAGGAAAAACGCAATGAGGGAAGTGGTCATTGCTTCGGCGGCTCGAACTGCTATTGGCAGCTACGGGGGGGGCTTTGCAGGTGTCTCGGCTGTAGATTTGGGCTCCGCAGCAGCCAAGGAAGCAACAAAGAGAGCCGGAATAGGCCCGGTCGATTTTGACGATGTCTTGATAGGGAATGTACTGTCCGCAGGTCTCGGGCAAAATGTGGCACGACAGATCGGCATGGCTGCCGGTCTTCCCGCTTCGATTCCCGGCATGACATTGAATATGGTATGCGGTTCCGGCCTTCGTGCCGTAATCCTGGCAACACAGATAATATCAATTGGGGATGCGGACATCATACTTGCCGGCGGAACAGAAAACATGACAATGAGCCCCTATCTTCTCGAAAAACACAGATGGGGAAGCAGAATGGGGGATGACACCCTTACAGATGCAATGATTCGCGACGGGCTCTGGGACGTTTACGGCGACTACCATATGGGTATTACCGCTGAAAATATAGCTGAGAAATGGAATATCAGCCGGGAAGAACAGGACAGGTTCGCCACGCTCAGTCAACAGCGTGCGGAACAAGCGATCAAGGCGGGAAAATTTACTGAAGAGATTACACCGGTTTCCGTTCCCGTGAAAAAAGGAAAAACGGTGGTCATTGACAGGGATGAGTTTCCGCGTCCCGGCACCACGGTCGAGAAACTCTCCCTCTTGAGGCCTGCCTTTAAAACAGGCGGGACAGTTACAGCTGGCAACTCTTCCGGAATAAACGATGGGGCGGCCGTACTCGTCATTATGTCCCGCAGAAAAGCCGATGAGCTCGCAATTAAACCCATGGCTGTTATCCGTTCTTATTCCTATACAGCACTCGATCCGGAGATTATGGGGTATGGCCCTGTTTCCGCAACAGAAAAGGCGCTCAAAAAGGCGGGTATGAGTGTTTCCGACCTTGATCTTGTAGAGGCAAACGAAGCGTTTGCGGCACAGTCCATTGCCGTCATACGGGATCTACAACTGGATCCTGAAATCGTAAATGTAAACGGCGGTGCTATTGCACTTGGCCATCCGATCGGTGCATCCGGTGCAAGAATTCTCGCTACCCTGCTGTATGAGATGAAACGGCGCGGTTCAAAGACAGGCCTAGCTACCCTGTGCGTCGGAGGCGGAATGGCCGCATCGGTTATTGTAGAAGGAGTATGAAATGAACAAAGTGCAAACAATCGAACAGGCAATTTCCAAGATTGAGGATGGCGCTTCCATAATGCTCGGTGGTTTTATGGCTGTAGGCACACCTGAAAAATTGGTTGACGCTACTATTGAAAGAGGGGTGAAAAACCTCACGATCATCTGCAATGACGCGGCCATCCCGGGGGTCGGCGCTGGAAAATTTGTAGATGCCGGCGTTATAAAGAAATACATCACAAACCACATAGGCTTGAATCCTGTTATTGGCAAACAGATGAGAGAAGGAGAGGTTGAGATCGTTCTGACCCCACAGGGGACCTTTGCCGAACGTATTCGGGCGGGCGGTGCCGGCCTCGGTGGTTTTCTTACCCCTACGGGAGTGGGAACACTAGTCCAGGAAGGCAAAAAGGTAATCACGATCGAAGGAAAAGACTATCTGCTCGAGCTGCCCCTGACAGCGGATGTTGCACTTATAAAGGCCCATCGGGCGGACAGATCGGGCAATCTCGTATTCAGGAAGTCCGCGAGAAATTTCAACCCGCTTATGGCTACTGCCTGTGAATATGTTGTTGTAGAGGCCGAACACATCGAAGATGTGGGTTCTATCGATCCGGATGCTGTGATGTTACCGGGTATCTTTATAGATGCGGTTGTTCAAGGATAGGAGGACAAGGTGGCGGTAAACGGAAAAGAATTTGTTGCGAGAAGAATTGCTAAAGAGTTAAAAGACGGGCAGGTAGTGAATCTTGGAATCGGCATGCCCACAATGGTCGCGAACTATATACCAAAAGATGTGGAAATATTCCTGCAATCAGAAAACGGCTTTATAGGAATAGGGGAAGCCCCTCCCGAAGGACAACATGACAAAGACCTGATAAATGCGGGAAACCAGTTTGTCACGATCAAATCGGGGGGTTCCTTTTTTGACAGCGCGGCCAGTTTCGGCATAATCCGCGGCGGTCATGTTGATATTACGGTTCTCGGAACCCTGGAAGTTGACAGCGAGGGAAACATAGCAAGCTATATTATACCCGGCAAACTTATCGCCGGAATGGGCGGGGCAATGGACCTCTGCACCGGTGCGAAGAAGGTAATCATCGCCACAACTCATACAGACAAACACGGGAATCCAAAAATCCTGAAGAAATGCAGGCTGCCGCTTACAGCCTGCAGAGAGGCGGATATTATTGTAAGCGATATGGCTTTTATCGAGCGGACGGAAGACGGACTTGTACTAAGAGAAATTGCACCTGAGACCACTGTGGAAGATGTGCTCTCAAAGACCGAGGCCGAGCTTATTGTTCCACCGGAAGGTGTAAAAACCATGGAAGTCTGAAAGGATTTCTATCCAAGATCTTCATGAAGGAGGAGTCTATGTCGAAGGTGGAAAATACAACACGCCAAACCATAGACCGAATGCTCAACGCGGATTCCATAGCCGTGATCGGTGCCTCCAACAATCCCCGGAAATACGGATATATGACGCTGGAAAGCATGCTCAAGGGAGGGTATGAAGGCAAGATATATCCCATCAATCCCAAAGGTGGAGAAATACTGGGCCTTGAGGTCTATCGATCCCTAAAAGATCTGCCTGAGACACCGGATATCGCTGTAATACTGATTCCTGTTCATCTGGTTCCTGCTGCGTTAAAGGAAGCCGCTGAAATCGGCATTCCCGGGGTTGTAATAACCTCGGCAGGATTCAGCGAGGTTGGCAGAAACGATTTGCAGGAAGAAATAGTTCGAATTGCCAAAGACAATCATATCCGCATTATAGGACCGAATATCGAGGGCATAATCTACTCTCCAAACAAGTTGCATGCCCAGTTCTACCCGGTTATTGAGAATTGCGGCCGGTTGGCCACCATGACTCAGAGCGGCTCACTGACGAATGGCCTTCTGGGATGGGCTAATGAGGAGGGGCTGGGAATAAGCGCGTGTATCAATCTTGGGAATCAAGTTGATATATGCGAGTCCGACTTTCTAGATTTTCTGACTACGGATGAAAATACCGGGGCGGTGATCATGCATCTGGAAGGAGTAAAAGACGGCCGGAAGTTCATTCAATCCCTCAATAATATAGCCGGAAAAAAACCCGTAGCCGTGTTGAAAGCCGGACGCTCGCTTGCCGGAGGAAAATCTGTCGCCTCCCATACGGCTTCGCTGGCCGGATCGTATGATGTTTTCAAATCGATATGTCGTCAGTTCGGCGTGGCCGTTGCCAACGACATTCAGAGCCTCTATGACTATGGAAGGACTCTTTCACTCCTCAAGATTCCCCGTGGGAACCGAGTTATGGTTATATCCTCCTCCGGAGGGCTGGGAGTCCTGGCCGTAGATGAAGCGGAATCTCACGGTCTTTCCATACCGGAAATACCTCAGGAGATAGTGGCTGACCTTAGGAAATTGGATTTTGCCAATCCCGTCGGTTCCATGAGCAACCCGATAGATCTTGCCACAATCTGGGTGGATGAGTTTAAGAAGGTTGCATTGCTTGTAGATCAGCATGATCTTGCGGATGTCTTTATTTTCAATTTCGGCGATCCGATCCCCGGGGCAGCGGATATGCTCATCGAACTGTCCCAAAAACTCAAAGCCAGCATCATTATCTCCTACATGGGAGGAGAAGAGGAAGAAAAGAAAGACAAGCCAAGATTGCAGAAAGCCGGCATACCGGTTTTACCGACTCCGGAACGGGCCATACGAACGATTGCAGCGGCCGTGAGATTCGCAGAAGTGCGGAGGGAGAGAGAGAAAACAGAGAGGCTCGATTATCAATGTGCGGATAGAAGAGAGTTTTCCGATCAATCCATATTTGTTCCCGAGCATACCGCCGTGGATTTGCTCGGGCAATATCGTATCCCGTATCCCGAATATGGACTGGCAACCAACGCCGAAGAAGCGGTGGCTGTAGCGCAAAAGCTGGGCTTCCCTGTTGTCCTCAAAGTAGTCTCCCCGGATGTCTCCCACAAAAGCGACGTGGGCGGGGTTATCGTTAACCTGAAGACCGCGGGCCAGGTTCGTGCCGGCTTTGCAGATATCATGGAGCGGGTCTCAGCTGCTGTTCGCAGTGCCTCCTTGAAGGGCGTTCTGGTCTGCAAGCAGGCCGGGGATGGGCTGGAGGTGATCATCGGCGCGCTGGATGATGCGGTTTTCGGTCCCATCATCATGTTTGGTCTGGGAGGCACTTTTACCGAAGTCCTGAAGGATGTTTCCTTCAGGGCCGCGCCGCTTGGACGAACAGATGCAGAGGAAATGATCAGGGAAATCAAGGGATATCCGATTCTGCAGGGGATAAGGGGCCAGAAGGGATGTGATATCAATAAGCTGATCGATCTTTTGCTGAGTGTTTCGGAAATGGTAATGAAACAGCCGGAAATAAAGGAATTAGATCTGAATCCGGTGCGTGTCTATGAGGACCATATCATGGTCCTGGATGCCAGAATAATGCAAAGAGAAAAAAGAAAGGAGAAGTGAAGATTATCGACAGAGAGAGCGGGGGCTATGGAAACGCGTTAAAAAAACAATCTTGCTGAACGAACCAACGAAGCGGCGCAGCAAGTTGTCGCCACCCACGAACCTTTAGGATGGCAATTTTCAAACAACAGGAGGAGAAATGGAACTATCAGTAAAGGGGATGCGTGTACTTATTACCGCCGGGGCTTCAGGTATAGGCTTTTCAGTTGCAAAAAATTTTCTGCAGAATGATGCATTAGTTCACGTATGCGACGTCAATGAAAAGTTTCTAGCTGAATGTAAAAAAGAATTGCCGGACATCGGAGTTACTCTCTGTGATGTTTCGGATGTCGCGCAGGTTGAAAAATTGTTTGCCGATGCAGACGCCCACTTGGGGGGATTGGACGTTCTGGTGAATGTTGCCGGCATTGCCGGACCGACAGCGAGGGTCGAAGATGTTACGCCGGAAGACTGGGACAGGACAATTGCAGTTGATTTGAACGGACAGTTTTATTGTGCCAGACTGGCAATCCCACGAATAAAAAAAGCCGGGGGCGGATCGATTATTAATTTTTCATCCTGCTCGGGAATAATGGGATCCCCTTTTCGATCGCCCTACTGCGCGGCAAAGTGGGCGCTAATCGGTCTTACAAAGACCATGGCCATGGAGCTTGGCGAGTTTGGAATACGGGTGAATGCAATGTGTCCCGGCATAGTGGAAGGGGAACGCATGAACCGGGTGATCAGAAAAGATGCAAAGCTCAAGGGGATCACGGAAGCTGAAGTGATCGAGATGTATGAGCAGTCGATATCAATGAAAACCTTTGTCAAACCTGAAGAAGTCGCCTATATGATACTATTCTTGTGTTCCAGCTTGGGAAAAACGGTATCGGGTCAGGCTCTCGGCATAGACGGGAATATTGAGATACTGAGGTGAGTTGACGGAGATCGCAATATAAAAAATCACCCAGCCATTCTATTCTTTCACGAAGGGTAGAGAAGATACCAGGTCATATGGAAAACGGCTTGGTATCTTCTTATATAGTGTCCACAGAACAGGTGTTCTGCCGGCCCCTGGGGCTTACGACCGCTGCTTCAGTTTCAGCTTGGCACGTACTTCATCCGGTCCCAGAATGCGCACGCCCATAGCTTCAAGAATTGTCACGGCACGTTCCACCAGATCGCCGTTGGAAGCCGTTACTCCGCGTGACAGGTAGAGGTTATCCTCGAGCCCTACACGTACATTGCCGCCTGCGAGCACAGCCATAGCGACAAATGGAAGCTCATCTCTGCCGATTGCAAACCCGGAGAAAACTGCTCCAGGGGGGAGTTGATGAACTGTCGATAGAAAGGAAAGCGGATCAGGCGGTGCACCAAAGGGAATGCCCGTACAGAGTTGAATCATACAGGGATCATCAATCAGCCC
This sequence comes from uncultured Dehalococcoidia bacterium, assembly GCA_964548045.1. Lineage (GTDB taxonomy): Bacteria > Chloroflexota > Dehalococcoidia > SZUA-161 > SpSt-899 > JBGLNL01. The sequence continues at coordinate 2,851 of CAZJQZ010000081.1, read as the reverse complement.
TTCTTTTATGAGTTTTTTAACAAACACCAGATGACCGGTATCGAACACTTCAAGTTCGGGTTTCACTCCCAATTCCTGAATCCGCTTGGCCAGAGCTCTTATCATTAGGGGAGTGTTTATCATTACATAATTGCCGTCAAAAAAATTCATTGAGCCGCAATCAATAGAACATATATCCGGCAGCAATTGCTCTACAGGCTTTACTCTTTCCATGGGACCGACCATATCCGTATCAACCTGATCGAGTGCCAATGGGTTCTCACCGGGACCAAAGACCACATCCCCCCCCATGCCCATAGTCAGATTGATTATCACATCGGTGTCGGCAGAACGAATTCGATCCACCACCTCTTTGTAAAGCTCAGGGCGACGGGACCACTTGCCCGTTTCCGGCTCCCGCACGTGACAGTGGGCTATAGCGGCGCCCGCTTTGGCCGCTTCAATCGCCGAGTCCGCAATTTGCTTCGGTGTTACCGGCACCTTGTCGCTCTTGCCGGTAGTATCGCCGGCTCCAGTAAGCGCACAGGTAATAAAAGCCTCGAAGTTCATAATCATCCTCCAGCATGATGTAGAATTTATATCGCGAATTGTATCACGAAAAATTCTACACTTCAATAATAATTCTATAGAGTTTATTCAGTTTAAGATGCGCAAGCGCGGCTCCGAAAAGCCTGTATTTCATAGTAATGAAATGGAGGCGAGATTCGGGTACAATACCAAGAGGAAAGACAAGGAGATCCAATAAAATCCTTACACGAGTGAATCTGAAGGCGTTCTCTGAGGTCGGCGAGCTGATCCAAGGCAGGTAGAACAAGAAAAATGGATATTCAAAAAGCTATAGGAAAACGGAGAAGTATCAGAAGTTATGCAGCGGATGATATCCCGGGACAAGTTATTCGGGAAATACTGCAGGACGCGCAGTGGGCGCCCTCATGGGGTAATACACAGCCATGGGAATTCTATGTGCTGACCGGGCAGGCCCTGGAGCGATTCAAGAGGGCAAACAGGCAGAGTATCATTGCCGGGGAGTCCCCCGCACCGGAGATAACGATGCCCTCGGCATGGCCGGACGCCCACTGGAAACGATATAGGGATGTGGGTCAAAGAGTCCTGACTTCGATGTCCATTGCACGGGAAGACAAGGAGTCTCGCAAAAGGCACTACGAGGATATGTATTATCTCTATGATGCACCTTGTGCGATAATAATCTGTGTTGACAGGAGTCTGAGCATCGAATATGCCATGCTGGATATCGGGTTGATCAGCCAGACGATATGCCTGTCGGCACAGGCGAGGGGCATCGGCAGCTGCATCATGGCAGCCACCGTGAGCTTTCCAAGACACTTGAGGAAGATTCTCCCCATTACCGAAGACAAGACTGTCGTTATCGGCCTGGTGCTCGGATATCCTGATGAAGATTCGCCAATCAACGGCTTCACGCGGGCCAGGGCATCCCTGGATGAAATGGTTACCTGGGTGGAATAGAAAGATCTCCTGGTGTGCCCCCGCGGGAACTCAGGAACGCTGGAATTACCCCGCCGCAATCTCCGCTTCAACAGCAGAGCCGAAGCTCTTGAACGCCTCCACACTGACTGCAAACGTACCCAGGGGCGCCACCGCCGAGGCGGCC
>CAZJQZ010000081.1:0-1121 GCA_964548045.1 uncultured Dehalococcoidia bacterium | reverse complement strand
CCGGCGAAACGCACCCGGGCCAGCGCCTCGACCTCCTCCAGCCCCCGGATGAGCAGGGCGAATCGCTGCGGATTCTTTCGACCGAAGCTCCGAAGCTCACTCAGGGTGTTTTCGAAGCTCTCCCTGTACTTGCGGTGAGCGAACTTGCGCAGCAGCCAGAGGATGCGCTTTTGGAGCGCCTCCCCGCCGCTTCCCTGCTGTCGCCCGTCGGCAAGGATTCCGAGCAGCACCCGGATCTCCTGCCGGCGGTCAGTCAGCTCGCAGGCTTCGAGCTGTTCTATCAACAGCTGCAGCTGCCCTGCGGTATGCCCGGAAGCCGACGCTTCCACGATCACGGCGGCCTCCGGGCAGAAACGGTACAGGTGGGGCATGGGCAGCTGTACCGTCCTCCCATCCAGCTCGATCGGCAGGCAATCTCCCTCCGGAATGGAAAAAAGGCGCCTTATCTTATCCGGACAGAAGGAACGTTTCATCACCACGGCCAACCGGCCGGCCAGCACGGCCCGCTCCAGGCGATCCCGGTCCGCTCTCGAGGTACGGCGGCTGCGATCCAAAACCAGCACGAACTCGAGGTTGTGCACCCGACGGGAGAGGCTCTGTTTGCCCCCCCGGTACTTCACGTACTCGTTGCCGTGAAGCTCTACCCGTCCCTGGGAGCTCATCAGCTCCACCAGCTCGTCGAAGGGGATGATCCCCTCGGTGTTGTAGCTCAACACGATCCGCCGCGCGTCAATGGCCTCCAGGAGGCGCCGGAAAGCCTCCGGGGCACTGCGACGGTAGCAGAACTGCGAGCGGGTCCTGATCCAATCCCGGCGAATGCCCGCCTTGTATTTGAGCCGTCCGTCCGCGCGAAGTTCGTTGCCCACCTCCGGCTTGTCCCAGAGGGCTATGGTATTGAGCAGGTGGTAGTTGGATCCGTACTGGTGCTGGTTGTAGGGAGGATCGAGATAGCACAGATCCGCGCTGCGGGAGCGCACGAACTGCAGAGCATCCTCACAGCGCACCTCGGCCTGCTCGGCTCTATCGATCAGAACAGGCATCTGCAGTTGTATCCCGGCCATGATCCGTCCCAGGGCATCCCGGCTGTGCCCGCCGAAGCCCTTGTGGCAGGCCTTGAACAC
>CAZJQZ010000080.1:0-10510 GCA_964548045.1 uncultured Dehalococcoidia bacterium | reverse complement strand
ATCCCGGGGGTTTCAATGATGCTACTAATATCATAGAGGCAGTTGAGTTCCTTCACTCTCTCTCCAAGTTCATACATATGATTTTGCAATTGTTCCTCGACTTGCTTGCGCTCGGTGATGTCTCGGATTAAAACCATATCGGCAGATTTGCCTTCATAGTTGATCATTCCTCCGCTCACTTCAACCTCAATCCTGCTGCCATCCTTGTGAAGGAGCGCTGTCTCGTATGTCCGGGGTACCCACTCCCCGGCCATGCGACGACGATAGCGGTCTAACGCCATCTCAACCTCATCCGGATGGACATATTCATAAAATGGAGTGCTGCCCGCTACTTCCTTCAGGTCATAACCGAGCACTTGAAATGCTTGTGAATTAGCGTATTTGATCAAACCGTCTTGAACAATGACTATCAGATCGCTTGCTCGTTCTACTAACTCGCGATATTTTTCCTCGCTCTCACGGAGTGCCTCCTCTGACTGTTTGCGTTCCAGGTAATTGCCGATCAATTCACTCGCCGTCCGGAGCAATAGGACGTCTTCCATTTTCCATTCCCGCTGCTCCGTAGTGCAATCGAAGCCAATAAAACCATACCAGTTGCCGTACACGTAAATCGGGAGTACCAGCAGCGAAATGATCCCCTGTTCCTTCAACACATCCCGTTCTTCAGGGGGAAACAATTCCACCAGCCCCAGAATGGATTCCCCTCTGGAAAGCTCATCCTGCCATCGGGAATAGCCTGCGCTGTAGGGTGTATGCTGCAGTTCCGGGTTATCGATTTGAGGGATAATGCCGATGGCGCAGGCCTCGTGAGTTTGCCGGATGCAGAGTCCATCGATCGGGTCAAAGAAGTTCTCGAAAATATAGACCCGGTCCGTTTCGGAGGTTACCAGCAAATGGGGTAAAGCTTCTTTGAGCGCATCGGATTTGTTGGTCACAAGCGTCTCGGAACAGGCGGCCAGCCCCTCTTCATATTTGAGGCGAAGCGACAGTTCCTTCTCCGCCTGCTTGCGCTGGCTCTCCGCGTTCTCCAGTTCGGCTACCCTCCGGCGCAGCCTGAGCAATTCGTCTACAATTATTTGCTGCTCGTCTTTGCGTGGTATGCCCGGTATCGGTTTTCCCTCAATGAGTTTACCCATTTCCCCTCCTTAATTTCATGAAAGAGGATACAGTATGGAATGAGACTGGAAACAGACTCCGATTTCAGTTCGGGCCGATACCATAACTATATGTCCTGCACTGCCCAGCCTATAGGGTTTACCCCACCATCACAAGCGGGCTATCCCTCAAACTTGCCTGCGGGTTTTCCTCATTATGGTGATATCCAGATGGAAAACAAAAAAGCGACCCGTATGGGTCGCTTTTTTGCCTGGGTTCAATCAATATGGTCTGTTACATATTTAAGGAATCTCTGATCAACCCCCTGTATCCCCCAATCTTGGGGGATTTTTATAGATGGGGGGACACCCCCAAACCCCCGAAGTCCCCTCTTGTTCAGAGGTTCCTTAACTCAGTGCCGGGGATAATCAATTTCTGGTACGGGAAGGTTTGCATAGCATCAAGATAACCTGTCCCTCTCAACGCTTCGGGGCAACCCTGTTTCAGGATCAAGCCGGATTACCAGTTCCCCGGAAAGCAGATTGAGCAATTTCTCCCCTATGAATTCCCGTCTCCAGCCACGAAGAAGCCGATGATTTTCAGGCGAAGCATCAGCGCCCTCTCGTACAAGGGCCGTGAGTTCTGATCGAGTGGCAATAAGCGCAGGGTCAATCTCTTCAGCCATGCTTCTACCCTTCAGATAGGCCAGCGCCATATCAACCCGCGCATTGAGGAAATTCTCATCCCTGCCATGTTTCGGGAATTGCGGAGCGCTCTTTACCGCACCTGCAAGTCCATTTTGGACCACTTCCAGCATCTTTGCCCCGTATCGCTGGATTGCCTTCCCTGTGAGGCCATCGACTGAATTGAACTCGGGAATTGACTGAGGTTTCTGTTGAGCAATATCTACCAAGACTACATCAGGAATGACCCAGGCTCTGGGGCAATTCCTTTCGCGAGCCACCTTTTCACGCCATGCAGCCAGTTCGCGTAATACCGATTTCCTTTTGGGAGTAAGTTTACTGACACCCTTGACCCGGAGGAACTGTTCTTCCAGAGCATTTTCTTTATACAGAGAGGGATTGTCATATTCTGCCAGTTCTTCATTCACCCATGCCTCCCGCCCGAGTTTTGTTACTCTGGAAAGTAACTCATCACGAACAGCAGGCAGATAACGCACATCGTCAACTGCGTAGTCGATTTGTTTTTTCGTGAGAGGTCGCCGCAGCCAGTTACTTCGGGTTTCGGTCTTGGCCAGATCAACATTGATAATCTCCCGCAACAAAGTCCCCAGAGAGAGGGAAGAACTCAATCCGATAAACCCGGCCGTCAGACGGGTATCAAAAATATTTTTAGGATACATACCGGTTGCCCGGCGAAGGATAGTAAGATCCTGTTGAGCATCGTGCAGAATCTTGACGATTCCGGGATCGGACAGAATTGTGCCGAAAGGCGAAAAATCCTCAATTGCAAGCACGTCGATAATGGAAGCCTCCTCTTTGGAGAAGGCGATCTGGACTATCCCCAGGCCGGGGTAATAGGTTTTCTCCCAGACAAATTCGGTATCGATGGCAATACAGCCGGTTTCTGCGGCTCGCTCGATCACCGATGCAAGCCCTTTTTGAGTTTCGATCATCAATGTCATTGTAACATTAAAAGCCTAAGCGGTGTTTCCTGATCCGGCTAACAGAATCTTTCCGGCAGCTTCGATAACTTCTTCGATTGTTTGCCTCTGCATCAGATTCCCCTGCAGGCTTTTTACTCCCTGCATTCCCCGTAAATACTTCCCCAGATGCCCCCGAAATGCCTCGCATGCCAATCGTTCAACATGCGAATTAGGGTGTTTACGAAGCTGGTTTTTGATCGACATGAGTTCGTAAAGCCCCCGCAGATGTTCGGCAATCACCTCTTTGCGCTCCTCCGCAGAAGGCGGAGCGTATGGTGCTCCGTCCCGGGCACAGCGGATTTCACGGAAAATCCAGGGGTTGCCAATAGCCCCCTGCCCAATCATTATTCCATCCACGCCTGTTCGTTCAATCATCTCAACAGCCTGCTGCCCGGTTTTGATTCCACCATTGCCGATAACAGGAATGGAACGCTCTGCCTTGATGCGTTTGAGCATTTCGAAATCCACCGCCCCGCTGTGTCGCTGAGTTCCAAACCGGGCATGGATGATGACAGCGCTGGCCCCGCTTTCCTCGCTGGCCTGAGCTACCTCGGAGATATTGGCGGATTTTTCCGAAACCCCGATTCGGGTTTTGACGGTGACCGGAAGGGAAGTAGCTTCAACTGTCGATTGAACGATAGCCCTGATTTTCTCCGGGTTATTCATCAGGGCCACTCCAGCGCCCCTGCCTGCAATCTTGCGCACCGGGCAACCGCAGTTGATATCGATCAAATCAAAGCGGCCGAGGGATTCGATTATCCCGGCCGCCATAGCAAATGCTTCCGGATTTGTGCCATAGATATGCGCTGCCAGGGGCCGTTCTTCCGCAAAGGAATCGAGATAGACCATCGTCTGGGGCAGGCGGCGGCGGATGCCTTCAACCGGGACCATTTCGGTGAAGTTCAGACTGCTACCCAGTTTCCGACAGATATTTCGAAAAGGGGGGCTGGTAAATCCCGCCATCGGCGCCAGCAGGAAAGGGGGATCGATGGTGAGATTCCCTATTTTCAGTGGATTGGCTTTCATCTCGGAGTTTCGATTCTGGTATTCAAATAGGATTTAGCAGCAGAGAATATCTGCTCGGTCTGCTCAGATTGCGGCAGGACATTGCGAATCGCCTCCAGGCATCCCCTCTCGTGAATTCGCCGGAAAGTCGGGGGGAAATTAATATCGTACACCCAGCCAACCTGGAGCAACTTAAAATCATTCAAATTTTTTACATCCGAGTAATTGGCAATCCGGGCAGTCACCAGATCCCGGTAAATATCAGGTGAAACGCCGGGAGTATCAGGGAAATTATGCACCAGAACACTGTTTTCGCTCTCGCCTTCATGTCTGTAATAATCAGCAAACACCTGCCAGATATCCAGCTTATCGGCATCACGGAGCATTTTGCTGAAATGAAGACAGATCTCCGTTTCGTTTTCCGGCAGATCCCGCCGGTTATGATAAGCAATCGCCCGGAAGATCAGGTCCCGATCCGATTCATTCAAACCTGCCAGCGCCCCTTTCTCTCTCAGGATTTCCACTCCGAATTCGGCGTGATTCACGGAAAGATGATCGGCGAATGTCCCGTATTGAGCGAACTGTTCAAATCTCCCGATATCGTGGAAAAGGGCCATAATCTCCGCCAGTTGCAGATCGCTCTCACTCAGCCCGAGGTTTTCTCCAATGTATGAAATCTCCCGACACACCCGCATTGTATGCTCTTCCTTCAGAGTGATGTTCCGGTCAAATTCTTCATCCCCGGTCTTGAATGTTGCCGCATAATCGGCAAACCATTTCCTGAGGCCCTGCAACATTTTCTTTTCTATCACAGCACCATTGTAGCCCATTATGCCTTCTACGTTCAACCGAGCCTTTTTGTAAACTTGACATGCCGGAGGAATCTGGGTTAGATTAGTATTTGGTAAAAAAGGGGCGAAACCCCCTAATATTTTTGAAAAGGAAGTGAAATGGCATACGAAGATATTCTGTATGAAGTAAAAGATCATGTGGCTAAAATAACCATCAACCGGGCAGAGAAATTTAACGCCTTCACCCGCTGGACTCTCCACGAACTAGTTCAGGCGTTTGTTGAAGCTGGTGACGATCCGGCAGTGGGCGTTGTGGTGCTCACCGGCGCGGGGGAAAAAGCGTTCTGCAGCGGCGGCGATGTTGAGTGGGAAGCCAGGGGATTCGGCGGCGGATGGGGGCCAAAAGTCGATGTTTTCACCGCTATCGCCACCTGCCCCAAACCAACGATTGCCCGCGTTAACGGAGTCGCGATCGCCGGCGGGAATGTAATGCAGGTCTGTTGCGACCTGGCCATCGCTTCGGAGAAAGCACGGTTCGGGCAGGCAGGGCCCAGAGTTGGCAGTTTCAATGCCGCCTTCGGGACCAGCTATCTAGCGCGACTGGTTGGCGAACGCAAGGCTCGCGAGATGTGGTTCCTCTGCCGCCAGTACAAGGCACCTGAAGCCCTAGAAATGGGTCTAGTCAACGCAGTGGTTGCTCCCGAGCAGCTCGATGAGGAAGTCGATAAGTGGTGCAGTGAAATCCTGGCCCTGGCTCCTTCGGCGCTGACAGCCTGCAAGAACAGCTTCCTTGAGGAGACTGCTCCGTATATCGGCAGGGCTCTTTTTGGTGCCCAGTTGACCGGATTCATACAGTCGAGTCCCGAAGCGCGTGAAGGGCAAATGGCTTTCATTGAAAAGAGGAAGCCCGATTTCTCCCAGTTCCGGCAGAAGTAGGGAAACAAAAAGCGATTGGTTATTATGGGGATAGTTGGCTTAGCTCATAAAAGTTATGCCGGGTATCCCCATAGTTTTGCAAAGCGGGAGGTGAAAGAATGACGATGAGAATAGCTATAACAGCAGCCATTATTGCGGCTGCTATCGGGATGATGTTGATTGCCGGAACTCAGAATGGGAATTTCATAACCGGACTCATGTGGATAGGCGCCTTCCTCATCCTGTTTCTGCTCCCGAGACCCAATGACTCCGAGGAAGATGAGAGGTAAGAATGGATTTCAACTTCACGCCCGAACAGGAAGCCCTCCGGCAGGAGTTTGAAGAGTACTTTTCTCAAAAGGAAAAGGAAGCCCCTGAAGGATGGTTCACCGCTAAAATAGACTATTGCTACGAACACGACGAAGCCTGGGAATTCCACCGGAAGATCGGGAAAGAGCTTGGTAAAAAGGGATGGCTCTCGCTCCCCTGGCCAAAGGAACTGGGAGGGAAAGGTTTTGGTCAACAGGAACAGATGATCTTTCAGGAAATTCGGGCATATCACCGCATTCCCGGTTTTGATCCGGGCCCGGTGGTCGCCGCCGCCGGCGTACTGGAACGGGGCACCGAAGAGCAAAAGAAGAAATGGCTCCCGCAAATCGCCAGCGGTGAAACCACTTGGACAGAGGGCTGGAGCGAACCAGATTCCGGCTCCGACCTGGCCTCGATCACCGCCACCACCGGGGTATTGGATGGCGATGATTGGGTCATCAACGGGCAGAAACTCTGGACTACCGGGGCTCACCGATGCAGCCACATGATCCTGCTGGCTCGGACCGATCCCGAAGCTCCCAAGCATAAGGGAATCACCTATTTCCTGACCCCTATGGATGTGCCGGGAATTGAAATCCGGCCAGTACTGCGGATGTATGGCGGGCACTCTTACAATGAAGTATTTTTTGATAATTTCCGCGTTCCCAGAAAAAACGTCATCGGCGAAGAGAACCAGGGCTGGTATGTGCTCATGGCCGGGATGGATTTTGAGCGAACCGGCGTTGCTTTCGTGGCAGAGACCCGCAGGGATTTCGATGAACTGATCAGTTTTGTCAAAGAACATGGGTTCGATGGCCGGACCCCCGGTGAAGCGGCAGTGGTTCGGCACAAGTTGGCTCAATGTCAGATCGAACTGGAAATATGGCGGCAATGGGCTTACTACGTTGCATGGCTTCAAACCAAGGGGGTCCGCGTGCCCGGGGAATCGTCCGCCGTTAAACGAGTTGGCTCGGAGCTGATGATAAAAATATCACAAGTAGGGCTTGAGGTTCTGGGCATGTACGGCCCTATCAAAGCCGATTCGAAGTGGGCCAGATTGCATGGCTCGTTTGAGTATGCCTGTCAGCATGATCTCGGAATGACGATTGCCGGAGGAACAACGGAAATACAACGGAATCTCATCGCCTGGATGGAACTGGAACTTCCCCGGAAATAGGAGGGCCATTTTTTATCATGGCCGCAATCGGACGTGACGAAGCACGTCCCTCCCAAAATCAAGCAGCGAGGAACAGTCATGAATCTTGATTTCACCGAAGACGAAGATTTGATCCGAAGTATAAGCAGGGATTTTCTGGAGAAAGAATTCTCCAAGGAGTTGGTCCGCGAACTCGAGGATGATCCCAAAGGGTACAGCCCCCAGGTCTGGCAAAAGATGGCGGAACTCGGGTGGATGGGCATGCTGATTCCAGAACAGTACGGCGGCATCGACGGCAACTTTATGCAACTGGTCGTCCTCCTCGAAGAGATGGAACGGGCATGCATGGGAGGTCCTTTCTTCGATACTACCCTCTGTACCACAGCGATCCTTGATGCGGGCAGTGAAGATCAGAAAAACCATTTCCTTCCACAGATCGCTGAAGGAAAAATGATACTCTCGCTGGCTCTCACGGAACCCGTGCCTCGATTCGATGCCGAAGGGATCACCATCAAAGCTGAACCGGACGGTGATGAATTTATCATCAGCGGGACCAAGATGTTCGTGCAAGATGCCCAGATCGCAGACTACCTGCTGTGCGTTACCAGGACTGATTCCTCCGCCAAACCGGGAAAAGGAATTACACTCTTCCTGGTTGATGCCAGGAGCCCGGGCATTCAGATCACGCCTCTTCATACCATATCACATGAACATCAAAACGAAGTTGTTCTGGAAAATGTGCGTGTGCCAAAAGCAAACATGCTGGGTGAACTGAATCAGGGCTGGCCAGTAATAGAAAAGATGCTTCAGAAAGCAATCATAGCCAAGTGTGCGGAAATGAACGGCGGTGAGGACTGGGTAGTAGCTGAGAGCGTGGCCTATGCCAAAGAAAGAGTACAGTACGGGAAGCCCATTGGGAGTTACCAGATAATCCAGCACTATCTGGCGGATATGTGGACAGATGCCGGTATGGGTAAGCGGTTCACCTACTATGCCGCCTGGAAGATCGATCAGGGGCTGCCACTGGCAATGGAAGCATCCATTGCCAAGGCATTTGTGAGCGATGCCTACAACCACAGTTCACGAATGGGAATCCAGATTCACGGAGCGCTGGGCACAACGAGGGACCATGATATGGGCCTCTACTATCAGCGGGCCCGGCAAGTCTGGCCGCTTTTCGGCGACCCGGATTTCCATCGGGAAAAGATTGCGCAGTTAATGGGAATTTAGAATGTAGTCTAAGCTTCCCTGAAAAGTCGCCGGATTATCAGAATGATAATCACTAGCACCGGAATCCAGATCAGCGAGAAGATGCCCATCCAGACGATGATGCGGACCACTACCTTGAAAATAGAAGCCAGGCCATCCCATGCGGAGTGGGCGATATCACTGACGCTCCATCCATCATCACCGATCACGGTGATGTAGTCGTTTTTGACCTCGGTCTTGGAATCCCCTTCGGAATCGGTGATCGTTAACAAGACGGTAAATTCCCCGGTCTTTTTGTACTGGTGCGATACCGATTTTTGTGCGGTGGATACCGTACCATCCCCGAAATCCCATTGGTACCCGTAAGGCCCCGATCCTCCGGTGGCATTGTCGGCGAACCGGACCGTCTGCCCCTTCTCTATCTCGATTTTGTTGGCGGCGAAATCAACCTCCAGTTCAGTTTCTCCAACAAGATAGATACTGATGAGAGAGGTTGCCGAGGTGCGTTCCAGATATTGCATCTGGCCTTTGATTTTTTCAATTTGCCCGCGCGTTTTGGAAATCCGTGCCTCGACGGTCAGCATGTCCTCGACGGTTTCCGCCTTTTCCAGCAGGGCAAGGTATCGGTTTTCGGTCGTTTCAAGGTTCCTGAGTTGTGATTCAAAATCGGTGTACTCCTCGGTGACGTCGTCTGCTTTGGCGCTCTCGAATAACACCTCCATCGCCAGACCGCGCAGGGAGCCGGCAGTATTTTCGTAGTTTTCGGTTGGGATGCGAACGGAGATGTTTGCCGAATTGCTTTTTTCACCGCCTTCCCAGTTGGAAGAGACCACGTACCCGCCCATCGAAGCGGTGATCTGCTGGATACTGCGAATCGCTTCGGCAACGCTGCGGACCTTCAAATTCATATTACCGGTCTGCACGATCATGCGATCATCTACCAGCGACAGGTTTGTAATCGAAGCGTCTATAGAACCGTGTGTATAATATTGTGCAAAATCATCATCATGGTCTGATGGCACGAATCCCGATCCTCCGATAGTAACCATACTACCGGGAGGTCCACTTGCCGGGTTTACCGTAATTGTTGGTCGAGGCTCAGCAATGCCTTCATCGCCTTGCGGACCCATCGGCACTTCGGGTCCGGCTGGCCCTGGTACAATTGTTAATTCTCGTGGAGTTACTGTAAAGTTGCCTTGCTCATCAACTTCAATTACCGGAGCTACTGTAGGATTGGGTGCATTTTTGAATTCACTGTATTTAGCTAATTGAGTATTGTCGGCATTGTTTGCGTTGCTGGCATTTTTCGTATTTGTTGTATCTTCTCCCGATGACGAAGGGAGATTGATGGCAATCGCAATAACTGTAATTAAAAGAATTGCTATGGTTGCCTGGCTGGCTATCACCTGCCAGGTGGGTCTGCCGGTGAACCATCCGGCCACCATTGTTTTAATTTGCCTGCCAGTCCTCTTGAAAGCATTCCCGAAGGATCGGTCTTCCGCTGAAAGCCGCTCATCGATCTTGCTCCAGACATCCGGCGAAAGTTTGGCGGTATCGCACATCTGGTCCACATCCTCACGAAATGCCTTCATCTCGGAAGCCAGTGCCTCCAGTTCGTCACGGCATTTCGGGCAAGATTCGAGATGCGCTTTTATTTTCTCACGTTCCGCAGAATTAATATCCTGTTCCAGATAACGAATCATCAACGGCTCGATTTCATTACAATTCATGATGCAACCCCCTCGTTGAGGTCCCGGCCTTCATCTTCATCAATGCGTGCACGCATGGTGCGCAACGTTTTGATGGCAATCGATAATCGTGATCGTACGGTGCCAACTGGAATCCGCAGCATTTCAGCAATTTCACCATACGACAATTCATGATAGAACCTGAGGACCATGACCATGTAGTGCTTTTGATCCAACGCATTGAGGAGTTCTCTTGTCTCTCTTTGCTTTTCGCGCATCATTAGATGCGTTTCAGGCGAGGTAAATGATTCGTTTTGGGGGAAACTGTAACCGGCTTCACTCATCTTCTCGAAAGAGGTCTTATCCACCCCATTTTTCCGAAATCGGCTGACACATTCGTTCAACGTGATGCGGCGCAACCAGCTATCCAGTTCCCGCTCGCCGCCGCGATATTTGCCGATCGATTTGTATACTTTGATGAACACTTCCTGCACAATATCTTCTGCCTCCACAGGGTCTCGAGACATGGAAAACGCGACATTGAAGACTCGCTCTTTGTATCGATTAAATAACTGTTCAAAGGCCAGCCTATTTCCTGTCACCACTTCTTCAATTAAATTCACGAAAACCCCTGCGTTTCAAGTCGATGATTCGTCATATGTATTCTCAAGGCGTC
>CAZJQZ010000079.1:0-10671 GCA_964548045.1 uncultured Dehalococcoidia bacterium | reverse complement strand
TTGCAGACGTTTGGGTTCCCCAATGTTCAAAACCACTGACGCAGTATTTTGCAGAAAAGTTCATTTTTATTTCGGTTAACTGGATGCGGTCTCTGGGGATTCTTGAATCTACCGGTAGCCAACCCTAAAGTATCAGCATGGCATCGCCAAAGCTGTAAAACCGGTAGTCATTCCGAATTGCTTCTTCATAAGCTGCCAGTATCCGTTCTCTCCCGGCGAAGGCGGCGACCAGCATAAGCAAGGTAGATCGCGGCAGGTGAAAGTTGGTCACCAGCGCATCCACTCCACTGAACTTATAACCGGGCAGAATATACAAATCATTCCAGCCAGTAAACGGCCTCACTTCCCCTTCAGGTTGAATTGCCCGCTCTAACGATCGCACGGCAGTAGTCCCAACAGCCACAATACGCCGTCCTTCCTTTTTTGCCTGATTCAATTTTCGGGCCGCACTGGCATCCACCTCAAAGTATTCCCTGTGAAGTGAATGATCCGCGGGGTTCTCAGTTTTAACCGGGCGAAACGATCCGAGCCCAACGTGCAGCGTCACAAACACCAGCTCAATCCCTTTGGAGGTGATTTGATTTAGCAAATCAGGCGTGAAATGTAATCCGGCTGTCGGGGCAGCGACACTGCCTTTGGTTTTGGCGTAGACCGTCTGATAGCGTTCCGGATCACCAACCGGAGTGTGAATGTAAGGAGGCAAAGGCACGTCTCCCAGAGTATCCAGTAATCCGTCATCGGATAAATGAACCATCACCGTTCCGTTTTCGGTTTTGGATTGCACTTCAATCGACATCCGGTTTTGGCGGTTTTCAGATTCAATTTCGACCACCGTGCCGGGACGGACACGTCTTCCCGGCCGCACCAGCGATTCCCAGATCGAGTCACCAACCCGGTTTAAAAGTAGAAACTCGACCTTCCCTCCGCCATCGACTTTGTGCCCAAACAGCCGGGCCGGAATCACCCGGCTTTCGTTCATAACCAGCAAGTCGCCGGGACGAAGATACTCGATAATCTCAAAGAAGCCCCGGTGCTCGATCGAACCATCCGTGCGATTGAGTACCAGCAAACGCGATTGATCCCTCGGTTCAACAGGGGTCTGAGCAATCATCGCTGGCGGGAGTTCGTAATCGAAATCAGAGGTTTTCATAACTTCAGGACAGTGTCAGTAACAGTACGAACAATATTGCGGCAATGTGTGATTTTGCCCTCAGCAATATATTGCTGGATTCCATTCTCAGTATCAAGCCTTAAACCCAGAATCTCCCGGCAGTGGACCGCGCCATATTCACGTTCCACCGTCCGATACACTTCCCGGCATTGCTCATATAGTTTCGCCGGGGCAAATTTCTTTTCATCTTTGAAGACGCCATCACTTTGGAGCAACCCATAGAACATGATTTTGAGAGTATTCCCATAACCGGATCGGCTCAAATCCACTCCGGCTTTGAGGCCCAGGCAAAGCACTCCCGCCGAGATTGCCCCGCAAAGTGTCCCGTTAAATCCGATCCCGCCACAGAATCCCTTCGAAGGCCCAAGAATATGATCGACCGGAATATTTAATTTGCTGCCCACCTCAGAGATTACAGACTGACTGCAATGAAACGTGTTCGCTTCGAAATGACTGACGGCTGATTCAATGTCACTGTGGTAATAAGAGAAACTTCCTTCTTCAACCTCCCGAGCCAACTCCGAAAGAACCCCGGAACCTTCTTTCAGGATTTCAACACACTTTCTGGATTTGCCTGTCAGGATGGCCCGTCGAAAGTTGCTGACTAGATGCTTTCCCCCATGGACTTTGCCACAATCTGGGGTATCTACTCGTTCTTCTAATCTGCGATAAAATTCGGAACACAGAGAATGAAACTGCACCGACGGCATCTCCGGGAAGCGTTTGCCCAGAAGCACAACTCCACCGTTTACAGCGCCGCAGGTATCCCCCATTGTGCCCACCCCGGAACTGAAACCCACTACGGACCGCAACAGAAGATCATCCTCTTCGACTCCCAGAACGCTGCCCAGGTTTTTGGTGGTCGAATAAGAGCAACTGAATGCTTTGATAAAATCTGAGACAACCTTTTTTTGGTCATTCTTTTCCATAGCACTTAACCGCTACTTTAATGCATTATAGAATGCGGCTGTCAATCTGTCGAGATAAATAGCACATAGTTGACACGGCAACTAATTTAATATATAATGGTTGCCACGGAAACTAAATTCCTATAAGAATTACCTTGAAGGAGGGCATATGGAAGCAATTGACCAACTCAATCAGCTGCTCAAAACCCGCGGAGCTGAGCTAAGAGAACTCAAAAAACAGGGCAAAAAGATCATTGGTTACTACCCGGGAGGGTATTTCCCGGATGAACTGGTGCTGGCAGCAGATGCAGTGCCGGTAGCGCTTAATCGAGGAGGGGACCACGAACCGGTAGAGGTTTCGGGCGCCTACATGAGCCGATGGATTTACACCTTCGCCCGGGCCAATATCGGATACCGGATCCTCGGAACCGAGCCGATCTACAACGAGATCGATATGTACGTGGTACCAGTAACCGACAATCACGTCAGAGTTGTTGCGGATACCTGGGATGTATTTACCGAGATGACAACGGTGAGATACGGCATTCCTCATACCAAGCATGACTGGTCCGTCGGATACGTTGCCACAGGATTCAATATGTTCAAGGACAAGCTGGAAGAATTCACCGGAAACAAGATCACGGATGATAAACTCAAAGAGGCCATCGACCTTTGCAATAAAGAGCGGAACCTCTTAAAAGAAATCAGCCTGATGCGCAAATCCAAAAGGCCCCCTATCACCACCAAAGATTTCATTATGCTCAACCACGCCTCACTCATGCTCGATAAAAAGGTGGTGGTAGCCAAACTTGAGGAGATCGCCGCCGGACTCAAAGGAACCGAAGGCCCTGAGATAAAAGGCCCCCGGCTGATGCTCATGGGCACCGCCATGGCTTACGGTGATCACAGAATCCTTGATTTCATCGACGCTGCAGGTGGAACCACAATTGTTGAGGAATTCGGGGAAGGGATTCGACACTACTGGGAAACGGTGAATCCTGAAGGCGACCTGATAGATGCTCTGGCCGACCGGTACTTCACCAGAAGAGTTCCCCCGGCATGGTTCCGTCCGGGAACCGAGCGAAAGGAATTCGCCGTCAAACTGGCCAAAGAGTTCGAAGTCGATGGAGTGGTCTGGTATCAGTTGCTGGCCCGGGAAACGGATGATTTCGAATCGTACTGGTTCCCGGATGTGCTCAAGAAAGGGGCCAACGTTCCCATGCTCAAACTGACCTCGGATTACGATTCCGTTGAGAGAGGGCAGTTCAGCACCCGACTGGAAACCTTTGTGGAGTCGATAAGGAGTTAATCATGTATTACAAAGAATTATTCAAACTCTGCAACTACACTGATGAGGAAATAGAGAAAGACAAGGAACGGATCGAGAAGGTCTTCAAAATGGCCGGTATCGGCCCGGAGGATTGCCAGAGAGGGATCGACCGGCTTAACAAGTATTTCTGGATGGAGTCACAGGGAGTGCGCAAGGCATGGGGCATCTGGATGAAACAATTCATCGACCTGTCACTCTGCAAAGAAGAGTACAGCAAGGTTATTTTCTATACTTATCCTCTCGAACCCCGGCTGGGAACTTCCATAAACCTGGCCGGAGATTACTATGCGGCAACCCCGGAATTCGTTAATCTGTTCATCCTGGGGATGATGCTCGACATGGCAGAACCCTATTTCGATCTGGCCGAGGCCAGTGGTATGGCGCCGGGCGCCGGACATTGCGGCGCTAACAAAATGAGACTGGGAGGTTTCCTGAAAAAACTCAATCCCATGCCGGACGTATTCCTGGTCTCAAGCTTCTTTTGTGATAATGAATCCAAGACCGATGAGCTTATCGAATACCATTTCCCCGGAGTGCCCCGTATCATCATCGATAACTGCCTCGACTCCCCCTGGGACGCATATCCCAACAACTATCCCTTCATCGAGGATCACAAGGTGAAATACTTCGGCGCCGAACTGGAGAACGTCATCAGGGAACTCGATGAGAAATACGATATTCATGTCGGGCCGGATCACATGAACGCCGCCCGTATGGAGATCGGTAAGCTTTACCTTGGTTTTCAACGAGTGCTGGAATGCCAGAAAGCCGATCCCATGCCGATAGCTAATAACAACCTCCTGTTGTTCTACATGATGATCACCAATCCGGAACGCAGAACTATGGAGGAAGGACTGGACGCGATCAACATGCTGGCTGAAGAGGGAGAGAAACTGGTTGCAGAAGGCAGGGGAGCAACCCCCAAAGGCGCACCGAGAATCGCCTGGACCATGCCCTGGTTTACTGATCCTGCCATTAACTCTATGGTGGAAGAGGCCGGACTGGCGCCAGTGGTCGCACCATTCTTCTGGGTTCACCCCAAAGACATGACCAAAACCGACTACCACGGATTTGAAAAAACAGCCCAGGCTTTCATGCGGATGGGAATGACACACAGCGTTTCAGGGTTGCTTTACAGGACTGTCGAGGTTATCAAGTACTTCGATCTCGAAGGCATTATCTGGAATGGAATGTATGCCTGCAGGCCGGTTGGCGGTTTCCCTCAGATCGTGAAGAAAGAAATTGAGGAACGGACCGGTGTCCCGGTACTGGCAGTTGAGACCGATCAGATGGACACCCGAGATACACCGATGGAACTCTTAAGAACCAGGGTTGAGACCTACGCCGAAACACTGAGGATAAGAAAAGCGGCCGCCAAATAAGAGGAATCATTTTCTATAGAAAAGCGGTGGCCGATTTGCAATCGGCCACCGCTTCTATTATGTAAACAATAGTTTGTAAAGCAAATCATCATGCAACAATCAAGTGCACCGCCACCAACGACCGGTCATCCTGCCAAATGGCAAATCCTGGCTGCCGTAATGCTGGGCAGTATAATGGGTCCGCTGGATGGCAGCATTGTCAACACCGTCCTCCCGGAAATCACCCGGTATTTTGATACGGATATCTCAATCGCTCAATGGGTACCGAGCATCTATCTGCTGACCATCAGTTGCCTCATTCTGTTTTACGGCCGGCTGGGAGACATGATCGGATACAAGAAGGTTTTCGTTTATGGTCTGGCCGCGTTCACCATAACCTCAGTTGTGTGTGGCCTGTCACAGAGTATCTGGATGCTTATTGCCTTTCGCGCCTTCCAGGGGCTGGCAGCAGGGATGACGATGGCAGTAGGTTTTGCGATCGTTACTTCGGCTTTTCCACCCCATGAACGGGGCAAAGCCATGGGAATATATGCCGTCTCCATTGCAGTGGGCCTGGGGTTGGGGCCAACGCTGGGCGGTTTAATCACTGAACACTTGAGCTGGCGATACATCTTCTTCATCAACTTACCAATTGGCATCGCCGCGTTGATCATGGGCAGGAGGGTCATTCCTCCGGGAAAAACAAAGCCCGAACAACATCTCGACTGGCCAGGCGCATTGACCGCCCTGGTCTTCATGGGATGCCTGACTTTGTATGCCAATCGTGGCCAGGATTGGGGATGGCTTTCGGCAACATGCCTGACACTGCTAATCGTAGGGGTAATATTTGCCATTGCGTTCTTCCGAATCGAAAAAAGATCGGCACAACCCATACTGAACCTGAGCCTGTTTACAAACAGGGTATTCAGCTTTGCCAATCTTAGCGCTCTGCTGAACTTCATGGCACTGTACGCCGCAATTTTCCTGACCCCGTTCTTCCTGGTATATGTACTTCATTACAGTATCCTTAAAGTTGGCCTGGTGATGATCGTAGCCCCTGTGGCTACCCTGTTTTTCGCACCTGTAAGCGGGGTCCTGTCCGATCGAATTGGGACCAGGTCTTTTACCTTCATCGGCATGGCCATTGCCACCCTGGGCATGATCTTCCTGAGCGCATTAAACGAATCATCGAGTGTCTGGGATGTGGCATGGCGTCTGGCAATCATGGGAATTGGCATGGGTATATTCCAGAGTCCCAATAACAGCGCCGTCATGGGGAGTGTCCCGCCTCCGTATCTGGGCATTGCCTCCGGAACGCTGGCAGCCATGCGCAATGTAGGAATGGTGCTCGGGCTGGCAGTTACCGGGGCGGTTCTTTACAATGTAGCCCCAGTTACAACAACGATGCGGCCTGAAGCTTTTGGGAACACGGAGATTGCCGAATTTCTCGATGGTCTCAAATGGGCCTACATCACCGGAGCAGTGCTGGCAGGACTATCAGCAGGTGCTTCTCTCCTGGCTGTAAATCGAAAAGGCAGCGAACCGTAGTCAGAACATCCCGGTGATATCCTGAACAATACACATGGCAAAGAACAGCACGATTCCGCAAAGGATTATGCCAAATCCTGCAATAGCGAGAGAAATCCCACCCAGCACCAGTCCCGATACCACGGCAGTCAGGATACCCAAAACCAGAGTAATCAGTCCAACTATCGCTATGCCAACCCCGACCCACGGCAACAGATTCATTATCCGTGAGGACATGATTGCTTTTCTGCCGATGCTTCTGCCGCTTTTTTTGATCATTTGAAATTCCTCCTGCCTGATGCTCCCATCTAAGCTGAATCCTTAACCAGATAAACCGCTCCGATGAGACCCAGCAAACCCAGATCCATAGCTGCAGCCACTGCCAGATAGTGAGCTTTTTTCAAATACTGAGCAAAGAAAAATATCATTATCCCGTAGGTTGCAGGGAGCATTATTGAAATCAAAACGGGGAGAAAGATCAACCCTTTTGGCAGCCCGGCCCCGATTTCGTTCGGGAGGCCCGGATAGATACCAATTGTATAACCCGCCAGTGCCAGAAATGGAATGATGACCAGCATAAGCAGCCAGAATCTGGTAGAAGCCTTCTCTATCATTTTATTCCCCGGTTCGAAAGGTCAAAAAACTTGATTGCGTTGGCGGTCGTTATTTCGGCGGCCACACCCGGTTCCACTCCCTTCAGTTTGGCTACCGCTTCCAGAACTCTGTCAGCCACATCCGCCGGTTCGGACGGGCGGGCCAGGTCCGTGCCTCTATGATAAACTACCGGAGAATCGGTTTCCAGCATCAAATATTCAAACGGCGTTTCCTTTATGGCCTGTGAGTGCTCTGCCCCATACTCAACAGCCGGGGTTGCGGAGGTGAAAAAACCTGCCCTGTGAATCTCGCCAAGAACGCTCAGCGGACCACTGTACCAGTGAAAGGCCGCTTTGGAAACCCCCGACTCCCGGACGATCTCAAAACAATCTTTCCAGGCATACCGAGAATGAACTGACACCGGTTTGCCGAAACGTCCGGCTATCTGAAGAACATCCTTCAGCACCCGATGCTGAACATCTTTGCTGGCCTGCTCTCTTACTCTTTTGAGATAGTCCAACCCTATCTCGCCGACAGCCACAGCCTTCGGGATATTATCTTCGATGAACTGAAGCTCAGCTTCGATTTCTGCGCTTGTTTTCCCCAGCGTATCAGGATGACATCCCAGAGCAGGGAACACGAACGATTTGTATTTTTCGGATATCTCCAGCGCCCGTTTATTGGATTCGCGCTCCACTCCTACGGCGATAACCGCAATCAGCCCGCAATCCCGGGCTTTTTCAATCGCGTCGTCAAGATTTTCCACCTCATCAAGGTGAGCGTGAGTATCGATCAGTTTGTACATCAATTTTAATTCTCTTTCCCTTCAAGAGAAGGGCCAAAATGTCACATCCAGTAAGGGTTCAAAATTTTGAACCCTTACTTAAATTTTCTCCAGCAACAGATCATCAACCGTTTTGACTTCGCGGGAAATATCGGTAACAGCGATGGTTCTCTCAGCTACAACGGGACCATAGGCAGAGGAGGTGAATATAGTGAGACACCTGCCATCAAATATCACCGGACTGGCATTCGGCTGGTGCGACCGAATAAGCACACTCTTTCCCAGTTTAGCCATGTTCTCTTCAAACCAGCCCTGCCCAAATTGCGGCCTCGCGGCTAGAAAACCACTGTTAAGATACCTGCCTTCCTTTTCCTGCCAATCGCCCCAGGTTATCTGCTGCCACTGGTCGCCACCCATCTCAATCGCGTTGATATCTTCCAGCGCCCCAACCTCCGGCAGAGCGCCATGCAAGGCGATGATTCCATTGGTAGTGGAAACTGCCAGCGGAAGCCTGGAAAGAACGGCGGCATATTGTTCATAAAGTTCGGGGGCAAGCCTTTCCCAGAAATCGGCCGGATAGAATTTCAGGAGTGGGCGTCCTTCATGGTTGCCCATCAGCAAGAATAGGTTTTGGGGATATTCCAGCTTCGTTTGAAACAGCAGGTTCAGGTTATTCTCCGAAGCCGGGCCTCGATCCACATAATCACCCAGAAAAACGATTTTATTCTCAGGATTCAAATACCTGTCCAGGACTTTCTCAGTAGCCTCAATATCGCCATGCGTATCGCCGACAAAAATCACCCGTCCTGAGTCGATTTCGATCAGATTCCTCTCCTGCTCAAAGATTTTTTCAACATTGCCAAGCAATTCTGCAATCTCATCCCTTTTCATGATTGCCTCAAATCTCCGGCTGGCAGGCAGGGCAGAAATAACTTCCCCGACCACGAACGCTGATCCGGGTGATGATAGCCCCGCAAACCGGGCAGGTCTCACCCTGCCGATGCGCCACCCGGAACTGGGTTTGGGCCATTCCCTGAGTGCCATCGGGAAGACAATAGTTGCTGACACTGGCTCCGTTGTGCCGTATTCCCCGTTCCAACACTTCAATTACGGCTCTATGGAGCCGCTCAACCTCATTGTCGGTGAGTGCGCTTGCTTTTTTAAGGGGATGAATTCCGGCTGCAAACAAAGCTTCATCGGCATACATGTTACCCACACCAGCTATGGCATGCTGATCATGCAGCAGCGCCTTTATCGGTATGTTATGCCGCTTTGCCACCTTTTGCAAAACTGCCGAAGTAAAGGCCCCATCCAGAGGTTCAGGCCCTAGTTTGCCAATAATCTCATTCTCAACCTTTGCCAGCCAGAGCGATCCGAACTTGCGCTGATCGATAAAATGCAGATCGGCTCCGCCATCCAGCCGAAATATGGCCGTGGTATGTTTTTGAGGTTCTTTTGACGCAGGTTCTAATAAAAGTATGCCCGTCATTTTGAGATGCAACCCGAGAATTTCATCGCCTGAGAGATCAAACAGGAAATACTTCCCCCGGCGACGAATGGTCTCGATTCTACGCCCCACAAGTTCCCGGCAGAAATCTTCCGGCGATGGTTTGCGAACCGCTTTCCCCCAGAACAAATCAATCCCGGTAAAGCAAGCGCCGGTTATCCGGGGGATGAGCGCGTTCCTGATAGTCTCAACTTCAGGCAACTCAGGCATAATTTACAAACCGGATTATAGCAGATTGCCAGATAATCTTGACAGGTCCACCGTCGCGTACGATAATTGCAATTGGTTGCAATTGCATCCCGTAAAGGAGAACAATATGGATGAGAAGGAAAAGCTCCATCACTTGCTGGAGCACTGGGTAGAGCACAACGAAGAACACGCAGCCGAATTTCGGGAATGGGCTGACAAGGCAAAGACTCTCGGCGAAACGGCCGTTTCTGATGATATACTGGAAGCCGCCAAACAGCTTGAAAAAGCCAATGAATTCCTGAGCAAAGCTTCAGAGCAAATGAGCGGTTCTTAGAGGAGGCAACAAATGTGTCTGGCCAAAGCATACTTGAACGAAGTTAAAGATAATGAATTCATTCTTGAGGATGTGACTAACCTGAGAATCGAAGGGAACAAATTGCACCTGGTTACGCTGTTCGGCGAACGCAAAGAGATTGAAGGAAGTGTGCGAGAAGTCGATTTCCAGAATTCAAGGATCATTATTGCAACTACGGCTTAGAAAGGCAGGGAAACAAAGAAGTGAGCTGTCAGGAAACTTTGAAAGCGAAGGGATACCGCATTACCCCGCAGCGGTCGATGATTATCGACGTGCTGCATCGCGCTGAAAAGCACATCACCCCGGAAGAAATCCACAAACAGGTCGCGGCCATATATCCCGAGGTGAACAAGTCAACGGTCTACCGAACCCTGGAACTTCTCAAAAAAGTAAATCTGGTGGACGAAACCGACCTGGGCAAAAACAAGCTTTACTACCATCATGCCGAGCATGGGCATCACCATCATCTAATCTGCCAGAAATGCGGGCGGACAATTGATATCGACGAGGAAATATTTGATCCTGTTGAAAAAGTCCTTGTTCAAAAATATGGCTTTGTCCCCGATATCCGGCACATGGCCATCTTTGGGCACTGCGCAAACTGCGGCGACTAGCGTTGCCAGAAATGTTATGGAGAATAGGCCAATGTGCGATATTCAACGACTTCGGCATTATCAGCATCTGCAACTATGCGAATAATGTTTGCTCCAAAACCAAGGCTTTTGGCAACTGAAAATTCGCCGTTTACGTTAACATATACCGGCACTCCACAAACGGTAACATCAGCCCCGGGAACAGTCTTGCCCGAAACTATTATATCCTTCTCGTAAAACACGGTTTCATCAGGGGGTGAATCGATTTCCAGGAAAATTTCTGTAACATCGGTGCTCTTTTCCTGGTACAAATTAACTTCATTGTCTGCTGAATCTGTTGAGCTACAGGCAA
>CAZJQZ010000078.1:0-10801 GCA_964548045.1 uncultured Dehalococcoidia bacterium | reverse complement strand
CGATGACTCCGGCCGAGCCTACGTGGCTGTCACTTCCAGCTTCCTGACCCAGACGCTCGAGGGACTGGAGGGATTGCTGCAAATGCCATTCGGCTGCGGCGAGCAAAATATGATGAACTTCACTCCTGACGTATTCATCACCAAATACCTTGAGGAAAGCGGGCAACTCAAACCGGAGATCATGGCCAAAGCTGAAAAACTGATGATCACCGGCTATCAGCGAGAGCTTACTTATCGGCATCGGGACGGCAGCTTCTCCGCCTTCGGCGAAAGCGATGAAACGGGCAGCCTGTGGCTTACGGCCTTCGTGCTCAAAAGTTTCGCCCAGGCCAAAGATGTGATGTATATCGATGAAAACATTCTGGATGAAGCCGAAAACTGGATCGTTTCCCATCAGAAAAAAGACGGCTCATTTGAAGCAGTCGGGTTCATCTGCCACCAGGAAATACTGGGCGGACTTCAGGGCAAGGATGCCCTCACCGCCTTTGTGGCCATCGCCCTGATGGAAGCAGGCGAGCAATCCGCTTCAGCCGATGCGGTCGATTACCTTGAAAAACAACTGGATGACATGAACGATGCCTACACCGTTGCCATCACCACCTATGCCCTGGAGATGGCCAGCAGCGAGTTGGCCGATGAGGCTTACAATAAATTGATGGGTCTGGCCGAGGGAGATGAGAACGGACTTCATTGGGGTGGCGGTGTCCTACCACTAGAAGATTCGAACGATGATTTTGGCTGGCGGGGAATGCCGCAGAATCGAAGCGCCGTTGTGGAAACGACCGCCTATGCCACCCTGGCGCTGATCGAACATGACGACCCATTCAACGCTTCACGCGCGGCCAAATGGCTGGTCTCGCAAAGGAATGCCTACGGCGGCTACGGCTCCACACAGGATACCGTCGTGGCATTGCAGGCTCTGGCCGAGTATTCTTCCGATGCACGATCCGACGTTGATCTGAAAGTGACTATCACCGCCGGCGAAGAAGAACACGAACTCACTATAACTCAGGAGAACTTCGATGTACTCCAGATCGTCCAGGTTCCGGTCAATGAAGAGGTAACCATAGATGTGAACGGAGAAGGCGAGGCCATCGCCCAGGTGGTTACCCGGTACAACATGCCGGAAGTAGATGCGATGGAATATCCAATCCTGACTGTCGATGTCGACTACGACGCTACAGAGGTGGAGGTCAATGACACCGTCACGGTTTCCGCCGAAGTGGCATTCAATCCGCCCGTCGAGATGGAAGCAGGTATGGTGGTAGTCGATATTTCCGTCCCAACTGGATTCGTTCCCTTAACCGATACCATCGCCAGTATCGTCGATAGCGACAAAAACATGAAACGCTATGAGATCGTCGGTCGAAAGGTGATATTCTACATCGAAAACCTCTTCCCCGGTGATAAGGTATCCTTCAGCTTCGAAGTTCAGGCACAGTATCCTGTGAAGGCCAAGGGAACCAGTTCCGAAGTCTATTCCTACTATAAACCGGAGATAAGCGGTGAAGACTTGAGCAATGGGATTGTGGTAACTGAATAATAGATGCGGGCCGGCTGGCCGACATCGGCCAGCCAGTTTTTTGAGAAGAGGAGGTCAATGATGAATATACAAAAACGTTTCCGATCAAGATTAGCAATTACGATTCTGGCCGCAGTCATTATCGTAGCTTTGCTGGCCGGATGTAACAATTCGGCGACGCCAAATGCCAACATCGGACTGGCCAAATCGGAAGCGCCAAGGAATTTGGAACCAGATATACCCGCCGCAGACACGACTGAACTGGTTGCGGGGAATAACGCTTTCGCCTTCGACCTCTACAAAGAGCTGCAATCCGAGGAAAGCAACCTCTTCTTCTCTCCTTACAGCATATCCGTCGCTCTGGCAATGACCTACGCCGGGGCTCGTGGGGAAACCGAGCAGCAGATGGCCGATACCCTCCGCTTCACCCTGTCTCAAAATCAGTTGCACCCGGCATTCAATTCACTTGACCTTCGCCTGACCGCCAACGAGGATCAGGGTAAATCAGATGAGCGAACCGATTTCACCCTGAGGATCGCCAACTCCCTCTGGGGCCAGCAGGGCTACCCTTTCCTTGAAGAGTTCCTCGATTTACTGGCCAGAAACTACGGAGCCGGGATGCGGCTGGTGGATTTCATGACGGCCCCGGAAGCAGCACGCATAGCCATAAATGACTGGGTGAGCGATCAAACAGAGGAAAAGATCAAGGACTTGATACCTCAGGGTGCCATCAATACCATGACCCGGCTGGTGCTGGCCAATGCCATTTATTTCTACGCCGACTGGCAGCGTCAATTCGATCCCAAAGCCACCCGCGATGCAGCATTTACCCTGCTGGATGAAGAGCAGGTCACCGTACCGATGATGTCACAACTGAGCGGATTCCCTTACACTCAAGGGAAAGGCTTTCAAGCTGTGGAAATGCCCTATGTCGGGGGCAAGGCTGCCATGACCATCATCGTTCCGGATTCCGGAGAATTTACCAATTTCGAATCCAGTCTTACTGCCGATCAGATCGATGATATAATCGCCAACCTGGAACGCAAGCAGGTTAAACTGAGCCTGCCCAAATTCACCTATGAATCGAAATTCAGCCTGGCCGAAACCCTCATCGAAATGGGCATGCCGGAGGCTTTCGGCAATGCGGATTTCTCAGGCATGGATGGCACCAGAAACCTGTTCATCTCCGATGTGTTCCACAAGGCATTTGTAGCTGTGGACGAAGAAGGCACGGAAGCAGCCGCAGCCACCGCCGTTGTTATGGAGCTTTCCGCCATTCCAATGGTAGATGTAACCCTCACTATCGACCGGCCTTTCATCTACCTCATACGGGATACCAACAGCGGTTCGACCCTTTTCATGGGACGGGTACTGAACCCGGCAGAATGATATTCAACCCATGCGGCACAAATAAAAGGGGTGATCGGGAAACCGGCCACCCTTTTATGTTTACACTGTCTCGGCGCTGCGATATAATTTGGGCAACACCATCTGTGAGGTTCTAAATGCGAAAGGATCAATATCTTCTGTTATTCGGGGCAGGTTGCATCCTGGCCGCAATTGCCGTCTATGCGACCGCCTACTTTGCCTGCGAGGAGAAAGACAGCCCCACCGAAGTGATCGCCATAACCCAGGCCTCGATGTACGGGCTGCAATCGTATCACATGGAAACGACTTACACCACTCTAAATAGCGAAGGAACCAGCACATCCATCAGCACCAAAGATTATTTCGCCCCCGACCGCTACCAAGGCAAAAACACCCGTGCTGACGAATGGCTGGAGTACATCTTCGCTGATGGAAAGCAATACTACCGCGCATCCTACGGGCCTGAATGGCGCGAAAATGGTATCTTCGATGGAAGACAGGTTTTTGTGCAGATATCCGATGATTTCAGGATTCTAAGCACGCTCGCCGATATTGAAAAACTTTCCGATGAAAAAATCGATGAAGTGAAATGCTTCCATTACCAGGAAAAGCAGCACCCGGTAATAGATATCGAAGCGGAGCTGGAAAAGATCGAAACCCATCTATTGGAAAACCCGGAATTGCTGGCCGGGACGGAATCGATGAGCATGGATGAGGTAATAGACAATTACCGAACAGAACTGGAGCGACGGGCCGAGGGCGAAACCATCATCGACCTGTGGATCGGCAAGGATGATTATTTGCTGCGGCAAATAAAGACGGTTGTTCGATCCATCCAACTCGGACCCGATGGGGAAGAAAAGTGGGTCACCAGTACTTCGATACACAAATGGACCGATTTTAACGAATCAATTGAAATCGTTGCGCCTGAGGTTGAATGGACTCCTCCCGAACCGGGGCCTGTTCCAGCTCCAACCCCGACAACGGAGCCGGGAACATCGACTGCTCAATGAACAGTCGGCATCACAAGATGTGGAGATAAGCTATGAGCACCAATAATAATATCCGCAAACTGGCCGAAATGAACGGCAAAGGCGAATCCAAAGCCATGCTCAACATACTGGAACACTCCCTCACAGATGATGAAGCCGGCTTCATCCTTAATTTTCCGGCCCCGGCTGAAGAAGTGGCGGCCAGACTAGGCATGAGCCAGCAGGAAGTGGAAGATAAAATCCTCGATCTTGCCCGTCGCGGCCTGCTGGTAAGATCACGCAAAGGCTACCGATATCCCCGCGACCCAGGGACGCTCCACGATAATATACTTTCCAGCGCCCCGCAATACATCCCGGAAGGAATCGATAAACTGTGGATGAAACTTTACGAAGGCGAACAGTGGTGGCGGGAGATCGGGGAAACCCTGGCCAGCTACGGTCTGCTCGTGATGAGAGCCATCCCGGCCGAAAAGTCGCTGGGACCCGGAACCGAGCTTATGCCCTGCGAGAGCATGACCAAGATAATCGAGGAAAACCACGATCTCATCAGCGTGCGCAACTGCTGCTGCCGGGTTGGAGCTAAAAAATGTCACTATCCGCTGGATGTTTGCATACAGTTCAAAGGCAGAGCCGAATACGATATCTATCGAGGCAGCGGCAGGAAAGCTTCTGCAGACGAAGCCGTTTCCGTAGCGCTCAAGGGTGTCGGATCGGGACTCGTTCCAACCGTGACCAATGTTTCCGTCATTGACAACCTCGAATTCATCTGTTTCTGCTGCGGTTGCTGCTGCGTGGTGCTTGATCCCCTGTTCCGCCTTCAGAAAGTCTTTGACGTAATCGCCCCCAGCAGATTCGAGGCCAAGATCAATCCGGAAAAGTGCAACGGCTGCCGACACTGTGTGCCCCGCTGCCAGTTCGGCGCAATTGAGATGAAACCAATAGCCGGAGAAATGAAAGCTGTTATCGACCCGGATAAATGTGTCGGTTGCGGCGTTTGCGAAATCTCCTGCGTGCCGGGAGCGATCACAATGGAAGAGATAAGGCCGCCGGAGTTCATACCGGAAACCATCACCGGCCCTTCCGCGATTATCCATTAAACAGTTGAAACCCTCACTGACGCAGTTGCACAAGCCAAGCTATTAGCTTATAATGTGAGCAACTTCGATAGTATGCCGGTTTCATTCTGGTCAAGAGGACAAATCCGCAGATCAGGAGTGCCCATTGAGATACGCCTGGAAATTGAAAACGGATTCCCCTGAAAGGGTTCTGGCGACTCTTGCAAACGCCATCGAGGACACCGGTTACCGCATTCATAAAAGCCCGCCAGCCTCAAGATTTGGTTCGGGTGAAGTCGTCGGGCGCAGGATAGTCGCCGCCCCCAGACCGAAACTGCTGATTTTCGGGTTGGCCGCCATCGCTATCGCCGCGGCCCTCTTCTTCAATTCCGTGCCCGGCGAGACCATCAGTGGCTTCGATATATTTCAGATAATAGCGGGAATCATCTTCAGTGTGATGGGCATCCTTTTTCTTCTCGGCAGCACCAGGTTATACCGGCTATCGCTGGTCGGGCGGGTGCAACAGGAAACCTATCAAACGGGGGCCGATACAATCGAACGCACCATAACAGCAGAAATTCTTGGCAACCGCAGGCCAATCTGGATCACTTTCGAACGGAACCGGAGGCGTCTGGAGAAGATACCGAAAGAACAGCAAATCCTGGAAGCAAGCTTTAACGAGCTCCAGTTTAGACTGGACACCATTCTGCCGTCCCTGGCTGGAAACTGATCGATTAGCCTGCAAGTTAATCACCACTAAAAGGAGGCAACATGGGCATCTGCTATCAGGGCAAAACGCTCAACGAGACCGTCAAAGAAAGAGAGCAACTCTTTGCTCAAACCGGCCACGCCTACGGGCTGAAAGAACTCCCTCTAATTGATAAGGACCCGGCCGAATTCATGCGCTTCCAGATGAAACTGGTGGCTGCCTGCATCAATTCGCGGGAAATGGCCAAGTTGATTTCCGCCAACCCCATGTCAATCATCCAGGGCGAGCTCCTTTTTCTGCTGGCAACCCCCGAGGGAGACGTAACCGCCGCTTCCTATGGACTGGCCGGACACTCACAATGCGTTCCCTTCATCATCAAGAGCATCGCGGACCTCGGCTTCGAAGAAGACCCCGGCATCAATGCAGGAGATATTTTCTCCACCAATGATGCCCTCTACGGGCCGCCGCACAATGCCGATTGCTACACATGGCTGCCGATTTTCTACCAGAACGAACTGGCGGGATGGACAATCGGTTTGAACCACATCATGGACGTAGGGGGAATCCAGCCCGGAGGACTGGGCACCATCTCCACCAGCGTCTTCACCGACGGCTTCACCTATCCCCCTACCAAAACCGGCCAGAATTTCAAACAGGAGCGATGGTGGGATCTGCACTGGAAGCGCCGCACCCGTACCGAGATGTTCAATGTGCTGGACGACAAGATGAGGGCCGCCGGAATCGTATCCCTCCATGACCGGATACTGGAAATAATCGAGGAATTCGGCATCGATTATTACCGCCAAGCCATTAAGGAGATCATAGAGAGAGAAAGGCGATTGCTGATAAACAGGATCAAGACCATGGCAGTGCCGGGCATTTACCATTTCCTCCAGTTAAAAACGGTCGAATATAAAGGAACCCTCGGCAGACTGTGGCCTGCCTCCAACCGCAACTGGCTGCTCCACAAACCGGGAGAAATGCGGATACGAACCAACGGCACATTGCTCACCGATCTGGAGGGATTAAGCAGCGAGGGGGAATTCCACTGCAACTGTTATGAACCGGGAGTCCGAGCCATGAACTCACTCGGGCTCTGGCCCATGTTCGCCTACACGGAAACCTTGAATACCTCCGTACTTTATATGACTGATTGGAACCTCCCCCCGGGCTCGATGTTCAATCCGCAGAATCCCTGGGCACCCACCGTGATGGGACTGGGAGAAGCTGGCGGATATAATTATCTCCCTCAAAGGTGCCTCAGCTACGCCTTCTTTGCCCGAGGATTCCTCGAAGAAACAATGCCCCTATCAGGCGCGGGCGTTGGATATGGAGTGCAGGGACTGTTGGCGGACGGATTCCCCTGGGCCGGCGGGGATATGGCGCTCATTACCTGCTGGAGTCAGGGTGCAATGGCCTACCGGGACGGCTTCTCGGCTGCATATTGCGGTCCCAACCCCCAGCCGGACATGGGCGAGGCCGAGCTGGCCGAGTTCCTGCAACCCACCCAATTGAACATAGGCAGAAAGCTCATTCCCGATTTCTGCGGTCACGGCAAGTTCCGCGGGGGCCTGGAAGTAAGCATGCTTCAGATGGTCAACCAGCCGGGTCAGGCACTGGTAATCGCCGCCTTCGCCTCTACCAGCGGGCTGGGAGCCAACGCCATGGGGATGTCAGGCGGCTATCCCCGGTCGAACGACGTAATAATATACGCCCACGATACAAATATGAGAGAGCTAATCGAGCAGGGAAAACACTACCCCCGCGACTTCGTCGAGATGATGGCCATGCTCAACGAAGGCACCCTGAAAGCCGGCGATCTGGAGATTTACACCGGCTCGACACCAACGGTAGCCTGTAAAGACGGCGACCTCTTCGCCAGTTCCTCTGGCTCAATGGACGGCTGGGGCGACGTGCTGGAACGCTCATACGATCTCATCGAGAGTGACGTCAAATACGGTTGGATAACACCCGGAACAGCCAGAACTGTATACGGCGCTGTGACGGATGATAACGGGAATGTCAATATCGAGGAGAGCGCCAAGCTGCGTGAGCAGATGCGCCAGCGCCGCAGGGAAAGGTCCATTGATGCCAGGGAATGGTGGAAACAGGAACGGCAAATTGTACTGGAAAAGAGTTGGCCGGAGGATCTCTATAACATGTTCATCGACATTTGCAAATATGAGAAATTCCGCAAGGAATTTTACGGTATGTGGCAGTTGCCGGAGGATTACACCCTGTAGGAGGAAAAATGATGGAAAGAGACGATCGCTTTACTAAAGAGAATCTCCATCGGCTGGTTGAAGGAACACTCCACTGGGAGGAAGTCAAGAAGGTTATTCGCCTTGATCCCAAGGATAACGACCGCTTCTTCAAGTACCTCGAAGTCCTGCAGGAGAAGGTCCCCTGGGACGATAAGATACTGCTTCGCATCTCCGACCATCTTTTCATCGTTGCCAAAGGGGACGGGAGCAGGGTGACAAAGTGTGATTGCGGACACGAATTCGGGGACTACCGCATCAACTGGAAACTGGGATGCCAGGTCTACGTCCGCCGGACTGATGAAGAAATCGGGGAAGTTGTCACCATCCCCGAGGCAAGACACAACACCGAACTGGTGGAAATGCGGGAGTTCTACTGTCCGGGGTGTTATGCACTGCTCGGTGTTGAGGTAGTTCCCCCGGGATACCCACCGATATTCGAGATGCTCCCGGACCTCGATATCTTCTACCGGGAATGGCTGGGCCAGCCGCTGCCGGATGAGAGACCCGACTGGTTCGAAGATAAGACTTTGGGAAAAACCTTCGAGTGGGCCAAGGAGGGATAAGATGGCTGAGAAAAAATACTTAATCGCACTGGATGCCGGCGGAACCATGACGGATACCTTCGCCGTCGACGAAAAGGGCAACTTCGTCCTCGGCAAATCGCTGACCAACCACGAGGACGAATCCAAAAGCTATATTGAATCGGTCACGGATGCGGCCGGCTACTGGGACATGACATGCTCTGACCTTCACCAGCAGGCGATCTCCTCCACCTATACCGGCACGTCAATGCTCAATGCCCTGCTGACCCAGAGAGGGAGTAATGTCGGACTCCTGGTTACCCGCGGATTCGGGCACATGCCCATTGTAGAACGGGCGCTCACCTGGATCGGGCAAAGTTATGAGGACCAGCTCCACCAGCAACTTCACGAACACACCCCATGGCTGGTCCAGCCGAATAACATCCGGGAGATACAGGAACGAATCGGGGTGGGCAGTTACTACATGCAGCACCACACCTACCCCGGCACAGTATTCATTCCTCTGCTCGAAGATGACGTAGTAAACGGGGTCAACGAGTTGCTGGATAATGGAGTGGAAGTTATCGGCATCCTGACTCTCGGCTCTTATGTCAACCCGCAACATGAAATGCAGGCAGCGGGAATCGCCCGGGATATCGTTTCCAAACGTGGTGTGGAGGTTCCTGTCATCGCTTCGCACGAGATATGTTCAGTACCCAGCGAGAACGAGCGGCTGAAAACTCTCCTCTTTCAATGCTATATTTCTGAGATCGGACGCAAGCAATTGTTCAAGGTGGAAACAGCAGCCAGGGAAACGAAATATGACTACGAATTACTTACGCTGCTCTCCTACGGAGCCGCCGCCAACATCCGGTATCCCAAGCTGTGCGAGGCCATTGTATCCGGTCCGGTCGGCGGATTGCTGGGCGGCAAGTTCATCTCCAGTTACCTGGATTCACAGGGAGTTATCTGCGCCGACCTGGGCGGAACCACCTTTGATGCCGGTCTCATTGTCAAGGGACTCCTTCCGGTGAAAAAATCACCGGACTTTGCCGGACATCGACTGAGACTGCCAATGGTCAATGTCGATTCCATCGGAGCCGGGAACGGCACCGTAATCCACGTTGATGAATCAACCAAGCGAATCACGATGGGGCCTGAGAGCGCCGGGAGCGCCGTGGGCACCTGCTATGAATACCCGGATATCACTGTAGGTGATATCGATCTCATACTCGGCTATCTGAACGAGGATTACTTCCTCGGCGGCAAGGCCAAACTCAACAAGGATAGAGCGCTTCAGATGCTCACGGAGCGGCTGGCCAAACCACTGGAGCAGGACGTGTACGAGGTTTCCAGCAAGATTCTGGACCTGCTTCACTCCCAGATGGCCGACCACATCAGTCGGATGCTGCTTTCCAAAGGACTCAATCCCGCCGAGTTCACCCTGCTGGTTTACGGGGGCAGCGGTCCGCTCCATGCCTGGGGACTGGAACGTGACATTCCGATAGGACAGATGGTCATGCTGCCCTGGGCAGCGGCCTTCTCCGCCTTCGGAGTTGCCGCCGCCGAATATTTCCACCGCTATGACAAGGCAGTGACCTTCTTCCTGACCCCGGACATGACCGATGATATCAAGCTCATGTCCGGCGGGGGACTGAGTATGGTCTGGCAGGAACTTGAGGAACGCGGTTATGCGGAACTGGAAGCTGAGGGTATCTCCCGCGATTCCGTTACCTTTCGGCATGGCATATCCTGTCGGTATATCGGGCAGATGTCAGAGTGGGAAGTGCCTGTAGAGGTCAGCCGGGCTAACACCATCGAGGAACTGGATAAGATAATCAGGGCCTTTGAACAGCATTATACCAGCATCTATCCTGCCGGGGCACGCTACCCCGAGGCAGGTTACCAGATAACGGAAATCTATGTTGAGGCCGTAGCCCAGAAACAAAAACCCGTTATCCCATCTTACTCACTGGCAGGGGCAAAGCCGCCTGAGGCCGCCTCCAAGGGCCAGAGGAAGGCATACATGGATGGACAGTGGTCGGATTTTGATATCTGGGAAATGGATTTATTGGAGGCCGGCAACAGGATAGACGGCCCGGCCATCATCGAGCACCCCATGACCACACTGGTGATTCCGCCACAGAACTACGTTGAATTCGATGAGCACCGGTTTATTCGGTATTTGAAGAGATAAGAATTCTTAACAAAAACTGAAGAAACAAAAAGAGAGGGGCAGGTTTTGACCTGCCCCTCTCTTTTACCAAACTTACATTAAATCTTTAATCAGCAACAAAATTTGCTTGTAATGTAATAGTAATACTCTCTCCTCCGGTATACGTGACAGAATTAGCAGCCATATCTGCCGCG
>CAZJQZ010000077.1:0-10921 GCA_964548045.1 uncultured Dehalococcoidia bacterium | reverse complement strand
AGAACTGACGAACACTGAATTGTAACACCCAATTGCGCTCAACCACATTTAAGCCACTGACTTGACAATTATGGAAATATATATGATAATATTTTCTATATGATTATCTTTCAATATTATCATGGAGGCAATTCATGAACGATGAAAGGAAGGAAAAGCTCGAAAGGTATTTTAAGAATTCCAGCGGATTCCTGTGGGATTTACCACGATTGAATCAGGCAAAAGCCTATGCCTGGCTGCGCGGACTCGGCTATGAGTTTGATAAAGGCCCGTACAAGCACGTCAGCGGGCAACTGATCCAGAAATACGGCATCGAGACAATCCTGAAAGATATCATCGTCCCACGGACAAAAGAGCTTTTCAGCGAGGATGCCATTGGTTTCCTGCGGGGTTGCTGGAAGGCCGGGATGCTCCCCGATATGTCATTTGTCACGTCGTTCAACATCCGCGACCCCTATCCTTTTCTGGAGATCAATACCCAGTTCAACTACGTGAGCAAATGGGGGGAATTTGCAGGGGTATGGTTTGAAGAGATAGAGCCATGCCTGGAAAACGATGCATAAACATAAGCACAAGGAGAAACGAATGAGCAAAGTGAAGGGATTTCTGAAAACAACCACGCTCGGCGGAATCATCGTTTTGCTGCCCATCGCCATTTTCGCGTTCCTGATTAAATGGCTGGCAGGAATCGTTACCGATGCGATCGACCCCCTATCGAATGTTCTTGCCGATGAAGTGGGCCTCGCCGATTACGCTGCCGACATAATCGTGGTAATTCTCGTCGTTTGCATCATCTTTCTGCTGGGCATGATCGTCAAGACAAAATGCGGCACATTCATGCACCGGTTTGTTGAAGCCAGAATTTTAAAAAGTGCGCCCGGATATTCCGTCATTCGTGAAAGTGTCGTACAGCTTCTGGGGAACGAAAGGCCCGCTTTTTCGCAGGTCGCGCTGGCCAACATCTTTGGTAATGAAACAATGGTAACAGCGTTCATTACCGATGAGCATCCCGACGGACGATACAGTGTTTTCGTTCCAACCGGTCCGAATCCGATGTCGGGAAACATATATCATCTAAAAAAGGAATATGTACATATGGTAGACACCCCTGCCTCTGAAGCAATGCGGTCAATTATCAGTTGCGGAGCAGGATCGACCAGCCTGATCGAATCCTGCCCGGATAACGATCCGCTCTCTGCTATTAACGGATAGTGTATAATTATCCGTAATTACTACGCTTCAATACAAGTAACTATTTAAAGGAGGTGATCTGCTTTGGAATTCGCGAATGAATGGCTATGGCTTATATTCCTTGCAACCGGTTTGGTCTTCGTCATCATGGAACTTCTCATGGGGGTGGATACCGGTCTCGACTTGGTGATCTTGGGATCAGTGTTTGTAATCGGGGGACTGGTAACATGGCCTACCGGATCATGGATCATCACCGCAATTGTTATCAGTGTTCTCTCGGTGGCATATCTGTTTCTGGGCAGAAAATATATTCACCGCAGGATGCTGGTCAGGGAAGAGAAAACCAATATCGATACTATCGTAGGTAAAAACGGGATTGTTTTGCGGCAAATTACAGAACATTCTCAGGGACTGGTGAAGGTGGGATATGAGGAATGGCGGGCTCAGTCTGCTGAGGATATTCAGGAAGGTATGGAAATCATCGTAACAGGCATTTCAGGGGTTACCCTGACAGTTCAAAAAAAGGATGGAGGTAATTAACAAATGGTCGCTGTAATCATCGTACTGGCAATACTCGTCGTGCTGGCTCTGGTAATGCTGGCAAAATCAATCGTCGTTGTTCATCAATCGCAAAAGGGACTTGTCGAGCGGTTTGGGCGTTATAAAGAAACGCTCGATCCGGGCTTACGATTCATCATCCCATTTGTAGATTCAGTGGTAACCCGGGTGGATATGAGGGAAACGGTCCTTGATGTTGAACCTCAACCGGTCATTACTATGGATAACGTGACGGTAACAGTGGACGCCATTGTCTACTATTATGTCACCGATGCCAAAGCGGTCCGATATGAAGTGGCCAACTTTTACGCGGCCGTGAGCAAACTGGCGCAGACAACCTTGAGGAACCTGATCGGCGAGATGGCCCTTGATGAGACATTGACATCGAGAGAGCGCATCAATGGCGCGATGAGGGATGTCCTCGATGAGGCCACCGACAAATGGGGAGTGAAAGTTACCAGGGTAGAGGTCAAGGAGATAGAGCCACCGCGCGATATCTCAGATGCAATGAGCAAGCAAATGAAGGCCGAACGCGAGAAACGGGCCGTAATCTTGAGCGCCGAAGCCTACCGGGACAAGCAGATTCTTGAGGCCGAGGGTGATAAACAAAACGCCATCTTGGTTGCCGAGGGCGCAAGGCAGCAGGCCATTCTTATAGCCGAAGGCGACAGGCAATCATCGATTTTGCGGGCTGAAGGTGAAGCCAAAGCTATTGAAACCGTATCACTGGCAGCCGATAAATACTTTATCGGTAACGCACAGGAACTCAAACAGCTTGAGGTAACCCAGGCTTCGCTGGAAAAGAATACCAAACTGGTTATGCCGGATAATACGAAGCTTATCAATGTTGTCGATATGCTGGGAAGAATCGATAGCGGCGGAAACAATTCTGGCGACTGAATCGGCAGGGAAAATCCACGGAGGGAACCTTGAATAAAAAATCATTCCCGATAGTCAAGGGGCTTTCGACTAGTAAGCTATCCGCCCATACGATGAAGATGACGACGGGCAAACCGGAACAGAAGTCGCCGGTGATAAAGCCGAAAGAAATATCCGCATCGGAGGATCAACAATCAACGGAAATGTACGATGAACCGGTTGCGGTCGCTGCCGAAATTTTGTGCCCGCGATGTAATCGAACCGTATTCACCGATGACAAGTTCTGCGCCTTTTGTGGAGAGCCTATTCGGTAAGCAAACGGGAGGAAGAAAATGCAAACATTTGCAAGTATATGGTTCATCTGGCTAATTGCGATATTAGCCTGTTTTGCCTATGCGATGATTAAAGACTGGCAAATATTCCTTTCAATCGTAAGAGACGACAGAGAAACGTTCAACTCGACAATCTATCGCAGGATGTGGAAA
This sequence comes from uncultured Dehalococcoidia bacterium, assembly GCA_964548045.1. Taxonomy (GTDB): domain Bacteria; phylum Chloroflexota; class Dehalococcoidia; order SZUA-161; family SpSt-899; genus JBGLNL01. The sequence goes on along the minus strand of CAZJQZ010000077.1, from coordinate 7,808 downwards.
TACGGTCTTGGGTTGACCCTGGCGGTCATTTTTCTTGTGATGCTGATCGCATCGGGGATAGCCAATCTGATCGTTCTCATCACCGATTGAGCGGGTTGAACCGACTTATGAATAGCAATCTTGACCACGTTCTTACGATGGTGCTAGAATTACAGAAATCCTGCAACAGAATATACTTACTATTTTAAGCTATACCAACAAAGGGGGAACAATGGGTAAAGACAACGCTGTTTTTTTGGAAGTACTGGAATGGTTTGATAATACCGGCGAAGAGCTGGTTCACCGAATTCCGGAAAAGGGGTCCGGTGAAATCAAGTTCGGCGCTCAGCTAACCGTTCGTGAAAATCAAAGTGCGGTATTCTTCTACGAAGGACATGCTGGCGATGCTTTCGAACCCGGCAGGCACACACTTAAAACCGCCAATATTCCCATCATCACCAAACTTCTTTCTATGCCGTGGGGAATGACCAGCCCGCTCCGGGCCGAGGCGTACTTCGTCAATATGAAAGTGTTCCCCGATCTGAAGTGGGGCACCAAAAACCCGGTAGCTTTCAAAGACGATGAACTGGGACTGGTCCGCTTGCGGGCCTTCGGGGTTTTCAATATTCAGGTAGCCCAACCGGTGCTTTTCATCAACTCCCTGGTCGGAACGATGGGTAAATTCACCACGGATGAAATTGAGGAATACCTTAAGAATGTCATCGTTTCCCGTTTCAACGACCACTTGGGAGAGAATCTGGATAGTATTTTGAATCTGCCGGGGCGCTACGATGAACTTTCCGATGGACTGCGCGAGCGACTACAGGAGGATTTCACTAACTTCGGGCTGAACCTGCAAAACCTTTATATCACTTCGATCACACCGCCACCGGAAGTGCAGGAAGCCATTGACGATAGAAGCCGCTTGAGCGTATTCGATAACCTTGATAACCTGGTCAAAATGAAAGCGGCTATGGCAATGGAAACGGCCGCCGCAAATCAGGGCGAAGCCGGGGCCGGTATGGGAATGGGAATGGGCTTCATGATGCCAGCGATGTTTGCCGCTCAATCCTTTCAGCAGCAGGGCAATGCTCAGGGAGGAGGCAACGGACCCGCCGGTGCTGGTGGTGCGGTTGCTCCTCCACCAACGACGCCCTGCCCGGATTGCCAGAACCCTATCCCGATGAACTCCAGATTCTGTCCTTTCTGCGGTCATCAGATGGTAATAGTGCGCAAATGCGCCAACTGCAATAAAAACCTGGCCCCCAACGCTAAATTCTGCTCCAGATGCGGTCATCCCGCTGATGAAAAACCGCAGCCGCAATTCTGTCCGAACTGCGGGACCGAAAACCTGCCTGGAGCATCATTCTGTAACGAGTGCGGAGAGAAATTAGGATAACATGGGATTCAGGATTCAACAAAGCTGCCCCCAGTGTGGGGCGCCGCTGGAACTGGATGAAACCGATCGATTAATAAACTGTCCCTATTGTGAAGTAAGCAGCATCATCTCGCCATCGGACTATTTCCGATACGTGATGCATCACAATGCGCCAGATAAGGGAATCATTTATGCGCCCTATTTGCGATTCAAGGGGGCCGCGTTCTATTGCCAGGGCGATGAGATAAACCATCGTGTTGTGGATATTTCCAATCTGGCCACCTCGCTCAAACCGCTACGCAGTTCTCTCGGCGTCCGGGCACAAACGGTTACGGCCAGTTTCATCACACCAGAAACGGAAGGGGTTTTCCTCCCTATAAATGCCGACCCGGACGATATCGTTGCCAGGGCCGCAGATCTGCCGAACGTGATCAGGACCAACATGATCCCCAAGCCAAGAAGGCCCATTTTTGAATTTGAGGATTTCTCATATAAGCCACCCTCATACTTCGCTGCTCCAAAACGCGATACTAACGAGGAGGAACTCCTCTATTACGAATCAATCGGCGAAACACTGAGTATCGTTTACCTGCCGCTGTATCTCGAAAACGATACGCTATACGATGCGATCGTCAACGAGCCGCTGGGAAAGATCGAGGAGGAGGATATCGCGGCGTTACGCAACGCCACTCCCAATTCCCGCTGGCGAGTCAATTTCCTGCCCATTCTGTGCCCGTATTGCGGATGGAAGCTTGATGGCAGCCGAAACAGCATCGCCTTCAATTGTCCCAATTGCTTTAGAGCATGGGAGATATCCTGTGGAAAACTGGCTCAAACAACACTGCTGAGCATCCCCGGTGAGAACGAAAACGCCGGCCATTTGCCATTCTGGAAAATCGATGCCACCTGCCCCGGACTAGGCATTGAATCATATCCCGACCTGATTCGCCTCGAAAAACCGCTTATGCCAACGGAGGAGTACGAGGGTATGAAGGTAAGTTTCCTCGTTCCGGCGTTTAAGATCGCCCCGAAGGTGTTTCTCACCACTGCGCAACGTTTCACCTTTACCCAGCATGTCCTTCCATCTCCGGAATCGGAATTGGAGATTACCAGCATTTGCGCAGTGACAATGCCCAAAGAAGAAGCTATTCAAAGCATAAAACTGGTATTGGCCAGTGGCGCGCATTTCACCAGAGAGGTGTCGGTAAAACTGGAGGAAGTGGAACTAAAAGTCACAGATTCAGCATTGATTTTCATACCCTTCAACGATAGTGGGTACGAGCTCTCCGCGCAGTATGGCGTATCAGTCAGTATCATCAAAAAGTCGCTTGAAATGGCGACTGCCAAGCCTCAATTCAAGAAAGAGCCAGAGGCTAAAGTAATCACAGAGACATGCCCGTTATGTGGGAAGGAAGTGCCAGGCGGCTCCTCCCATTGCCCCTATTGTGGAATAGGATTTTAGCGCTATTAAGCCCGTTCAACGTTGCACACCATTAAGATAAACGCTCAGCGGGGAGAGGTCTTCGATGGGAAGTTAAGCTATTGCTGCCGCATCGAAGAGGAAGTTCATCGATGTTTGAACCTCTTCATCCCCCAGATACAAAATGCAAGCCGTTGCTACCTGTGGCAACGCTTTCAATCGGAAGTTAGTATCCCCGGCACTAGTGATCGGTTCCCTATTTGGCTTCCCCAGGCTCATCATCCCCTCCCCTCGTGGTCTTCTTAAGAGCATCGACCAGTTCCTGCCCAAGCTGCTGATAAGGATCACCCGTTTTAGCTTTGGGCTGTGCTTTCAGGTTATCAAGTTCCAGAGTTTCAGCTTCCGGTAACCTGGCTGCAGGAGTTTCAGTTATCGGGGACTCAAGTTTTTGAGGCTCAGGTTTTGATTCAGTCTTTGGTTCCGGTTTTGGTTCCGGTTCGGGAGCTTCCCTCTTTTCTTTAAGGTTGGCAACTGTTCTCTCAAGCACAGAAATTCGATCTTCCTTGGCTTTTATAGTTGCGTCCCCTTTTGTTATGGATCTCCTGAGGTTAGCAATCTCTTCTTCGAGCGTGTAAATCTGCCCATCTTTCTCTTTTATGACCGTGCCCCCGGTTGTTGTAGATTCCTTAAGTTCAGAAATTTCTTTCTCAAGCGCAACAATCTGCCTTTCCTTGTCACTGATAATCCCTGTGTACTTTCCAGAATCGTCCGTCCCGCCGAATAGTGATTTAAATTTGGCAAACAAACCCATAATTTAACTCCTGTACTCGAACATGATATTCATCAATCCGAGAATTATCGTACAACACCCCGCCCGGGGCGTCAACGAAGGGAAGCCGTGGGCACTGGCAAAAAAGGCGTCTCATCGCGGAGATGATCAATTATTCCCATAGTCCCACTTGTGCTACGGGTAAATCGCCTTTTGCTCCAGGCCCATCGTTTCTGGCAGACCCAGCATCAAATTCATATTTTGCACTGCCTGTCCGGCACCGCCTTTGACAAGATTGTCGATGCAGCTTATCACGATCAATCGCCGGGTGTGCGGATGTATGGCCGGATAGATCAGGCAAAGGTTGCTTCCCAGCGTATGTTTTGTTTGTGGCGGATTATCCAATACCTGCACGAAAGGCTCGTCACGGTAGAAATCACGATAAAGTGCCCGTACTTCTTCCTCGCTGATTTCTTTGCGCAATCCGGCATAACAAGAACTCAGCATTCCGCGAGTCATGGGAACAAGATGGGGCACGAAGGTTATCGATACCTCCTGATCTTCCGATAACTTCTGCAATTCCTGCCGAATCTCCGGCATGTGGCGATGTCCGCCGAGCGCATAGGCAGATGTGCTTTCATTGGTTTCAGCAAAATGGGTAGTCATGGTGAGGGCCCGGCCGGCCCCGGAAAGCCCTGATTTGCTATCCACAATTATATCCGGATCGATCAGCCCTTCGCTGAGAGCAGGCGCCAGTGCGAGAATAGCACTGGTGGGGTAACAGCCGGGATTGGCGATCAGACGAGCTTTGGCAATCTCGGAACGATTGATCTCCGGCAAACCATAGATGGCTTCACCTAAAAGCTCCGGTGCCGGGTGCGTAACCTTGTACCATTCTTCATACGTTGGGATATCATTCAGTCGGAAATCGGCGCTGATATCGATCACCTTGATATCCTGCTCCAGCGTTCGGGCTACGGCCTCGGCACTGGCCGCATGCGGCAGGGCGGAAAAGGCGACATCGACGTTGCCCAGTTCCGCAGTGATATCGAGGTCAACACCGGCCATGTGGGGGAACACCTTGCCCAGTTTCTCCCCGGCGGCGCTTCTCCCTGTGACGGAAACCAGGCTGACCCCGGGATGCTGGTGCAGCAGGCGGGCCAGATCGATCCCGATATAACCGGTTACGTTGATAATCCCAACTTTTATCGATTCCATAGTATTTCTCCCTGTCAAGGAATTCACCCCCACCCCATCCCTCTCCCTTGAAGGAGAGGAGTTTGATTTCAATACCTGCCGATCTCCCTGAGCCGTGCATCGCTGATGCCGAAATAATGAGCGATCTCATGCAGGACGGTTCTCCGCACGCGCTTGAGAATCGTTCCTTCAGAATGATAACGCATTTCGATGGGTTTTTGGAAGATGGTTATCTTATCCGGCAGAACCATCTGATAACCGCGTGTTCTTTTGGTCAACGGTATGCCCTCGTAAAGGCCGAGTAAATCCTGCTTGTATTTCACCCCCACTTCCTCCAGTTGCTCGCTGGTGGGCCAGTCGGCGACCATTATAGCCACATTTTCAATCCGCTCTTTCAGATTTTCCGGCAGGCTTTCGATAGCTTCGTCAACCAGTTCTTCGAATTGTTCCCTTTCCATTGTTATCTCAATTAGCTGAAGGGCAAACCTCTTTCAGAATACACTCCGGACACTTCGGGCGTTGCGATTTGCAGATGTGTCGGCCGTGTTCCACCATGTTCATGTGAAACTGGTAAACATCCTTTGCCGGGATCATGGCCCCCATGATTTCATGGGCCTTGTTTGCCGATGTGCCGTTAGCGATCAATCCCAACCGTTTCGATACCCGGAACACGTGGGTATCCACCGGGAAAACCGGTTTCCCCAGCGAAAACAGGAGCACGCATCCGACCGTTTTCGGTCCGACTCCAGGAAGCTTCTGCAACCATGATTTGGCTTCTTCAATCGAAAGCGTGTCGAGAAAGGATAAATCCAGCGAGCCGCGTTCTTTGAGAATCGTTTGAAGTATCTCTTTGATGCGAGCAGCTTTAACCTTCGATAGACCACCCGACCGGATAGATTGTTCAATATCCTCCATGTTCGCGCTGGCTACAGCTTCCCAGTTGTCGAAAGTTTTGATTAACGAATCAAACGCCCGCCCGGAGTTGGCATCCGACGTGTTTTGCGAGAGAATGACGGCGATCAGTTCTGAAAGCGGGTCGTGATGCTGATGCCACGGGCGAACGCCGTGTTGGATGGCCAGCAGGTTGTTTATCCGGGCGATTTCCATTGATTAACTCAGGCCCTTCAGATGGCATGTATCGTTGAGTGAATTCAGCACCAGTTTGCCTTCCCTCATACCGATGGTATTGATGGCATTCACATCCTGCCCGATCTGCCAGAAATGGGAGTTGTCCAGTCCCAGAACCGCACAAATGAATACCCGGCACACCACTACGTGGGATACGAGTATTACGGTCTGACCTGCATGTTCGGTGAGCACCTTGCCGATGATGCGTTCCACCCGATCGCGAACATCCTGCAATCCTTCTCCACCGGGAAATCCGGCATTCTGGGGAGTCTCTATCCACTGGCGATACAAATCGGCATCGCGTTCCAGCGCTTCTTCGGTTGAAAGCCCCTGCCACTTTCCGTAATCGATATCTATCAGATCATCTGAGGGCTGGATGGAAAGTCCCAGCCCGGCAGCGATGGGTTCGGCGGTCATCATCGTGCGCCGGAGGGGACTCGCATAAATCGTTGCTGCGCCACAATTAGCCAGCTTGTTAGCTGCAGCCTCAGCCTGCCGAATCCCGAAATCATCGAGGGGAAGGTCGGCCCTGCCCCGGAAGCGTTCCTCTTTATTCCATGCCGTTTGCCCGTGCCGCACCAGAAATATAGGAATTGGTATCTGCATCTTGCGAGTATCATAGCATGGGCTTAACTTGCGGGCAAGCGAGCGAGTTCTGTTTCTATCTCGTTTTCCAGCATCTCGTTATATTGACAAGAAGATATCTATATGATACCATTTTAATATCTTATACAGTCACAAAAAGGAGGTCATCATGAGTTCAGAAAGGATAGCTACGAAGTTCAACGGTTGGGCCAGTTTGCTTGTACTTATTCTGATCATTCTGGTAAGCGTAGGGGGTATTATCGGTGGAGCAGTTTTAAGTGGAGTAGGGGGCGCATTAGCTGTGATCGGCATAGTTCTTATTGTTTTGGGTGGCATCAGTGGATTAATCACACTGTTATGCCTGCTGGGCGGTTTCTTTCGACTGGAGCCTAACGAAGGCATGGTATTGCTTCTTCTCGGTAACTATAAAGGCACCGCCAAAGATGCCGGATTCTGGTGGGTCAATCCGCTTTATACAAAGAAAAAGCTTTCTCTGAGGTCGCGCAGTGTCGACGGCGAAAAACTCAAAGTGAACGATAAAAGGGGAAACCCGGTAGAGATATCAGCGGTCATTGTCTGGAAGATCGTGGATACGGCCCAGGCCACTTTCGATGTTGATAATTATTTGCAGTATGTCATGGTGCAGGCGGAATCCGCTTTACGTCATCTGGCGACCAGCTACGCTTATGACAATACCGAAGGAGAAGAACTAAGCCTGCGATCTTCAATTACTGAAGTTTCTGAAGCGCTGGGGAAGGAAATACAGGAGAGGGTTCAAGCGGCGGGAGTGCTGATAGAAGAAGCGCGTATCAATCACCTTGCCTATGCACCGGAAATCGCCAGTGCTATGCTTCAGAGGCAGCAGGCCGAAGCTATCATCGCGGCTCGCCAGAAGATTGTTGATGGCGCTGTGGGAATGGTGCAAATGGCGCTCACCCGGCTCAAAGATGACGGCGTCCTCGAACTTGACGAAGAACGCAAAGCAAACATGGTGAGCAATTTGATGGTCGTCCTGTGTGCCGATAATGCTCCTCAGCCGATTATCAATGCCGGGTCCCTGTATTGATTCATATGGCTAAACAAAAGAAGCAGATCCTGTTACGCATTGATCCTGAGCTATGGAATGATCTCAATGCCTGGGCTCAGGATGAACTGCGAAGCCTCAACGGGCAGATGGAATACCTGCTTCGCCAAGCAGTACGCAAACGAAAAAGAAACAAGATTAAAGTTGATGATGACTAAGTAATCAAAGGAGGATCATAAAGGTGCATATATTATGGGGAGCGTTGATAATTGCAGCAGGTATGTTCCTGTTTGTCTGCGGTCGAATGAAAAGCAACTTTATTATCTAT
>CAZJQZ010000076.1:0-11032 GCA_964548045.1 uncultured Dehalococcoidia bacterium | reverse complement strand
ACTGACGGACATGCTGAGGTCCGCGACATATTTAAGGTCCGGGCAGGTAAGATTGCCGGCTGTTATATTATCGATGGGAAAGCTACCAAAACCTGCCTGGCAAAGGTGCTGCGCAACGATGAACCGATATATGAATCACAGGTCTCCAGTTTGAAACATTTCAAAAACGACGTCTCCGAAATGGTCGCAGGCAATGAATGCGGCATAGGAGTCGAAGGCTTTTCCGATTTCGTTGTTGGCGATATTGTTGAACTCTATCACAAAGAAAAGCAATGAGCAGCAGGCGGCAGAAACAGATCAATCAAACGATCCGCCGAGAATTAAGCGATCTGCTGACTTGTCATGTAGGCGATCCCCGTATCAGTGGAGTTATCTCCATTACAGAAGTTGATATCTCTCCGGATTTGAAACAGGCCGGAGTGTTCATCAGTGTGATGGGAAGCGATAAGGAGAAGGCAGAGGTGTTCGAGGGACTCGACTCGGCTGCCGATTTTCTGCGTCGCGAGTTAGGAGGGCGCATCAGAATGCGTCACATCCCCAGACTTATATTTAAAAGGGATGATTCCCTCGAAAAGGCCGAGCGCCTGCAGCAGTTGATTGATCAATCAGCCGCAGACACCCCTGATAATTAGGGGATCCAGTTGGGACACACGATTGACGGTATCATAAACCTCAACAAACCTCCGGGCAAGACCTCCTTTCAGATGGTGGCTCTGGTAAGAAGATTGACAGGGGTCCGCAAGATAGGCCATTCCGGAACCCTTGATCCCGATGCCACCGGAGTTCTGCCCATTCTTATCGGGCGGGCTACAAAGCTGGCTTCCTTTCTGACCGATTCCACCAAGACCTATCGGGCCGAGATTGAATTCGGCCGTGCCACTACCACTTACGATTCGAGCGGTGACACAACCGCTGAAGGAGATACTTCTTCGCTTACTCTTGATACAATCGAAACAAATATTGAACGGTTTCGTGGCGCTATCGAACAGGTTCCTCCAATGTACAGCGCCATCAAGCATCAGGGGCAACCTCTTTACCGCCTGGCCCGCGCAGGCGTGGAAATCATCCGTGAGCCCCGGAAGGTCCAGATATTTCGCTTTGAAATACAGGGCTGGCAGAATCCATTTCTGACTGTGGAAGTGGAATGCAGTAAGGGAACTTATATTCGCTCGCTGGCTCACGATCTGGGGCAAGCATTGGGCTGCGGTGCTCATCTGAAGGAGCTGATTCGACTTCAGACCGGGCCGTTTCAAATAGAGCAATCGATCTCTGTTGAGGAGCTTGAAAACGGCTTTCAAGGGGATTCATGGCGAGGGTTCGTTCACCCACCGGATGTGGCGCTATTACATTTGTCTGCCATCACGGTTGATGCGGCAGGTGAGGGAAAAGTAGCCCACGGTCGGCTGGTGGCAGCGGTGGCGGAGCGAGAGGTGTTTGATGGAGAACTGTGCCGGGCCTATTCTGAGAACGGGCAATTCCTTGCCCTGATTCGTTTCAATCAGGAAACCGGCCTGTGGCATCCTGAAAGGGTGTTCGTGTAGTTTTGGATTAAATCGTTTGAAATAGCTGGCAAGCATGCAGAAAAGCGCAGTGAATGCCCTTGGACAGATAAATCAGAGGATACTCATTCCAGAAGTTGCCTTAGTTCATTGAGGGCATTCATCGCCGCATAATGCTTGATCCGGCGGCGGTGCTGGGGGAAACCGGTGCGAATTGATCGGGTGAGCTTTCCATCAGTAACCCCGATGTAAACCGTGCCGACTGGCTTTCCCTCAAGTTCGTCCGGGCCAGCCACGCCGGTGGTCCCGACTCCCAAATCAGCGCCCAAACGGTTTCTGGCTGCCACGGCCATAGCTTCGGCAACTTCAGCGCTGACCGCCCCGTGTTCGTTGATGAGCGCCGCATCCACTCCGAATTCAATTTTCATCTCATTAGAATAGGCTACCAGTCCACCTTTGAAGCAATCGGAACTTCCGGGAACATCGGTAATGAGGCTGGCCAGCAGCCCACCAGTGCACGATTCCATAGCTGCCAGCGTCAACCCTCTTTTTCGGAGCAAATCGCCGACCAGCTTTTCGAGAATCTGTTCATCCGTGCCCCATATTTTGTCGCCGATTATCGAGCGAATCTGGGCTTCGAGAGGAGCGATCATCTCTTCAGCTTCCTGCTGAGAGGATGCTTTGGCCGTCAGCCGGATTTCGATACCCGTTTGTTTGGCGTAAATTCCAATTGAAGGATTCTTCGAGGAAAGCAGGGGGCTCAGGAGTTGATCGACATTTGCCTCACCCATCCCCAGGATTTTGAGCGTTCGGGAGGCGATGATCACCGTATCCGGCTTGCGGCGCAGTTCGCCCCGCACCTCGGCTTCCCACATTTGCCGCATTTCCCCCGGCGGGCCGGGCATGGCCAGTAATATCTTCTCTGCCTTTGAAATCCGCCAGCCAGGTGCGGTTCCACGGGAATTTGGTATTGCTTTTGCTGAGGGGATTAAGGTGCACTGCTTCAGGTTATTTTCGGGCATCGGATATCCGATTGTATCGAACTTCTCCCTCAGCCAGTTTTCCAGATCGGGATCGATGGCCATTTGCTCCCCGAGCAACTCGGCGATGGATTCGCGGGTCAAGTCATCCTCCGTTGGCCCCAGTCCGCCAGTGATGATAATAATATCTGATCGATCCCAGGCTTGGCGGAGGACTTCGACTATCCTTTCCTGGTTATCGCCAACCTGAGTGACCCAGTACAGATCGATGCCCAGCAGCGGCAGTTGGCCGGCAAGCCAGGCTGCGTTGGTATCGGTGATTTCCCCGAGAAGTATCTCGGTGCCGATGGAGATGATCTCTGCTTTCACGTTGCTATTCTTCCGGTTCATCTTCTACCAGTCTGGCCCCATAGATATCCCAATCGCCATCGCGTTTGTCCATCCAGATGACAGTATTGCCACTGATAACCGGGAGCATTTGATCTGCAGGGTCATGGCAGATACAGAACTCGGATTTGAGACCGATCTCGTAGCTATAGATATTCAGGCTGTTGTCCCGGCTGTCTCTCCAGACAACCATGTTTCCATCAACGTCCGGGGTAGCTTGCTCTGATTTGTGCGTGCATATGGGGAATTCCTCACCGATTTCCAGATCGTATCCGAAAATATCGGCGTTCCCTTCGCGCTCATCAACCCATACCAGAGTGCTTCCGCATAATGCAGGGGCGTACTGATCGGTTAAATCTTCGGTGATACGGAACTCTTTTTGGGAGAGCAGATTGTACCCGTAAATATCGCGATTGCTCTTTCGTTCGTCCACCCATACTATGTTGCTGCGGCTGACGTCCGGTGAACTCTGGTCGGCCCGATCAGTGCAGATGGCGAATTCGGTCCGGGAGTCAAGGTCGAATCCGTAAATATCCGCATTCCCGTTGCGCCCGTCTACCCATACCACGGTATTGGCGTCGATAGCAGGAGCGGTCTGTGTCCCCGGATCGGTGCAAATGGCAAATTCCTGATTGTCCCCAAAACTGTACCCGTAGATATCCCAGTTGTCATTACGGTTATCGGCCCAGACAACAATGTTGCCGCCGACGACCGGATCTTTTGCCCGTGCCGGCGCGGAACCGACATTGAACGGAGCGTTGCTATCAATATCATAGCCATATACGCTCCATTCCGAAGTGCGGTCGTCTGCCCAGACTGCAATGCCATTGCAAAGCGCCGGGTGCCGTTGCCAGGCGCCATCAGTAGCGATGCTGAATTCTTCTATTTCATATTTACTGTCCGAACCGTTGCCACAATAACTGATTGAAACACATATAACTACGATGATGGCGATGAAGAAAAGCAAGACTGCCACTCTCTGGGCTTTCATTTTTCACCCCTTTCTTTGATATCGGGTGGCCGGGAGCATATGCTCTCGGCTCGATTGGAACTAATGCTCCAATCTACCCACGGATAATACAAAAAATGTTATCCCGATAATCTTATTTCCCCAACATCGTGAGGGCGATCTCTGCGGCTCGTTTTCCGGAGAGGAACATAGCTCCAAAAGTTGGTCCCATACGCGGTACCCCGTACATGGTCCCGACCGCCATGCCCATCACGATAAGTCCGGGATATGCCTCTTTTGTTTGCTCTACTATAGCATCTTCGGACTTCTCAATCCAGAGGGCGCCCTCGCCTACCGTTTTTATCAATCCCCGCTGCTCAAGTTTTTTAACTACCGAGGCATCGTGTCCGGTAGCATCAATTACGATTTTGCATTCCAGTGGGACCGGGTCGAGAACTGCAATTTCTTTGGGAAGATGCTCGATGGGACTCCAGTTTATCACGATTCCAGCCACCCGGTTTTCCTCGTGCAACACCACATCCTCCAGCAATGTCAGGTTCATAATTCTGGCTCCTGCTTCGCAGGCAGCAGCGATCATCGCCGAACAGGCATGTGGGGCATCGGCCACGAACAGCCCTTCCTGAACTTCTTCGTACGGGACTCCTACTTCATCCAGAACTTCCTGTGAAGGAGCCCGGAAGGTGAATTTGTTCATGAAGTACCCTCCGACCCAGAAGCCACCTCCCAGATAATTGTTCCTTTCCACGATCACCACTTTCACTCCGTTTTCGGCCAGTTTTTTGCCGGCCACCAGTCCGCTGGGACCCCCGCCAACGATGATCACGTCGCTTTCCACATATTCATCGAACTGTTTGGTGTAACTTCGAACAATGGCTCGTGTAATGTCTTTTTCACTTACCGGATGGAATATTGGCATTGGTAAATTCTCCTTGTCAGCATTCTTTTCGAGGAATACCCAGGTATTCACTTACGATCTCCATGGCACAGAAATTGCCGCACATAGTGCAACCTGTTCCCTTCGTCGGCTGGCGATTGCGAATCTCGGCGGCTCTCTTCGGGTCCAGAGCAAGATTGATCTGGCTATCCCAGTCCAGATTCTTTCTCGCGGTGGACATCTGCAAGTCCCATTGCCAGGCGCTTTCAATCCCTTTGACAATATCCCCGGCATGGGCTGCGATGCGTGAGGCAATCACCCCCTCTCTCACTTCATCTGGATTAGGCAGGGCAAGATGTTCCGATGGAGTAACGTAACAAAGGAAATCAACCCCGGCCGCCGCCGCTACCGTTCCCCCAATGGCCGAGGTAATATGGTCGTAGCCGGCTGCCACATCCGTCACCAGCGGCCCCAGAACATAAAATGGAGCGCCCTTGCAGGTGCGTTTCTGGATTTGCACATTGGCAGCAATCTGATCCAGCGGAACGTGTCCGGGGCCTTCCACCATAACCTGAACTCCAGCGTCACGGGCCCTGTCCACCAGTTCGCCAAGGGTCAGCAGTTCCTCGAGTTGAGCCCGGTCCGAGGCATCGGCCAGGCTGCCGGGGCGAAGTCCGTCACCGAGGCTCAGGGTTGCATCGTATTTCAGAGCGATCTCCAGCAGACGGTCGTAGTGCTCATAGAGTGGATTTTCGCGCTCGTTGTGTAATATCCATCCGATCAGGAACGATCCTCCGCGCGAGACGACATCTGTCAGCCGGGTATCCGCCTTCAATCGTTCGATGGTTTTCTGATTCACCCCGCAGTGAACCGTCAGGAAATCCACCCCGTCGCGGGCGTGGTTTTCGATGGCAGCGAATATGTCATCGGCGGTCATCTTAACAATTGCGCCGTGCGTTTCGATTGAACCAATCCCTGCCTCATAGATCGGGACAGTGCCCAGTGGGACAGGGCACTTTTGCAGGATGGCCCGCCGGATGGCCGGGATATCGCCTCCCGTGCTCAGGTCCATGACCGTATCCGCTTTGGCATCAAGGGCGGCATGGAGCTTGGCCAGTTCCATTTCGATGTTGCTCTCATCCGACGATGTGCCCAAGTTGGCATTCACCTTGGTCAGGAGTCCCTTGCCGATGCCGCATGGTTCCAGCCCCTGGTGATTAATATTTGCAGGAATCACCACCAGACCATCCGCTATTCTCTGGCGAACAATCTCGGGGTCAATACCTTCTTTTTCCGCCACGATTTTCATCTGAGGGGATATGGTTCCGCTTCTGGCCAGTTCGAGTTGGGTCATTATCAATCTCCCAAATAATGAAAAAGACCAAGAGTACGAGGCAATCGGTCTTGATCTTATTCTTTCCGCTTCCCTGCGCTCGCGTTATCGAGGTCAGGTTCAAAGAGTTCTCCGACAAAACCGGAGTCTCAGCTTTGAGCACCTCCAGCGGTCTGGTCTATTCAGTTGTATTTAAATTATAGGACATCGGGTTGATGGTTGCAAATTGTTGAGCAAAAAGAAACAGCAGCCCCCGGGAAATGGGAGCTGCTGTTTTGTCTCCAATCATGCCTGCAGGCAAGCTAGCTTAAATTGGCAAGCCCATCAAAATCAACAGCATTGGTGAACTGATCCAGCGAACCTTTGGTTTCCGCGTTTATCATTACTACGAACCTTTCTGCCACCAGAATTACCCGGGCATAATCATCGGGTTTGCTGTACATTTCCCAGGCTTTGCGCCCGTCAATCGTGACGACTTTGGCATATCCATCTGATGTTTCATAGCTAAAAAAGAGATCTTCATCATATAACTGGAACCACATAAATCCCTGGTAATAAGCCGAATCGTAAATGGCAATATCAACAGATTCTCCACCGGCGTTTTTATCATATTCGCGCATGGCAATAGTATAAGAATAGCCCTCCATTCCGGACATTGTCATACCATAGGGTTCATCCGCTTCCCAGTCAGAAGGAACATCGGGCAGCATTGGAATCAAATCGTTGAAATGCAACGGGTCCACTTCACCCGGAGCAGGGATATCCCCGGTAGGATATGAAGTTGTCGGCTCACCTGTCGGTTCTTCGGCGGTTCCCTCAGTTGGGGTCATTGTATCTCCCGATGTCGGTGTTCCAGTGTCTCGCTGCCCATTTGTAGCTTTATCTCCGGTATCATCATCCCCACCCCCACATGCGGCTATGCCCACACAACAAAGTGCAAGCATCAATACCAGCATTAGAGTTATCAGTTTTTTCATTCTTTCTCCTCCTTTTCTTTGTTTTCTCTTTGATATAGTTTAAATATGCTTCTCAGCGAAATCGCCGGCATATGGAACCCTGTATCGTTCTCCCTGATAAGCCTTGACCATCAAGAATATCCATAGGACAAATGCGGCCGTGCCCAAAAGTATAGAGATAACATAGAATAGAATCCATATATACGGTATCAAACCAAGAATGGAAAGTATTATCTGAATTATGGTGAAAGCTCCGAAAACCACGATCGATTGCATAGCGTGATAGCGGACGAAATCGTTCTCTTTTTCGATGAGGATGAAAATCAGTCCGGTGATCCAGCCCAATACATAGCAAAGCAAACCAGCTACATTTGGCTCTAATCCTGTGCCTGCCCTGGCAGGGACATATCCGCTGGATCCAGAAGCTTGCAGAGGAACTCCGCATTGCTTGCAAAAAGAACCACCATCGGCGTTCTCGGCGCCGCACTTGCTACAAAACATCTTTCCGGCCTCCTGAAAATATTGTACCCCGATTGGTGTTGGATAGCCAGCAAACTCCCCCGTTTTTTCTACGGCCTAATCGCGGGTAATCAGGCTGTGGAAGCCAAGCATGATGGCCGCACCAACGACCCCATAAATTAATCCGTGCAGGAACTCGGCAAACTTATAGGTTCCTGACTGGAAATCAGGCGCGCCTGCTGCAAGTAAAATGCCATAAAGAATTCCTATAGCGAGTATAGCGAAAGCTCCATAGAACATTATTTGTGGTATTGGCAAACTGAAGCTAACATTGCTTGAGTTTGCAGCTTTTGGCGCAGCCTTCTTGGAGGCCTTTTTCTTGGCCGGGGCTGACGCAGTTAAGGAAGCGCCACACTTCTGGCAAAAAGCGCCATCATCGGGATTTTCAGCACCGCATTTATCACAAAACATTTTTCCTCCTTTACCGGCGATCTTCGTGACCGCACCTTCTTGCTGTGTTATATTAGACTACTCGTTGTCGGCTGTCAAGGTATATTCCAGATTCGTGAGCACAGATTACGGCATTACATTATTTAAAATGCACTGCTGTTTGGAGAGCCGGATTAGCTAAGGAACCTCTGATCGAACCCGCTTTCACTGTTTTCCAGTGGGCGCGGTCTGCAAATGCGCTGTGATTTGCAGACCGAAATCACCACTTATTCTTCGAGTTCTTAACTGAATGTCCGCTCGTTTACCCGATCCTCCCCATAATGCTATAATTTAAGTTTGGTGGACATGTTTGATTATGAGTAAAAAAGCACTCGACGGAGTGAAGGTTCTTGAGTTTGCCGAATTTGTAGCCGGACCTTATTGCAGTAAACTGCTCGCTGATCTTGGTGCCGAGGTTATCAAGGTTGAACGACCGGGCGCAGGTGACGAGGCTCGAAAGAAAGGGCCGTTCCCCGATGATATTCCTCATCAGGAGAAAAGCGCGCTTTTTCTATATCTGAATACCAACAAATCGGGAATTACCCTGAATCTGAATTCAACTACCGGAAAAGGTATATTCAAAAGCCTTATCACAGATACGGATATCCTCATCGAAGACAGTTATCCTGAAAGAGCAAGAGAACTCGGGATTGATTTTGATACCCTGAAAAAGATTAATCCGTGGCTTATCGTAACTTCTATTACTCCTTTTGGACAAACTGGGCCACATTCCGAATACAAGGCATATCCTCTCAACAGCGTTCATTCGGGGATGCTGGGGTACCTGACGCCGTGGGTCTCGTGCTGGCCAGATCGGGAACCGATACAGCCCGGAGGCTTGCTGGGAGAATATGGCTGCGGACTCAGCGCTGCTACTGCCACACTGGCGGCCCTGTATGTGCAGAGAATGACCGGCAGGGGGCAGCATATCGATGTTTCCAAGCAGGAAGCGCTCATAGCGCTGAACAGGGTGAATGCACCTCAATATCCCAATGACGGACAAAGTGATACTCGGTTTATCAATCTTTCCGGGTTGCTTGGCGATATCTTGCCGTGCAAGGATGGTCACATCGTTTTTCAAATAAACGAAACTCACCACTGGCAGGGATTTGTGCAGTTGATCGGGAATCCTCAATGGGCACAGAATCCTGTCTATCTAGATGGAGCAGAACGCGGAAAGCGTTTCGTTACTGAGATCAGACCCCGCGTGATCGAGTGGGCAAAGGATTTTACTAAAGAGGAATTATATCACAGAGGGCAGGCGGCCAATTGCCCCTTCGCCATCGTCAACTCGCCGGAGGATGTGGTAAATTCGGAGCATTTGAAGGCGCGAGGATTCTTTGTGAACGTGGAACATCCGGTAGCCGGTAAAATCAAACAGGCAGGAGCGCCGTTCATCATGTCTCAAACGCCCTGGGCTGTTGAGCAACCTGCCCCAACTCTGGGCCAGCACAACGAGCAAATACTTTGCGATCGATTGGGCTACTCGAAGCAGGACCTGGTGAAACTCAGGAGAAAGGGAATTATTTAAGATGCGTCCGCTGGAAGGAATTCGCGTAGTTGATTTTGCCTGGGCCTGGGCCGGTTCGCAGGCGACCAGCATTCTGGCTTTACTTGGCGCCGAGGTTATCAAAATAGAAAGCCGCAGGCGCATCGATCACTCGCGGGTCTTTTCACTTACAACCGGGCAATGGTTCGATGAACCGGATCGTTCCACAATCTTTAACGATATGAATCTGGGCAAGCTCAGTGCCAATATCGATCTGAGCCGTTCGGAAGGAGTGGATCTGGTCAAAAAACTGGTAAAGATCAGCGATGTGGCAGTTCAGAATATGCGTCCCGGCAAGATGGAAGCTCTCGGACTTGGATATGAGGATTTGAGGGAGGTCAAGCCAGATATCATCATGCTCTCATCTTCGGCTCGGGGATCAACCGGCCCGGAGCGCGAGTATATCGGATATGCGCCCCTGTTCAGCGCCATCAGTGGATTTGCATTCATCAGCGGTTACGAAGGTGAGGACCCCATCCGGCTTTCCGGTGAAATCGATCTCCTGAGCGCCACCAGTTCCGCCTTTGCTGTTCTTGCCGCTCTCATTCACCGCCAGCAAACCGGCGAAGGGCAATTTATCGATCTTTCCTCCACCGAAGCCACCAGCGTTTTTATGGGCGAGGTCTTCATGGATTACTGCATGAACGGAAGGAACCAGACTCGCCATGGCAACAAAGATACTTTCATGGCTCCTCATAATGTGTATCGCTGCAAAGGGGATGACAAGTGGATCAGCATTGCCGTGGCGACTGACGAGGAATTCGAAGCGTTATGCGAAGTTGCCGGGCATCCGGAATGGGCTGTCGATAAGCGCTTTGCCGATACTTTTACTCGCTGGCATAATCAGGAAAAGCTGGATAAACTGATTGAAAACTGGACTATTAACCACCCCCACTTTGATGTGATGAAAATGCTTCAGGCTGTTGGTATAGCTGCCACCCCTTCATGTAACAGCGAGGATCTGTGGAACGATCCCCATCTGCGGGAGCGCGATTTCTGGGCAGAAGTCGATCACCCGGTTCTGGGAAAGCAGACGGTTATCGCCCCTGTTTGGAAATTATCTGAGACCCCGTTGGAAGTAAGTGGCCCGGCCCCGCTTTTTGGTCAGCACAACCGATATGTGTTCGGTGATTTATTGGGACTGGATGATTCAGAAATCGAACGATTGATTGAAAATGGGGTTATTTACTAAACCTCCCCATTAAGATTATAATAATTTTATAATGTTTTTAAAAACAACAAGCTGGCTGCTATGTTAAGAATATCTTTGACATAGCATGACATATTATGGTAAAATGCAATCCAAAGTATTAACATCTGTGAACTTACTGATTAGCAAAAAGACGTTTTATTGAGTGTAAGTACTTATTTATAAGATTAAGTACTTGCTTTTTGTTGAGTTCGGTGGATTGGTGTTTATTGGTAGCAAGATTTAATTGGGGGGATGGTGAAAAATGAAACAGCGAGTTTTTAGCATAGTAATGGTTCTGATAATGTTGGCCAGTTTGGGAATAGTTACAAATGCTTTTAAAACTG
>CAZJQZ010000075.1:0-11073 GCA_964548045.1 uncultured Dehalococcoidia bacterium | reverse complement strand
TCAACCCTTCATCCACCCTCTTTTTTTCCAAAGCGCCCATCAGTTTTGATGCTGCTTCATTTTCAGGGTGCATTCAATATATCCTCCTCAATGACAACTATTGTAATCCATTGAGACGGGACTGTCAACAAAAGTTGTCACTTATAAATACTAACTTGTGTTATTGTGAATGACTTGTGAAAAATCTGTGCTTTTACTTGCAAAAACGCAACTAATGTTGTACAATAGTTGCCAGCATTGACAGTTAGTGCGGTGTAATAATTCTGAGTGGAGGTGTAGTGTGGAACTGGAAGATCAAATCAAAAATCTTCGGAAAGGGATGGGCTTGAGTCAGCGCAAATTAGCAGCTCAAGCCGGGGTCAGTTATTCTTACATACAACTATTGGAGGCTGGTAAGCGCAAAGACATTTCCCTGACAGTAGCTCGAAAACTGGCTACGGTTTTCGGGAAAGACCCAGAGATATTTCTCAAAAATACAGAATCTCCTGTGCGTAGCTTGTCTGCAATCATGTCGGAATTGCAGCAAAGGATAATCGAAACCGAATCCAGCGATCTCTCTGAAGGATGGGTAATGATTCCTTTATATGAACAAAAAGCTATCAGTTCGAAGAAGGGAATTATTATAAAAAGCAAAGCGGTGCCGGTAGATCTCATTGCTGTCAGTATAACCGGGAATGAAAGGATGGCGTATGCGATTACCGTCACACACGGAAATCTGGCCGTAGGAGTTCTATTTGGGGATACAGTAATTCTTGACCATGACAAACAACCAAAAAACGGTTCTTTGGTAGCCGTAATGATCGACGGGGTTTTCAATATAAGGCATTTCAGTGACTTCAACGGCGTGCAGACCCTTGACCCTGACAACATCCCGTTCTCGGATGTATGTTTTTGCGGTGAGGTGATTGAAATTCGAAGGGAGATCACTGCCGAACGAATTCTTCAGGGAAAAAAAGACCTACAGAATTGCCTGGTTAATTAAAACAATCTAGTTATTTTGGGGATCCGGCTGGTAAAATGCTGCTGTTGGTGACAACTATAGTGTTGGTTTTCTGAATCGTGTCCTGATAAGACTGAGGTCCCTGGTTCGAGCCCAGGATCGCCCACCAAAATCATTTTTTGGATTCTGCTTAGCACTTTTTACCATTTCTACTCTTCCTTTTTCGCTCCGGTTTTCGTTCCCTCTCGCAGTTTAGGATCAATACTTCCAGATTCGCCACCCCAGGTGGCCAGCATTCGAAATTTGGGGGTTGTCCCTTATCTGAATCACTGGTTGCCCCTGTAGCTTCCCCGGGCCATCACAGGCAAACTAGCAGTAGTTGAGACCTCTCTGGAAGTAGTGGGCTATGTCCAAGTGCAAAAATGGATGGAGGCTATTTCACGAAGATGGCATAAGGGTAATTAGATTGGAGGTTGTTATTTCCAGAAGGCGATAATCCTGAAGGATGGTCTACTTGCGAAGTCAAGAAACGAGCAAAGTGATTTGTCATCAGGCCGTAGTTGTGGGGGTTTCCCTGGGTGGGATGGATGCTCTCCCTATGGTGCTTAGCCCCTTGCCAGAGGATTTCACAGTGCCGATAGTGATTGTCCAGCACTTGCACTCAACCGATGATGGATTTCTGGTTGAGTATCTCGATGGCAAATGCGGGATGGAGGTTCGGCAGGCAAGAGAAAGCGAATTGGCGGTTTCCGGATGTGCCTATCTGGCCCCCCCTGATCGGCATTTATCGATTGTCAATGGCGGCAAGTTGGCATTATCCGATGGCGAGAAGGTGAATCATTCCCGCCCGTCAATTGATGTGCTATTTAAAAGCGCTGCCCGATCTTATGGGCCCGGGCTTATCGGGGTTCTTCTTACCGGGGCATCGGTTGATGGCGCTAGCGGAATGGCTTCAATAAAAGAATACGGGGGCCTGACAATTGTTCAGGACCCGGCTACGGCGGAATCAGGGGTTATGCCGCAATCGGCCATAGATAGGTGTGAAATTGATTATGTTGTGCCTCTGGAAGAGATAGCTGGGGTGTTGAGGAAATTGGTCGGAGTTGGGGAAATGGCTGACTGATAACCAAAAAACCGTCGTAAGTGATTAATCCTCATGAAACAACAGCCCTTTTTCAAAAGCCTGCGTTTCAAGCTTACCTGGCCAATGCTGTTTATCAGCCTGCTACCGATCGTATCTATCGGGACAGTTGCTTATGTCAGTCTGGACAGATCGGTAGAAAGTACCAATGGCAATCTCAGGGATACGCGAGCTATGATGGAGGAAAATGTAGTCGGAAGGAATATCTCTGATGCTGCTCGGACCACAGCCGTCGATATCGATCAGTTTGTAGCCCTGCACACAAGGGAGGTCATGACATGGGCATCAGCACCGGTTCTGATCGACACGGCTCGGGAAGGTTACGCCCGGAGCGAGGCTCAGGGTTTGCCGGAGATGACATCAGGGGAGATCGAGGCCCTGATGGAAAGTAGCCAAAGTCTGGGAATTGACCCTGCCGCGGACGATTTTCTCAAAGAAATTCTCGGTTCATCAGGGTATTTTGGCGAAATATTCCTCACCGATGCTCATGGTTACAATGTGGCCCTCACCAATCCCACTTCCGATTTTGTTCAGTCGGACGAAAGCTGGTGGCAGGAGACCTGGGAGGAAGGTATCAGCGTTGGTGATGTGGAGTATGATGAATCCGCTGGAATGTGGGGTTGCGATATCTGTGTGCGGGTTGATGATCCCCGGACGGAGGAACCGGTAGGTATTCTGAAGGCGGTTATGTCCCTGACCAGAATCCAGGAGATAGCCGATTTGAATGCCAGTCTGGTTCAGGATGGTCAGATTTCAATTCTCACCTCCGATGGATTGCTGGTGGCGGAGACTGCCAGCGGGCACAGTGATAAGAGGATCATGAATTCTGAGGCAGTTCTGGACTCATCAACCGCAGATGCGTTGAGGAATAGCTACTTCTCTTCCAGCGCTTGTGGTTATGAACTGATTGATAACTTCCTTGTTGGGTACGCCCGCTCCGGCGGTTCGGATTACTATGGGATGGATGGGGGGAGTGAGTTATTCGATTGGGCGGTGGTAGTGGAACAGCCGAAGGTGGTGGCCTTTGCCCCGCTTGTCGGATTGAATGTAATGGAGAATAACCTGGCGACCTCGCGGCGCACCGTGAGCCTCACCATCCTTGGAGTGGCTATGTTTGTGGCGTTGGCGGCGGTGTTCCTGGCCCTGATGCTGAGCCGCAATATCCTCATCCCGATTTCCCGGCTTCAAAAAGCCACCGAGCGAATCCGCCTGGGTGAGGAGGAGGTTGATATCATAGTGGACTCCGAGGATGAAATCGGTGAGCTGTCCGCTGATTTTCAAAATATGTTCCATGAGCGCAAGGGTGTGGAAAAGGAATTACGCTCATCGATAGCAGAAATTGAGAGGCACAACCGGATGATGGTGGCGCAGGCGGAACTTAATGCGGCAATGCGCGGAGAAGAGGATGTTTCTGCCTTGGCCCAAAACATTATCACTTCTCTTGCTGCTATCCTGGGGGCACAGGTCGGAGCAATCTACATACCGGGTGAAGATGATATCTTGAGGATGGTCGGCAGTTATGCTTACCCCCGGCGAGAGTCACATGACAGCGAGTTCAGATTTGGCGAGGGCCTGATAGGGCAGACAGCCCTGGAAAAACAGCCTGTTCTGCTTACCAGTGTGCCGGAAGACTACATCAAGATTGACTACGGTTTGGGAGAATCATTGCCGCGCAATATTCTGATCATGCCTTTCCTGCGCGATGAAGAGGTCAAGGCAGTTGTGGAATTGGGGTCGCTGGACAGGTTTGCGGATACAGATATGGATTTTCTCAAGCAGGTGGAAATGAACATCGCTATAGCTATCGATGGCGTTCAGTCACGCGCCCGGATGAAGGGCCTGCTTCAACGGGCTCAGGATCAGGCTAAAGAATTGCAGGCTCAGCAGGAAGAACTGCAGGCAGCTAATGAGCAACTTCAAAGGCAAACCCAGGAACTACAGGAATCGGAAGAGCAGTTGAAATCTCAGCAGGAAGAGTTGGAATCTACGAACGAAGAATTAAGGGATAAAAGCGAAAGCCTGGAACAGCAATCACTGGAAATATCCCGGAAGAACAACACTCTGGAAGTGCTTTATAAGGATGTGGAGTACCAGGCACAGGAACTGGCGCAGGCCAGCCAGTACAAGAGCGAATTCCTGGCTAATATGTCGCATGAGCTGCGTACTCCACTGAACAGTCTGCTGGTGCTTTCCCAGGACATGGCTGCCAACAGGAAGGGAAATCTTGTCAAGGATCAGGTCGAATCGGCTGAAATCATTCACAAGAGTGGCTCTGACCTGCTGGTGCTGATCAACGATATCCTTGACCTTTCCAAAGTGGAAGCAGGGAAGATGCCTCTGAATGTGGAGGAAATCCTGTTTGCTGATATAGCTGATGACATCTATTTCACTTTCAAGCATATCATTGAAGAAAAGTGTCTGGGATTCAATATCAATATAAGCAGTGACCTGCCCGAAACAATGCGGACGGATCGTCAGCGGCTGGAACAGGTAATCAAGAACCTTGTCTCCAATGCTGTCAAGTTCACTGAACAGGGAATCATAACCGTTGACTTCTCCAGACCTGTTTCAGAGATGTGGATGGGCAACAGTGAATTGGAGGCTGAGAAGACTATTGCTATTTCGGTAACCGACACGGGTATCGGCATTCCGCAGGAGAAACAACAGGCAATTTTTGAGGCCTTTCAGCAGGTGGATGGGAGCACTTCGCGGCAGTACGGCGGGACGGGGCTGGGGCTTTCCATTTCAAGGGCGATGGCCAGTCTTCTGGGTGGAGAGATACACTTAAAGAGCGAGGAGGGGCAGGGATCGACATTTACCCTTTACATTCCGGAAGTGATTGGCGATGCGGTGGAGTTGGAAGAATCCGTCGGCTGTGCTGCGAGCGATATTGCGGATGATCCCGGCGACGTTGAGATTGTTGACCGGGATACTGTGTTGGCCGGAAAGAAGATACTGCTGGTGGATGACGATATGCGCAACGTCTTTGCCCTCTCTAAGGCCCTGGAAGATAGGAACCTTGAAATCTACAAGGCGGCTAACGGCCAGAAGGCTCTGGAGGTTCTGGAACAGCATGCCGATATCGACCTGGTATTGATGGACATAATGATGCCGGTCATGGATGGATATGAGGCCATGCGCCGCATTCGAGAGCAGGAACGCTTTGCCGGTCTGCCTGTGCTGGCGCTGACTGCCAAGGCGATGATCGGGGATCGGGAGGATTGCATTCGGGCAGGAGCGAATGACTATATTCCGAAACCGGTTGATATCGATAGACTTCTCTCAATTATGAGGGCCTGGTTATATAATTAGTGGCAATTCATGAATTGCTACTACCATTCGGGTTAGTTCCCTTCTCCAATCCGCTTTTCATTCCTCTTTGTGAAAATTAGAGAATGTTTTCCCCCTCGTTCAGCATTCAGTATTCGATTTTCTAAGGGCACATGAAGCTTGCCCTTACGATTCCCAACCATTGCCTCCATGCACCTCACCATGACTTTTGTCCCATCGGGCTATTGTGTGGGGGTGTCCCCAGTGCCAAAAATTAGGGTTTGCCCTACCAAGAATGTGTGTAGTCCACCTGTCACTTTTCACGCAGTTGAAGGAAACTTATATTGTGAGCCCGGTTTCTTTTCGGCTGGTGAATTTGTGATTATGGGAGAGGTCTGTGGACACCATACCAAAAATACTGCTTGTCGATGACAAAGTAGAAAACCTGATTGCGCTGGAAAAGGTGCTCGGGGCCCTTGATGTGGAGTTCGTGCGTGCTGCCTCCGGGAACGAGGCATTGGCAGCGATACTGGAACATGATTTCGCGCTTGTGCTCATGGATGTGCAGATGCCGGATATGGATGGCTTCGAAACGGTGGAGCTTATGAGGCAGGATCGGAATGCTGCTTACCTGCCGGTCATTTTTGTATCTGCTATTTACAAAGAGGAGTATCACCAGATCAGGGGGATAGAGACCGGCGCTGTTGATTTCATCACCAAACCCATCGTTCCCCAGATATTGCTGGGTAAGGTTCGGGTATTTCTCGATCTCTACCTATACCGGCTTTCATTCGAAGAAGAAGTTGTCCGTAGAACGGAAGCGGAAGAGAAGATACAGGATCAGTATGATGAGCTTCAGGTTCACTTTTATGAACTGGAAGCATCGAATGATGAATTGCGTACAACTCAGGAGAAGCTGGTTCTTGCCAACGATGATCTGCGCACGAGCGAAGAAAAATTCAGAACCATCTTCGAGAGCGCCAATGACGAAATTATCTGTATGGACAAGTTTGGCACAATCCTCGATCGAAACGTCAAGGGCGAAAATGTCATTGGTTACACTATGGAAGAGGTGCAGGGCAGGAACTTTGCCGAATTCGGCTTTGCGATGTCGGATGAGCAAATGGATGCGATGGTAAATGATTTTGGCAAGGCGGTAGAGGGGGGGCAAGGTTCCGGGGTTGTCGAATTAGAGATGACTCACAAAAACGGGGGTTTGGTCTCAGTTCAGGCCAGCATAAGCATACTCAGGAAGGATGATGAGATGGAAGGCATCCTGGTTATTCTCCGGGATATTTCCGAACGCAAGCGACAGGAAGCGGAATTAAGAAAAAAGCAAAATGAAACAGAAGTATATGCTTATGAGCTGGAGGCAATCAATGCGGAATTGCAAGATGCCAAGAATCAGACTGAAGAAACCAATCGTCAGCTTGAAGAGGCGATTTCAACCGCCAATGAGATGGCTGTCCAGGCTGAGTTAGCAAATAGAGCCAAGAGCGAATTCCTGGCCAGTATGAGCCATGAAATTCGCACTCCTATGACTGCGATCATCGGTATGGCAGATCTCTTGCAGGAGACCCCTCTCAATGAAGAGCAGTCTCAATATGTTCAGGTTTTTCGTTCCGCGGGAGAGAGCCTGCTGGAGATCATCAACGATATTCTGGATGTTTCCAAGGTTGAAGCTGGCCATCTGGAACTTGAGGTAACCGATTTCGATGTAAATGAACTGGTCGAGAGAACCGGCGAGATTATGGCGATTCGAGCTCACGAAAAAGGGATTGAACTGGCTTGTCATGTCAGGCAGGACGTGCCGCGTATTCTCAAGGGTGATCCCACTCGATTGCGGCAGATCATTATCAATCTGATTGGCAATGCTATCAAATTCACTGATAGCGGAGGAGTGGTCGTCGAAGTTGTAAACATAAGTTCGGACCCTGATATGGGAAAAGCCAAGTTGCTTTTCTCAGTGGAAGATACCGGTATCGGCATACCCCCGGAGAAGCAGGAGAAGGTATTTGAAAACTTCACTCAGGCTGATTCCTCAACCACCCGCCGTTTTGGCGGCACCGGTCTGGGATTGACCATCTCCAAAAACCTTGTGGAACTGATGGGAGGGCGAATCTGGGTGGAGAGCGATCTGGAAGAGGGCACCACGTTCTATTTCATGGTGGATTTTGAGACAGGGACTCTATCGGAGAAAGAGCAATCGCAACCTGTTTTGCCTGATATGACGGGCATGCGGGTGCTGGTGGTGGATGATACCGGGGCGAATCGGATGATATTGAGCAAGATGGTTTCCGAACTTGGCGCTGTGGTAACGGAAGCGGAGGATGCTTATCAGGGTTTCACCGAACTGGAACGTGCCGGAAAAGCGTCTGAACCATATCATCTGGTGCTGGTGGATGGACGTATGCCGGGTATGGACGGCTTTGGATTTGTGGAGAAGGTGAAGCAAGAAATGGGATTTGCTAATTCGGCTGTTATGATGCTCACTTCCGATAATCGAAACGGGGATGTGAACCGTTGCCATGACCTTGGGATTGAACGCTATCTTGTGAAGCCGGTCAAACGGAACGATCTGTTGCAATCAATCGCTGCAGTTTTGGGCAGTATAGATACACAACCTAAGGCGAATGTTGCGCAGGCCCACGTTCAATCGGATGCTACAGAAGAACTCCCTTCTTTAAGAATTTTGCTGGTGGAAGATAATGCCGATAATCGAATGCTCATTCAGGCTTTTCTGAAGAAAACGCCATATCAAATAGACATAGCGGAAAATGGCGAGATTGCTGTGGCGAAATTCAAATCATCCCGGTACGATCTGGTTTTTATGGATGTGCAAATGCCGGTGATGGATGGCTACACGGCTACCGGGCAGATCCGGCAATGGGAAACGGAGCAGGGACAGGCTCCCACTCCCATAGTCGCGCTGACGGCTCATGCTACGAAGGAGGATGAACAGTTAAGTCTGAAAGCAGGCTGTAGCGGTCATTTAACCAAACCAATAAAGAAAGCAAGACTTTTGGAAGCTATTGCATCATATGCTTCTGTTATGGAGGTGTCGTAATGAACGATGAATCGAATGCTGGCGGGAAGGTTGTTGTCTATATCGATGAGGGACTGGAAGGTCTTATCCCCGGATATCTGGAAAACAGGCGTGCAGATGTTCGGGCAATCGAGGCGGCAATTACCTCGGGAGATTATGAAACCGTGCGCTCCCTGGGGCATCAGATGAAAGGTTCCGGTGGCGGGTACGGGTTCGATTTGATCACTGATATAGGCAAATCTCTGGAGATGGCTGCCAAAGAAAACGATGCTGAGAATGTTCAAAAATGGCTGGCAGAACTGACTAATCTTCTGGAGGTGGTTGAAGTTATATATGAATGAAAACTCTTCAAGGGAGGTGAAAAACCATGAATGAGAGAATCTCTATTCTCAAAGATGTCCAGGCGATAGACAGGGCACTCGGCGATAGCGATTATGAAGCTATCTGTGATCTGGGTGATTCGATGAAGAGCGCGGACAGGGATGATGGATTTGATGCTGTCACTCCAATAGCCGATTCCCTTCTATCGGCGGCGGAAGATGAAGACTCTGTAGCGGTGAGGAAATGGATGGGCGAACTTGCGAACTTGCTGGGAGTTGATGAATGTAACTGGGAATAGCTTCGGGTATGCATAAGTGATTGCCAATGTGGATTTTATTTGAAAGGGGTGTGACTTAATGGATGAAGATGTGACTCTCAAGGATTTGCAGAAGGCAAACCTGGCCTTGGCCCACCGGGATTATGAAACCATTTGTTCGCTGGGCAATCACATTAAAGACTCGAATGGAGTCGATGGTGTGAGCGTGATTGGACAGTCCCTCTTGACAGCAGCCGAAAAGGAGGATTTTGGTGAAGTCCGCAAGTGGCTGGCAGAGCTGTCTAACGTTCTCAGGTGTTGAGGCCTTCAAGATCCAGAAACGAAGAAGGAGGTGAGTTTTGTGGGAGAAAAGATTCTGATTGTAGATGACGATGACAGCATCGTGAAACTGGCAGTGCACATTCTGGAGAGTGAGGGTTATGAAATATTTTCTGCTTCGAATGGCTTGCAGGCATTGAAGAAGGTCGAAGCTGAAAATCCCGATCTTATCATTTTGGATATCATGCTGCCTGGCATAGATGGATTTGATCTCTGTGAGCGCTTGCGGGCTGGATTGGGGACATCATTCATCCCTATTTTGATTCTCTCGTCCAAAGGCAGAGAAGAAGATAAACGGGTTGCAACTCAAAATGGTGCGGGTGCCTATTTGACCAAACCCATCGATGCTTCTGATCTTATTGACAAAGTGGGAGAATTGCTTTCTCTAAGACCAACGGTGAGTCAATAAGTGCAGATTTTACTATACCTATAAAAAGGAGGAGCCATGAAGCAAATAAATAAGGGAGAAGGTGGTTTTACTCTTTCGGAATTGCTGGTGGTGATAGCCATCATGGCGGTTCTGGTGGGAGTAGCTGTGGGAAGTTACACTGGACTAATCGGCAGCGGCAAGAGCGAGGCAAAAACGTATGAGTTGGAGGCAGTCCAGGTAGCGATGGATTCCTATATGTCGATAACGGCGTCGGCAACGATAACGGCCCGATCGACTGCGGCGGTGGTAACCAGCAGCGATGCAATTGCCGATTATATGCGCCGGCTCCCGACCACTTATATGTATACCTGGACCAGTTCGGGATCAGTGGCGCAGCACGGTGAGGGTTAAGCCTAGAATCGATTAACCATTAGTCAACCTATTGCTACAATCCGTGAATTGGGCCGGAGGTATTGCTCTGGCTGGATTTGCGGATTACCCATAGTTACCGATACGGCAGCTAATTTTGACTGAGCACTGGATGTAAGGAAGAATTATGCCTAATGCAATGGACCGACCTTCGAAGAAAGGGCTGGGCGAAGTTCTGGTAGAGTCGGAACTGATCTACCTGGAACAACTGGAAAGCGCCCTTCAGATACAGCGTCAGGAGGGTAAGGAACTCGGTGAAGTACTCATCGAGCAGTCGCTGATCACCCCCGATGATCTGGCGATGGCGCTGAGTATCCAGTTGAACATGCCGCTGATCGATCTCAAACGGCATGTGCCCACTCAGGAAGCTGTCAAAATGGTCCCGGTCGAGACCGCCAGAAAGCATACCCTGATTCCGTTAAGCGTTGTCGGCGACCTGTTGATTGTGGTGATGACCGATCCCACAAACTTAAGGGTTATCGAAGATTTACAGGCGCAATCGAAGATGCGGGTAGAACCGGCGCTTGGGATTGATTCCGATATTCGGGAAGCTATCAATCTGCATTACCGTGCCAGCGCCGAGATCGAAAAAAGGGTCCGGGAATTTGCGGCTCCCGATGAAGTGGCCGGGGATTTCTTATCAGATGCCTTTGGGCAAACGGCGGTTACCGAAACTCTCGATATTATCCTTTCCCAGGCGGCCAGGGACCGGGCTTCGGATATTCACATTGAACCGCAGGAAGATCATCTGCGCATCCGCTATCGGATTGATGGTGTTCTTCACGATGTCGATAAATTGCCGCTCAGCGCTAAAGCTCCCATAATCTCCAGTGTGAAGATCAAAGCCGGAATGAATATTGCCGAACAGCGAAAGCCTCAGGATGGCCAGTTCTCCCTGAAATCGGTTAACGAGACTGTCGAAAAACCATTTCTGAGGGGAGCAGATTGGGGAGAAGGCCGA
>CAZJQZ010000074.1:0-11254 GCA_964548045.1 uncultured Dehalococcoidia bacterium | reverse complement strand
TAAGCGGATGGGAGGGGCCTACAATGCTATGGACAGCATCTATGTAATAATCGATATTATTCGCCAGACAGCCGAAGAGTATGGTGCGGAAAATATCAATTCTCAGACGTTGTATGATACCGCCACATCTTATTCCCTGACCGTGGATGGTGTTGAGCGCTATAGCTTTGGGGAGACCAAACGATATTCCGCCAACTATTATGGAGTATATGAAGCCGACGAGGATGAAGAACAATTCATCCGGACCAATCAGGATTGGCTTTACCACGTAACTTCTCCATAACGACCGGGGACAATTCCAGGTTTGACTGAAAGCGGAAATGCGCAAGTAGAGAGTTAATAGCGTATAATCAAACCAGAACTCTAAATAATAATGATGAAGGAGATTTATGGCAAAGCAAAAAGCTACTAATATTCATTGGCATGAAGGGCCGATAACGCGTGCTGAACGAGAGAAGCTGATAGGCCATCGTGCATTCACTATCTGGTTCACCGGTATGTCAGCCTCCGGCAAGTCAGTGTTGGCTGCTGCCACCGAGCAGGCACTGCATGAAAAGGGATGCCTTACCTATATCCTCGATGGCGATAATATCAGGCACGGATTGAACAAGAATCTGGGCTTCTCTCCCGATGACCGCGTCGAAAACATACGCCGCATAGGAGAAGTGGCCAATCTCTTCCGGCAAGCCGGTGTAATAAACCTGGTTTCCTTTATTTCCCCTTACATTTCAGACCGACAGATTGCCAGAGAGCTTTCAAACGATGACGGCACCTTCATCGAGGTATTCGTTGACTGTCCGCTCGAAGTCTGTGAGCAGCGAGATCCCAAAGGAATGTATAAGAAAGCTCGTGAGGGAATTATCAAGGAATTCACCGGTATCAGCGCCCCTTACGAGGAGCCGGAAAATCCGGAAATACATCTGCGCACCGATAAGAATTCTATCGAAGAGTGCACGCAGATAATGATTGACTATCTGATAGAGAATCAGTACATACAAGGATGAGTGATTCAAGTGGCGGGAGCCTTGCTTGACACAAATCGAGGCTGGTCATACAATACCTTCGATGGTATCTCATGAAAACGGATTGAAATGGCTGCAGGGCAATAAGATTGTCTTGCGGGAAAAAAATATTGCTGATGCCAGCAATGATTACGCATGGGCGACCGACCGGGAACTGATGCGGCTGGATGCTGGCGAAATCTGCCGGATAGATTTTTTGACATATCTGATGGAATATCCCCATGTACTGGCTGCCCCGAACAAAATCCAGTTTGCGGTTGAGACTCTTGATGGCGAACATATCGGCAACTGCACCTGCTACAACATTGATGTGGGACATAAAGAAGCGGAACTGGGCATAATAATTGGGAAACGAGAGTATTGGGGGAAGGGTTACGGTTCGGATACAGTGCGAACTATGATGTGGCATATTTTTCAGGAGTTAGGGGCAAAGAGAATATTCCTGCATACCCTGGAATGGAATATCAGAGCCCGTGAATGCTTTGATCGATGCGGGTTTATGGTGTGCGGCCACATAGTAAGACAGGGGCAGGAGTTCATCAAAATGGAAGCTCTGGCCCCTGCTATGCTGAATCAGATCGACTGAGTAACTGCTCCATCTCTTGCTGCGCGAGGCCCACCTGAGCTGAGATTTGCTTGTAATTGCCCCATTGAAACCCGCTGAGTCCCCCCAGAGAGAATATCCGATCGGCTTTGCCCAGTAACTTTTGCTTAATAGTTATGCTGCGCAATTCATCCATCCGGGCGATCGTTTCGATTACATTGCCTGGTTGCTGAGACGAAAGATAGGAGGGGATGTCAATTACTACTATCGGGCTATCGTTTTCATCGAGGTTTCCCAGTGGCAACTCGCAATAAAAGGTGCTGCCAACAAACTCCTGATTGCCAATTTTAACCGGAGGAAAGAGACCGGGGAAGGCGATCGCAGCCTTCAATTGATCGACCAGGTTTCCTTCCTCCAGCAGCACCTCTTTTCCCAAATCAAGATTTATAGCTGAAATTGACAGAGGCATCCTGAAATCAGCAGGGGTTACTTCTCCAAAGAAATTCTGTAAATCACCTTCTATTGTTTCCCATTCCATGATACTGAGACGCTTGAAATTAGACTGGCAGAAGAATCGTTCTCTCAAGAAATAGGCGAAACTGTCTCTTACTCGCCGCGTCCGGCCTCGGGGCATACCACTTAATCGTTCCAGTCCCCAGAGAGAGCGATGATTTTCAGTAAAAAAACGGGCCAGGTGAGCGGTGAGCGAATCCATGTCACGTCCCAGAGCAAACTGGGTTGCTGCCATTGAGCTGATGCCGGAAGCTACTATTTTGCGGATTGGCATATCGTGATTGCTCAAAGCCTGCAATGTGCCGATGTTGGAAATACCTTTGATCCCCAATCCCCCCAGGACCAGGGTGACGCCTTCATTCATGGTTTTGGGCCAGCCTCATTTCCAGTTTCGGGAGAGCTTGTCTGGTTATCTCGTATCCTCGGGTGATAGCGCCCTCGTAGCTATCAAAATCCATGATGTTGAGATCGGGGATGTTTATATCTATTGAAAAATCGGCCTGTTCTATTTCCCATCTACTCAAAGTATCTTCTTTCATCATCTCAATAAAATTGAGTACATCGAAACCGGTTTGGTAACCCGGGCTGGCCTTGGGTCCGAGCTTGATACCAATGACGAAATCAGCCCCCTGCTCCCGGAGTTCCCGGACAGGAACGTCGGCCAGAACGCTCCCGTCAACCAGCAGCCGTCCCTCCCATTCTACCGGCGGAAAAATTCCGGGGATTGAAATTGAAGGCAGGATACCTTCCGCCAGATTTCCTTCATCGATCACCTCAATGTTGCCTGTGAGCAGGTCAACAGCTGCACAGGAGAAGGGGATTTTTGTATCGCTGAACTGGCGATCCCCGAACATCAGTTTCAGGGCCTTTAAATCGTTCTTGTGCGAAAGAATGGAGCGGCGCAATATCGAAATATCGCAGATGGCGTTGGCCGCCCAGTTGCGCAGGAAAGGCTGAGCTTCTTCGCTATAACGAAATATATTGAAGGATTTGACATTGATATTTCGTGTGACCTCACTCAAAATAGCGCTGAGATGGTCGATATCTTTGTAAAGAGCATAAGCTCCACCGACAATAGCCCCCATACTGGAGCCGTTGATCACATTGATAGAAATACCAGCTTCTTCAAAAGCCCGAATAGCGCCAATGTGGGCATAACCCAACGCTCCACCCCCACCGAGAGAAAGGCCGATTCTCATTTTTTACATATACAGTCCGCCGGTAGCATTAAGCACGTTTCCGGTAATGAACTCAGCCTCGGGCAGGGCCAGCAGGTAAATACACTGGGCAGCCTGCTCCGGGGTTGTCATTCCTCCAAAGATGGTTTGAGTTTCCATCCGTTCAACCATCCCCTCACGAGCTTTACCGGGGATACCTGTTTTCTCGCCGAAAGCTTCTTCCGAAGTATCTTTTACTGCGGTGAAACGGGTGTCAACACCGCCGAAGGCAACCGCGTTAACCGTCACGCCGTAACGCATCCACTCTTTAGCCAGCGTTTTGGTCATCCCGATAATTCCGGCTTTCGAGGCGGCATAGTTGATCTGTCCCATATTCCCGGCCAGCCCCACCACCGAGGAAATGTTTATCACTCTTCCCCCATGGCCTTTCTTCATCATGTATTTAGAGGCTGCCCGAATACAATTAAATGCCCCGGTGAGATTGATATCAATGACCAGTTGCCACTGCTCTTCACTCATGCGGCCAACAAGTGTATCGCGAGCCAGTCCAGCGTTATTGACTAAAATATCCAGCTTGCCAAATTTCTCGACAGCTGTGTTCATCAGTTTCTGAGCCTCGGCCAGTTGGCGAATATCAGCAACACAATAGGCCGCTTTCCCACCATCTGCTTCAAGCTCTTTTACCGTTTCGGCAGCAACGGCCTCATCGACATCGTTGATTATTACACTAGCGCCTTCGCGAGCAAAAATCCTGGCAGTCTCTTTCCCGATGCCTCTGCCGGAGCCGGTAACCACCGCTACTTTACCTTCCAGTCTACCCATTATTGCCTCCTTTGATGGTTATCATTACATATCCAGTCCGCCGCTGGCAATAACTACCTGTCCGGTAACATAGTTGGAATCTTCCGAAGCTAAGAACAAGGCAACCGGCGCAATGTCTTTTTCAGGGTCTCCCCAGCGTCCCAGCGGAACACGAGTTATTAATGCTTCTTTAAGATCATCCGTCATTAGATCAGTGAGCGGAGTGATCGCAAATGGCGATATAGCATTGACAGTGATGTTATATCGAGCGAATTCCTTGGCATTCGATTTGGTAAGCCCGATAATTCCCGCCTTTGCTGCGCTGTAATTGGCCTGGCCAGGATTACCCCTCAAACCAGCGCCCGAAGTGAAATGGATGATCTTGCGGCAGGGAACCGGATTCCCCTCTTTAGCCTCGTTTTTTGCCGTAGCTATCATATATTCTACGGCGTACTTGGTGCAATAAAAGGTGCCATTGAGGCAAACATCGACGATTTCGTGAAAGTCCTGTTCGGTCATTTTCGAGATGGACTTGTCCCGATAATTTGCCGCGGTATTTACCAGAATATCGATAGTTCCGAATGAACGGATAGCACCCTTGACCAAACGTTTCACCTGGCTCACCTGCGTAACATCAGTGGGAACCTGGATGGCGGTTCCCCCGGCATCTCTGATTTCCTTGACCACCGCTCTGGAAGTTTCTTCGTTGATATCGGCAACCACTACTTTTGCCCCTTCGTGAGCAAAGAGCAGAGCAGTTGCCCTCCCGATTCCATATTCGGAACCGGCACCGGTTATGATGGCCACCTTGTTCTTGAGTCGGTTGGGCATTGTATCATCACCCCCTTCGATAAAAAGGAAGTCCTATTACAGAAGACCTCCCCCCAGTTTGCCGGAGGGAGGTCTGATTCATTTCTGAACACCAATTTTAAGGTTTATTCTTTTGGCGGCTGGGCTGGCGCCGGATTTACAATGCCTTCACCCAGAGTTTTGGGAAACAGCTCGGAAACCTCGTCAACTGTCCAGCCTTCATTAGGAGCATAAATAGTGCTCTCCATAACCGGTGCCGCAGAGTACTTACTGATCTGACGCCCGCGTACGAAGAAAGTCTGGCCATTAACATTGGCGGCCTCTTCACTGCAAAGCCAAGTTATGAACGGTGTGAAGCACTCGGGTTCTTCGAGCTGGTCACCGATCTTGGCAGTAGTGGTTATATCCTTTTCCTGGCGCTTGCCTTTGCTATCCATAACCTCCGTGGTCGTTGTTAAGCGGCTGGCAGCTCCGGGGAAAATCGTATTGACGGTTATGCTCTTTCTTCCCAGGTCACGAGCGGCACAACGGGTCATTCCCAGAATACCGGTTTTAGCGGTACCGTAATTGACCTGTCCCACGTTCCCGAGAGCAACGCGGGAGGACATGTTGATGATCCTGCCATAGCCATTATCTCTCATCAGGATACCGGCCCGCCGCAGGCAGTAGAAGTACCCGTAAATGAAGACCTTCATGATATCGTCGTATTCCTCATCGGACATCTTCCAGAGCATACGGTCTTTTAAGAAACCGGCATTATTGACCAGAATATCGATCTTGCCAAAATTGTCAACGGCTGCATTGATAAGTCCTTCGGCTTGTTCCTTAATAGAGATATCGGCAGCCACCGCGACGGCCTTTTGCCCCAGCGCCTCTATTTCGGCGACAACTTCTTTACACTTGTCCACATTACGTGCGTTGACGATGATGTCAGCGCCTTCTTTTGCCATATCAATGGCGAGAGCCCGCCCGATCCCCATACTCGAACCGGAAATGACGGCCACCCGGCCTTTCAGTCTGTCACCCATTTCGTATTAACTCCTTAATATGGTTATGTCATTCCCGACTTGATCGGGAATCCACTTCCTTATTCAACCCCCTCGATCCCCCAGTCTTGGGGGAAGAAAGGGAGCGGGGGACACCCCCCACCGACCCCCGGCAGGAAGAATCCTGCACTTGGTCAATCTTACATTAACTGACCACCGTCCACATTGATGGCCTGCCCGGTAATATGGCGTGCAAGGTCGGATGCCAGGAAGGCTACCACGTTAGCCACTTCCTCAGGCTCACCAATGCGACCAATTATGATCTCCTTGCGAGATTTCTCCTTGGCTTCCTCGTCCATGGCAGCAACCATCCCAGTTGCTATGAGCCCTGGCGTGACACAGTTGCAATTAACGTTCTTGTTTCCCAGTTCCCGGGCCATGGTCTTGGTGAAGGCAATAATGCCACCCTTGGCGGCAGTGTAATTGCTCTGCCCGAATTTGCCCCTGAGCCCGTTTATGGAACTCACATTGACGATTTTGCCGTATTGCTTCTCACGGAAAATGGGGGTTGCGGCACGGGCATAATTGAAGTATCCCTTCAGATTAACATCAATTACCCGATCCCACTGTTCCTCGGTCATTTTCCAGATGACACCATCCATATTGATGCCGGCGTTGCAAACGAGGATATCCAGGGTTCCCAGCTTATCGACTACCTCGTCGGTCATTTTCTGCGCATCGCTAAAACTGGCTACATCAGCCTGCACAGCCAGCCCTTTGCATCCCATCTTCTCAATTTCGGCGACGATCTCCTTGGCCGCATCGGCGCTCTTGGAGTAATTTATGGCCACGTTAGCCCCGTAGCTAGCAAGTTTCAGAGCAATAGCCGCGCCAATTCCCCGGCTTCCGCCGGTGACGATGGCGACCTTGCCTTCAAGTATCTTTCCGTAGTCTCCCATTTCTAAGCCTCCTTTGACTAGCTGTCAGTTGTCAGTTTATTGACCCACGATCATTACGCTGCAAACGTTGGCCGCAGGAACGCCACCCATGTTGTGTGTCAGACCAATTTTCGGGTCTTTGAGCTGACGTTCTTGTGTCTGAGCCTTGCCCTGAAGCTGTTTGTATATCTCATACATCATGCGCAATCCCGAAGCGCCGATGGGATGGCCGAAGCACTTCAGGCCGCCATCGGGCTGAACCGGGAGTCCTCCATCCAGATCAAAAAATCCTGACTCGATATCCTCTCGCACTCCACCACGAGGGCTGAACTGCAGATCTTCCATAGTCACTGCTTCGGTAATCGAGAAACAATCATGCACTTCCGCCATGCTGATCTCTTCGCGCGGATTGGTGATGCTGGCTTCTTCATAAGCCTTCTGGGCTATGTGAGCGGTGGTTGCGATATGAGCGTTATCCCAGTTGGGGTACATCATCTCTTCGCCGGAACTGATACCGATCTGCATCGCCTTTATGTATACAGGATCAGCCTGGAAATTCTTGGCCACTTCCGCCCGGCAAACGATGGCACAAGCCGCGCCATCACTGACACCGCAGCAATCGAACAGCCCAAGAGGCCACGCTATAATAGGTGCATTTATAATTTGCTCAATGGATACACCTTTGCGAAGGTGCGCCTTGGGACTGAACTCGGCATTCTTGTGGCTCTTGTACGAGACATATGCGAGCATGTGCTTACCCTCTTCAGCAGTGAGGCCATATTGAGCAAAATACTTGGTAGCCACCATGGCGAATCCGCCGGGCGCCGTTCTGTTCGGATTGATGAATCGGCTCTTGGTTCCCAGCAGGGACATGATGGCTGCCTGAGGCAGACCGCCGTAGCCGCAGTCCTTGAGTTTTTCCACACCCATTGCCAGACCAATATCAATGGCACCGGAAGCAACGGCATAGGCCGCAGCACGCAGCGATTCCGATCCGCTGGCACAGGCATTTTCCACGCGAGTAACCGGAATATACGGGAGCTTGAGGGTCTGGGACATCAGGCAGGCAGTTTTGCCAACATTCACTTCATCGAAGTAATGCCCCATCCAGGCCGCGCCGATGTCCTTCTTTTCAACACCGGCATCTTCCATGCATTCCTGATAGGCTTCCACCATTAAATCTTCGCCGGCTTTGTCCCAGTGCTCACCGAATTTGGTGCAGCCCATTCCGATAATTGCAACTTTATCTCTAATTCCATCAGCCATTTTCGTTTGTCCTCCTGTTAGTCGAGAGCAGGGATTGCCTTCCAGAAATATGCGGAAAGTCCGCGCCATTTATCGTGATATTTGCGCCGGAAGGACATTTCCATCTGCATGCCGACTTCAAGATCATCCGGACTGCAATCGGAGATATCGAACCAGAATTTTCCGCCGCCTTCCCACTCGATGACGCCATATACTTGCGGCGGGTTGAAAGTGAAGGCAAGGTTATCGGCAGTATAGGTAAAGAGCTTACCTTTCTTATCGGAGAAACGGTACCATTCCATTTCATTGATAGCGCCACAATCAGGATTTACACATACATTCTGGTAAGGATACTGAGGCGTGCCGCATTTCTTACATTTTGAACCGCACAGAGCCATAATCTCTTTCCGCTCTCTCCACAATCGAGAAACCTGGGTGGCAGCAGCATCAAGTTCCTCACCACGAATGCCAGTCTCGGCGGGCAGAACCTCGCGGAACACGAGATACTGATTGTAGTTGGTGAGTTCGCGTTTGGTTTCCAGCATCTTGGCTATGGTCTTGGCCGGTTTGAAACCGGTAATGGCATCGGTGGCTTCGATTAGAATTGCATCCGAGCCGTTTCCGTAGCTTAAGACCATGATTTTGTCTCCCGGTTTGGCCTCATCCAGCGCTGCGGCCAGCATGAGCAATGACTGGGCATTGCCACAATCGCCCACGGTATCGAACACAGAAGTCTGAACCTGCTCATCGGTAAGCCCGAGTTTTTTAGCTATTACTTTGGCAGCCCGGGCATTGATAGCTGGAATAATGACTTTGGAAAGAGAGCCTGTTTCTACACTGCATCGCGCGAGAACGCCTTTAGCAGCTTCAAGCAGATGGGGCCCATAGCCCTCATCCGTTACCCAGCGAGCTTCCCAGAAATGCCCGTATTCATCCGTATTTCCTTCCCAGTGCCCCATGAAGTCGTAGGAAACTGAGTATGAACCTGTAATTTCGGCGATCACACCGTCGTTGCCGATGAGAAAAGCGGTACTGGCATCGCCGTAGGTTTGTTCGTCAATGCTGCCGGGCTTCCCGGTGCGCGAATCCGAGGCACAGGCCATGACGCAACTGGCCGAACCTGCTTTGACGGCATCGCAAGCAGCAATTAACGCGGCGGTTCCCACCTTTGAGGAACCGGAAAAATCAGCCGAGCGGATACTGCCTTCGAGGTCCAGTGCCGAGGCAACAGTTCCGGCTGCCTGTCTTTCAACAGCGGGCGAAGTCATGGTGGCCAGATACACACCATCGACTTTAGCACGATCCATATCTTTAAGGCAGTGAATAGCAGCGGTCACCGCCATAGTGATAGTGTCCTCATCGTAATTACAAATAGCCTTTTCGCCCTTGACATTGGTTGCTGAATCCAGCCACCCCATAGCGCCGAAGATGGTCTTGCGATTTATCCGGTGGTATGGGATATATGCTCCGTACGAAGTGATTCCTGCCATTTAACCCCCTACTTGTCTTAAAGATTCCAAAACGAAAGGGCTCGCCCTGAGCCCCTTTGAAATGCAAGTGCTCGTTCTGGTCGCCAAATAATTATTATACAGTTTTGGCTTCTCTGGGACAATAGCGAGTACGAAGTTAAAGGGGAGTTGCCTTTTTTAAAATTTGACCTGGCAGGGTCCATCAATGATATAGTATAATACATACATCAATATCTCATAAATATGAGGAGGAAAGATATGCGGAAATGGATTGGTATCGGATTCATACTGATGATTATCGGGGGAATGATCGCGGGGTCTACCACATCGGCAACCGCCGATATCCCCGATGAGCTCAGTTACCAGGGGTATCTCACCGATTCCGGAGGAACCCCGATCGACACTACTGTTTCCGTTATTTTCAGAATTTACGATTCGGAGTTCGGGGTGATCCCAATCTGGCAAGAAACTCATGCCAGTTTGGAAGTGAGCGACGGCCTTTTCACCACGATCCTCGGCAGCGGCAGTTCCGGCTGGGTCGCCAAATAAAAGTGAACCTCCCGAGAGGTTATTTCAAAAGGCGGGCCGAATTCGGCCCACCTTCTTTCATGTGTTTTCATGTGATAAAATGGAGCATCTATATATAAAAAGGGGGGAATAATGAAAAAAAGCCTCGGAACGATGATCATCCTACTGGCACTCGGAGTTATGTCTGCAATTGCAGTTGCTCCGGCATCAGCACAGGGCACCGCAGTGCCGGAAATGATGAACTACCAGGGATACCTTACCGATAACGTCGGCAATCCCATAAACGCAA
The DNA here is from genome assembly GCA_964548045.1 of uncultured Dehalococcoidia bacterium. Taxonomy (GTDB): domain Bacteria; phylum Chloroflexota; class Dehalococcoidia; order SZUA-161; family SpSt-899; genus JBGLNL01. The sequence continues at coordinate 931 of CAZJQZ010000074.1, read as the reverse complement.
CCGGACTTGAGATGCGCTTCACTATCTACGAAGATGATCTGGGAACCATGGATGTATGGCGGGAAATCCAATTCGTGGATGTCACCGACGGCCTCTTCACGGTTATTCTGGGCAGCGGCAGCCCCATGTATGCCGGCACTTTCGACGATGAATCTGGGGACGGACGTTTTCTTGGTGTGAAGGTTGGCACAGATGACGAAATGACTCCTCTTCAGCAACTCATCACGGTGCCCTACTCCTTCCGGGCCGACAAGGCTAACAATGCCGATACTCTCGACGGCATGGACTCCTCAGATTTCGGCGACAGTCATTCTCTCGATGCAGCCGACGGTTCTCCGTACAATTCAGTCTTTGTGGACAATCGCGGATTTGTGGGAATGAGCACTCAAACTCCCGCTGTGCATTTAGATGTGAATGGAATGATAAAACTGGGTGATGGACCTTACGACTTCCCCGGTACTCTTCGCTGGGATAGCGTGGGTAATGATTTCGAAGGTCGAAACAATACAGGATGGGTATCACTCACTGCCAGCGGCACCAGTGGTGGTGGCGGCGGTGATTCCGACTGGGCCATTGTCGGAAGTGATATGTACTCCGGTGTATCCGGCAATGTGGGTATCGGTGAAACGAATCCCTCCACCAAACTCGATGTTGATGGAGAAATACACGCCAGCGGGACAATCACTAGTGGGAACTCTATTTCCATCAATGGTAACAGCTATGTCTTCTCATCAGACAACCACTTGATCCTTGTAACCGGCGATAAAACCTTTGTTGATCAATCACTTGAAACTCAAACCGGCCTTTACAATGGTTCCGGTCAGTGGCAGTCTTTCACTGCCGGAATGAATGGGTCACTGACACAGGTCGATATAAAAACCAATACAGCCGGAGACACCGCAACGCTGACTATTTATGAGGGGGAAGGTAC
>CAZJQZ010000073.1:0-11365 GCA_964548045.1 uncultured Dehalococcoidia bacterium | reverse complement strand
CATCTAGAAGTGCGGCCAAGATTCCGGTAATAGTGTCTCCAGTTCCTCCAATGGCTTCCAGCGAGGGTACGTTCGGTTCTCCGATAGTTTCCAGTATCTTGCCCTCCCGAACGATGTAATCGAGTTGCCCTTTTACCAAGAGCAGGTTTGGGGAGCTTTTCTGACGGTATGCTGTTTCGATTAAATTTGGCACGTGGCCATTTTCCGCTTCAAATAGATGATGGGCAATATAGGCCGGATGCGTTGCTTCAGGATCGGCCAGGAACCCCAACTCCGCCGCATCGGGGGTAAAAACATCGAAGCGATGGACAATCCCGGCGGCTTTGGCGGCATACATGGAAGCCGCATCGGCTACCATAACAGGCTTTTTGCTGCAGAGATCAGCCTTCTCACATATGCTGCGCATTTTAACCATATCGGGCAAGATATAATGCATTACCAATACATCCGGGGAGGTGCCCGGCAGGTTTTCCATCAGATACCGATAAATCTCCGAACTACCCTCTCCTCGACCTGTATCCCCGGCTAGCACTGCATACGGCGGGCTGGTGCCGAGATAGCTGGTTGTAGCCAACGCCGCGCTGATCAATGCCGCAGTTCCCTGAGTACAAGGGAAACGATTTCCCTCAACTATGAGATCGGCTCCATTCTTTTCAACCTTGCCGGTGATGATCGGCAGGTCTTTGATCGGCAAAGTGCCTGCAATCAGTATCATTATTCAATTCCCTCCCGGATATTCAGGCATTCCTCGAATGCTCGGTCGGCCATGAGCGCACACAGCGTGAACCCGATATCCTTCGGTCGAGGCGCTTCGGGCAGTCTCTTATCAATGAGTTCAGCATGCAGATAGGGAATATCCGGGCATCCACCCCCCGACGTGTTGAGGATTACGCCGGTCGATTTATCAAAGCTGATCTTCATGTTGCCGGCCTTGACCATTATCGCGTCGCCAAAATCGGTAATACTTACAATATCCAGAAGTCCCGAGGTTTTCTCCCTCAGGGGCGTAATCTCCATATACGGCAGACTCTGATCGCTGAAGAGCCTTTTGATCCCCATTTGTTCCACCAGATTTATTTCGACGGACAGGTCACACCCTTTGCGAAGCGCAGGGGGAGGCGCCACCAGTTTCACCTGATATCCGGCCTTTTTGAGAACCTTCTCCGCGTGGATCGCTTGGGGAACATCATCAAAAATTACTAATCCACTGCCCTCGAAAGCGCCTTTCTTTTTCTGCTTGAAAATAGCCATTAGATTCTATTCCCCCGTTTCTCTGAAGAATGTGCCGATGCCCAGACAGAACACGATCCCGATAATCACCGCCATGACACTGAAATCGCCAATTCCGTCGGGCCCAGCTGCCGTCATGAAATTGTGGGCAAACGCTGCCCCGGCAACCATCCCGAGAATGGCTATTCCAGCATCCGTATCGCCTTCGCCGGCTAGGATGGTCTGGCGAAGTGGGCAACCGCCGAGCAACGTCGCGGCCAGCCCGGCCAAGAGCATTCCCATAAAATTCCACACGTGTTCGGTGTGAGCTACCGGTTGGTCGGCAAATCCCCAGGTGATATTGCCCAGCACCGCATTGGTGATGATCGCACCCACGAAGAAAGATGCGATTCCGCTGACCAGATAGAAATCGCGGGTGAGAAAGATATCGCGCCAGCCACCGACGAAGCACATCCGGGTTCGCTGGGCCAGCAGCCCCACACCTGCTCCGACGGCAATGGAAACGCCGATGGCTGCATGGAGTGAGCCGGGCCCGGTTTTACTTTCGAACAGAAATTCGGGCTCGAACAGCAGAATAAGCAACAGTCCCAGCACTAAAAGAGGAAAGGTCCATCCGGCCGCCGCTTTCATTCGAATGGCTCGCCCCAGGTTAAACCCCTGGCGAAGGAAGAATATCCCGATCAGTGCCCCGACGATGATACCTGCCAGCGCGGTGATGCCGTTCAGGTCGCCACCAGCCAGCCGGAGCAGCGCCCGAACCGGACAGCCGAGGAACACCAGCGCTCCGATCATGAAGAAGGCGCCAAGTATGAATCGAATTAGGGGCGTCGAGCCGCCGCGGGACCGGAATTCGCGGAAAAAAAGTGCGGAAAAAAGTGAGCCGAAAACCATGCCCAGGATTTCGGGGCGGATGTACTGAACCACACTGGCGCGGTGCAACCCGATAGCGCCGGTAATATCGCGCCAGAAACAGGCGATGCAGATGCCCATATTGGCGGGATTACCCCACTCAACGAGCATGGCACCGAGGGCTCCAATGATCAAACCCGCTATGATAATCAACCGCTTCTGCGCAAACAGCCAAGTTAAGCCCATCGTTTCAAATTCTCCTTTCGATTTATCGTTTCGAGCTTCATCTCAGAACCCAAGATAGTCTATCATAGCGTTATTGAATATGTCTAATAAAAAAAACAAATAGCAATACTGTCAGGAATCGGTTTTTTCTATAACTACTGATCAGACGGTTTGTACGATTGTATAACCGGCACTACGAACAAGTGGGGTTAAAGGTTGTATAATATAAATTTGAATTGGCTTTTATTAGGTGGTTTATACGGTGGAGGGATTGAGTTTTTGATGGAAAGTGTTTATACTATGAGAGTTCTTTTATGAGGGTATAGCAAGAAACTGTTTGGCACTATTTAATCAGGAGGTATTTGATGGCTAAGGACACTACAGTTCTAATAGTGGATGACGATCCGGTCATAGTGAAGTTTGTGAGCGCTAATCTTAAGGCGCGGGGGTTTGGTGTGGTATCGGCAGACGATGGGGAGGGCGCGATAAGAGCTCTGGAGCAGCATTTACCTGATCTGGTAATCCTGGATATCATGATGCCCGGGATGGATGGTTTTGAGGTCTGCCGGAGGATGCGTGAGTGGTCGAAGGTGCCCATAATAATGCTCACTGCTAAAAACGAATTGAACGATAAAGTTGAATTGTTGAACCTTGGTGCCGATGACTATATAACCAAGCCGTTTGGAATCGAGGAACTGCTGGCACGGGTTAGGGCAGTGCTGCGTCGTAAGGGCGGAGAAGCTGTCTCCGAAAAGGCCCTTTTTGTGAATGACAATTTGAAGATCAATTTTGCTGAGCGATGGGCGACTGTCGATGGCAAAGAGATTGATCTGAGTCCTACGGAATACAATTTGTTGCGGGAGCTGGCTCAGAATGCGGGTAAGGTACTCACGCATCAGATGCTGCTTTCAAGGGTTTGGGGCCCTGAGTATGTGAATGAAACGGAGTATTTGCGTGTGTATATCGGCCGGTTGCGGGTCAAGATGGAGACCAACACCAAGAAGCCAAGGCATATCCTCACCAAATCAGGTGTGGGTTATGCAATGCAAAAATTGACTGCGGATAATAAGAAGAAGAAATAATCCTGCCCGATACTGCCTCACCCCCTCATTGAAGTTGTGGGTGAGGCGAGTGCAGCTGCGTATTTTAGCGCAATGGAGCAGCTAGTTGATATAGCCGCACGATTGAATGGGCAGGAAAATACATCGGTGTTAGCTTCCTGAATTACCCCTCAAAAATCTTTAGATATCCTTTACCCCCTTAGCTTCAAGCCATTTATGCGTTTTTTATCGTTTTTGTGGTACTATGGTACTATTCGCCTCTGACGAATGACGTTTCTAAAGCTCCACAAGAAGTGCTATTTCAGATTGAAGGAGGGGGAATGGGCAGGATCAAAGTACTGATTGAAGAAGAACAGGAGATACTGAGAGATACGTACAGGAACATTCTGGAAGGAGAACCCTCCATGGAAGTTGTGGGAGTGGGTGATGGAACATGCATTGATGGTGGAGACAAGGATGCTATTGAGGCAATGCTGCTGGGAGCGGAACCGGATGTAATACTGCTGGGAACCAAGCTGGTCCAGTCCGGTATTATACGGGGATTGGAGGCAATACGGACGGATTTTCCTAATATAGGAGTGGTTCTTCTCTCTGCCCATTATGATGCCGAAGGGATCGGCAGGCTGAAAGGGTTTGCTCGCAAGAGCACACGTGGAGCGTACTTACTGAAATATTCCATAAGTACGGCCAGGGAAGTCATTCGTGTTGTCAGAGATGTTGCTCAGGGACAGATCATCCTTGATCCTCAGGTCTTTGCCGGTCTGATTCAAGATAGTGACATTTCCGATTCGAGCCTTTCCGATCTCACTGCGAGGGAAACGGAAGTGCTTGGCTGGCTGGCTATGGGATACAAAAACACTGCTATTGCTCAGACTCTTTGCCTTGAACCCAAAACTGTGGAGCGGCATATCAGTAATATATTCGGCAAATTGTGTAACGGTGCTTCTCAGGTAAAACATCCCAGGGTTGAAGTGACCCTTGCCTATCTTAAGGCCAGTGGACAACTCAATCGTGAAACAAGTAACCAGAATTGAGTAAGTTACAGAGGCTTTCTTTTGTCCTGTTGATAACCAGAGTTTGATTTAAGTCCCAGGTTAATTAGGAAGAATTAAAAGGGCTGGCGAATGCTGGCTCTTTTTTTATTCTTGCAAAACCTCTTGCTTCTCCTGTAAACTCTCAAAAGAGACGACGATGGCAAAATAGGAGTGCTATGGAGTGGAAGACAAGAATAACTGAACAACTGGGAATCCAATACCCCATCATTCAGGGGGCGCTGGCGATGATTGGCCGGGCGAAACTGGCAGCGGCTGTCTCAGAAGCGGGTGGACTCGGAATGATTACCGCCTGGACTCTCAAAACCCCGGAGAAACTCCGTGATGAAATACGTCTTCTCCGGACGATGACCGATAAACCCTTCGCGGTGAATTTGAGCCCGACCGTGGATCCGGCGCTTGGCCCGATGCGCGAGGTGGCTATCGAAGAACAGGTCCCCGTGATCGAGACTGCCGGATATCAGTCTACCGAACATGGCAAGCGAATCAAGGAAGCGGGTTTGATCTGGATTCACAAGGTGCAGTCTGTAAAACATGCTCTATCGGCAGAACGAAATGGCGCGGATGCTGTTTGCATTATGGGAATAGAAGGCGCCGGACTCAAAAGTCCGGTCATGCTGACAACTTTTGTGAGTGTGGCGATGGCAGCCAGAGAACTCACCATTCCTGTGATCGCTGCTGGTGGCATTGGTAACGCGCGCACCTTTCTCGGCGCGCTGGCCTTGGGTGCGGAGGCGGTGTTGATGGGAACATTGTTCTGTGCTGTTAAGGAATGTCCTATTGCCGAGCGCCGCAAACAGGTTCTGGTGGAAGCCGACCCGTACGACCCGAAATGGCGCGATCCGATCATGCATACTCCTACGCCTGAGGAACTTCAGAATCTTATGAATGCCGAAGGCACCAGGGCAATTATGCAGGCGGCTGGAAAGGCTGAGAGAGCAGGAATCCCGAAGGAGGCCGGTATTGAAGCGGCATCGCTGGCTATTGGTTTTATTGATGATGTGCCGACTGCAAAAGACCTGATTGACAGAATTATCAGTGAGGCTGAACAGATACTTACCACTCAGGGGATTGGGGGCTGGAAACTGGTTCCTTAGCAAAAAGGAAATCGTGAAATGGAAATCTGTGTCATCTCCGATACCCACGCCAGTTCACTCAATGAACTGCCGGATAAGCTTGTGGCGAAACTGGGTGAGGCTGACCTGATAATCCATGCGGGGGACTTCACGGAGAAAAGCCTCCTCGATGAACTTCGGGCTCTGGGGGAAGTGAAAGCTGTGTGCGGCAACATGGATTCGAACGAGATCAGGCAGAGTTTGTCTCCAAAAGATGAATTCACTGTTGTCGGTAAAACTATCGGGCTTACGCATGGCACCGGGAGCAGATCGGGAATAGTAGCAAGGGTACGTCAGATGTTTGACAGCCCTGATGTCATCATATATGGTCACTCACATGAGCCTGAGAACAGGGTTGTGGCGGGTGCCCTTATGCTCAATCCGGGTTCTGCCCGAAACTCTTTCGCGCGGCTTGAAATTGGAGAGGGAATACAGGCTGAGATAATAAGGTTACAGGTCTGAAATGAAAGTTGAGTTTTCTAAAGAACCTGAATTACATCATCCTGATTTAATTGCTGCCTGGCCGGGGATCGGGAACATCGGGCTGGTTGCCATCAACAGTTTGAGGGAATCAGTTGAGGCCGAGCTGTTTGCCGAGGTGGAGCCCTGGAATTTCTTCTATCCCAGAGGGATCACCATCCGGAGTGGCGTTTTAACAGAAATGGAATTTCCCACATCGCGTTTCTATTTTAAGCGGTTTGATGGGAAGGATGTGATCTTCTTTGAGGGGGAAGAACAGCCATCGGGAAGCAGCAGGGCTTACAATATGTCCAGTCTGGTTTTGGATGTGGCAGGTCGCTACGGATGCGAGCGCATTTACACGGCTGCCGCTGCGGTCGCTCCCATTCACCATACCATGAGGCCCCGAATATGGGGAGTGCCGAATTCTCGGAAACTTGTTGCTGAAGTGGGCCAGTATCCCAACACGATTCTGATGAGCAGTATAGCGGAGCGAGGAGGTGATGGGAATATCACCGGACTCAATGGACTGCTGCTTGGTTTGTCTCGGGAGAGGGGGGTGGATGGGGTGTGCCTTTTGGGTGAGGTGCCGGTCTATATTTCACAGTTCCCCACTCTATATCCCAAGTCTTCGAAATCAATCGTGGAAGTTCTTGCGAACAAGCTGGGGATTGACCCTGATATGAGCAGGCTGGACAACATGATCCGGGAGGTCGATGAAAACATAGAAAGGCTGTACGAAATGATTCCCCCCGAAATGCGGGAGCGGATAGAACAGTTGAAATACACGAGTTACGCTAAAGCTGAAGAAGATGAATCGGAAGTGATAACTGAGGATGACCAGAAACGAATCATGCAGGAAATTGACCAGTTTTTCAAAAAGGGGAACAAAGAAGATTGAACGGAGAACAGTTGTTCAAAGTCAATAGAAGTTGTGATCTGCAAAGCCCTTCTTTGCTGGTGGCTTTCAAACATGAAATGGGTGGTGTGGGGAGTGGAGTTTTCGATTTCCTGAATAGTAAATCGAATCTGGAATGCCTGGGTGAACTCCGATTGCAAAGCTTCTTCACTTTCAATGGTGTGAGTGTGAGGGGTGATGTCATTCAGTTCCCGGAGGGCCGGTTTTATGCATACGGTGAAGGGAATATGGTTGTCTTTTACGGTGATGCTCCCAATCGCGAACCCTATGAGTTTTCCAATGCAATTCTGGATTTTGCTGTGAAGTATTGCAATGCGGAAGAGATGATCACCCTGGGGGGATTCATTTCACCCATCACTCATTTGAATCCCCGGAAGGTATTCGGGACGGTTACCCAGCCGGAATTAAGGATGTTCCTCTTGCCGTATGACGTCAGCGTTGATGTGGACTATCAAACACCCTCTCAGGGATCATGGCCCTCTCTAAACCATTTCATGCTTTGGACTGCCAAACAAAAAGATTTCCCCGGCTACAGTATCTGGGGTGAAGTTCCGTTCTATCTTGCCGGTGTCGGAGATCCGACGGTGGTGAAATCGCTCCTTGAGGTTCTGGATAAACGATTTGCGCTTGGTCTGAATTTTGAGGAACTCGATCTGGAAATCCAGAAGCTGGACGAGGGTATTGAAGAACTTAAGGGTCAGAATCATGACATCAACCGTTATTTTCAGTTGTTAGATCAGGGAATTGCTCTCAGTCAGGAGGAAGGTGAAACCCTGTCCAGAGAGGTGGCCGGGTTCCTTCGGCAGAATAATTGAGCATGGTTGATAATCAGTCATGATTCCCGCTTAATGCCACATGTGAGGGTCTGGGGATGCCGAGGATGCCGGCATTCATTGATTTAAGGGGATGAGTTTGATTTCAAATAGCTTTGGCCAGAGTTTTCCGGTTACAAACAATCGATCGGTTTCAGCATCATAGGCGATACCGTTGAGGACGTCAACCGGCTGGTTGCGATCCTCCGGACTCAGGATTCCTGTCAGGTCAATCCATCCCTTCACCCGGCCTGTTTCGGGATCGATCCTGGCAATGCGATCCGTTTGCCAGACATTGGCGTAGATTTCCCCCTGAACATATTCGAGTTCATTCAACCTGACCACGGGGCCATCATTATCGAATACCTCGATCCGATCAGTTTCCTTAAGACTCTCCGGGTCTATGAAGTAGATAGTTGCAGTGCCGTCGCTCATAATGAGACGATCCTCATCATGTGTGATTCCCCATCCTTCGGTGGAATAGGAGAATTCTTTCAAAAATTCGAAATTGTCTTTCTCGTATACGAGCCCGGTATTGGATTGCCATGTCAACTGGATTATCCTGTCTCCAAATATAGTTATGCCCTCGCCGAAGAACCTGTCCGGCAATGTGTGCATCTGCACAACCTCTCCTGTTTCCAGCATTGTTTTGCGCAGAGATGAGCGTTCCCGGAGCCCGGTCCCTTCGTAGAGAACACCGCCTTCGCAGACGAGTCCCTGTGTGAAGGCGTTCTGGTCGTGGGGGTAAGCGTGAACGACTTCATAGGTGTAAAGAGTTATTTTATCAGGTGTGGGGGTGTCTTCCGGGGAGTTCGAACAGGATGAGGTGAAAATTGCTCCCGGCAGGATCACGAGCGCAAGCACGAATAACAACAGAGTGCGGCCTGCAACGATCATTTTCTGCGCCAGGAGTGAGTGGTGATGCTTAGGATATGATCTCATCCAGAGTAAGGCCGAGGGCTTTAGCCAGTTTGGTCAGGACATCGGTAGTGCCGGTGCGTTTGCCTGTTTCGATCTGGGAAAGGTAAGCTTTGGTGATCCCTGCCATTTCCGATAGTTCACGTTGCGTCATGCCTCTGTATTTCCGCCAGACCTTAATAGGCTTTTCCCCGTCAAGTATGGCATAGGTTACGTTGCTGGGGATAAGTTCCTCATCGCTTTGCAGTGCTTTTTTGGCACTTTCATAATCGCGAATATCCTGCAACATTTCGGAATCTTCCAGTAGTTGTTGATACATTTCGTAGGGGAGAACGGCCCACTCGGGTCTCCGGTCCCTTTCGATAATTTGAACTGTCATTTCGATGCACCTCCTGGCGGAGCGATGATAACAACTGAAAACTGTTAAATTTTTGGAGTTTGTTTCATAAAGAACATGCCACTCATCCACGTAAAAGCGGCGGCCTGTAAATCCCCGGGCTCTGGCGCGAGTGTTTCGAGAATCAGGGGGATTAGCGGCAATCTGATCAAGCTTGAAGCGGAACATCTCCCACATATCCGCAGGCATTCTGCGCACGGCCTGATGAGTCTGTCTGGTTAACTTAATCTGGTACATATCATTTATGTTAGCGTCTTGTTAACTGAAATGCAAGTATTTATGTAAGCACTTTTCGCGGAAATTGTCAACACTTGATGGATTATTGTGTCTGGTGATATGTGAATGTCGAGGGCATGAATTTAGCTGGAGATTTATTCCAGAAAAGGCCACAGCAGGAAGGAACCGACAGCGACCAGCAGTAGTGCAATAAGGAACATGGGGCTAAAATTCAGCACCAGCAGCACACCACCCGCAATCACGCAGCCGCCACCGACGAGGGCCTTGTAGCGTTTGGCGTTGTGACTCTTTCTTTTGGCCATTTTCTTTCCCTAATACGTATGGTATTCGGCGTACCCTTCCTGAACCAGCAGGTCATTGATGTTGAGGTAGTTGCCACCCTCATCTTTCAGCCAGATTTCACCGAGGTAGCGCCCGTATTTACCTTTTTTGTCCTTGATGGTTTGCAAGAGTATTTTTTTCTTATCGATTTTGCTCCACAGGAAATCACGGGAGAGCAGCCCTCGTGACTTTTCTTTGCCTTTGACTTCCGGAGCGTTGATGCGGTAGAGCCGTATCTTTTCACCGTGGTCCCAGCAACCCAAGCCCAGGTCGATATCTACGGTGCAGGTATCTCCATCGTAGACGCGGCGAACAATGGCATTGTAAGTGTACAGGCCTGTTTCCATAGTGCCCCCTTGTAGAGCGATTGTTTAGTTTTCGAATTCGGCACCTTCGGATTCGGAGTTATCCTGATTTACCTCTTTCTGATCTTCGGAGAAGGTGAGCCGGGCGATCTGTTCCTCGAGGGCATGAACTTGTGAAAAAGCTTCGGTGAGTTGCTCCTGAACTGGCGAGGCTGTTTTCCCCGCTTCATGCACCTCTATTCTCCCTTCGTCTTTGACGAACTCGAAAATGGTGGCTACAGATGTGCTGACGAGATTTTGGACTTCACTTCTGTTAGTTTCCTTTTTCCACTCGAACTCTTCCATTAGCGACTTGGTCACATTTGTGGCTGTGTTGCGGATCAGGATTTCAGCTTCCTTATCGAGTTGCTCACCGATCCCCCTGTTACGCAGTTCAAGAGTGTCCACTTCAAGCCCGACTCTTTTGATATTCAGGTATTTCTCGTAGACCCCGAGCACCTCGCAAGTGGCTTTGCCGATCGCCGAGGCTACATCATCAAAGATTGCCACCTCTATAATGAGAGGCCCCTGTTCAATGTTCAGTATTATCGAATCTTCAGTCGATTGTCTGACCAGCCGGGAAAAGGCTGCAATGACGCGATCCCATTGCTGCAGGGAGTCCTCGAGATACTGGATCGTGGGGGCGGGAGCGCTTCCCGGGAAGAGTATCTGCAGGGTGGTTGCGTCCAGGGTGGTTTCGGATTCTTCTTCTGCGAGTGGTCTCAGCCCGTCGAGCAGGGTTCGGATGCGTTCCACCAGTTCGGTGGTTTGCTCGGTCAGTTCTCCGATTGCCTGGGCTATGCTATTGGGGTCAGCCTCATGCGTCTGGAAAATCTGGTCGATGCGGGCCATGGCGCCGCTGCCGAGGAATTCTGTTGCCCGCAGCCTTTCATAGAGTTGTTTGCTGGAGAGGCTCCATTTTTCCGGCTCGGCTGCTTCGTGTGCGGATCGTATGCGCTCCCGCTGCTGGATGATTCTGGCGGTAGCTTCAGGGGTCGGCTTCTTCCTGGCCTGGTTCAGTGCGATAATCAGCTTTTTGTACTGACCGGGCAGATTGTGTTTTCGGGAGAGTCTGTCAACGTGGTCAAGAACTCCGATCAATTCGTTCAATTGCATTTTACCCTCCGGGTCATTCGGGTTTTCACCGTACCCCTGGTGAATTACATTTAATGTAGCAGGAAATGACGTTTGGAAGCAAGCCCCGTCCTGATTTGGTAATGGGAGGGTTTGCCTGTACTGTTGCGTTAAAGTTTCTCGACGTGTAGTTCAGGTTACGGTCATTAATGTATCGGCCAGTCTCACCAATTCCAGGTTTTCGATTGCATTTCTCTGGACAAATACCGTTTCTATATACTGTGTCAGTTTCAAACTGGTGCATTCCTTGTTAATCGGTGCCAGCATAATCGGCAGCGGAGATTTCGCCGAT
>CAZJQZ010000072.1:0-11421 GCA_964548045.1 uncultured Dehalococcoidia bacterium | reverse complement strand
TATCAGCATCATATTCCGGGAACCACCATGCCTGTCCATGATCGCGCGGGCCGAAATCATAAGCGAAATAGGTATTATCATTTAGCAAACTCAGTGTTAAACCCAGCCTCAATTTATTCATATCTTTGATACCGGTATCATCCGTATCCACAGCATAGATGACTATGAAATCATCCTTCGCCGCTTGAAGGCCTTCATCATAAGTAGCTTTAAGATAATCTCCCATGAAATTTTCCATGAAGTACCCGTCCATGAATTCGGCATATGCATCTATATCTCCGAGATTCTTACCGGAATTGAATAAAACCAGCTTGTCATCTTCATTTATTTCGTCAATCCGTTTGAATATCTCGCGGGTAGCTGCAATCCATTCCGAATCTGTAATCGCTCCCTCGCATAGCGAGGTTTCAATTACCATGTCAACGATGATTCCATCATGCTGCGGCTGGTCGAGAACCGTCTTGTAGAATGCCACAACAAGATCAACCCATTCAGGATTCCTTGGGTCCATGGCATATATCTCTTCGTGTCCCCAGCTTTCGGATGCCCATCCAAACGGGCACAATTCGCCATTAGGTTTCCTCAGATACATATCGTCGGTTATCTCAAATGTTTTACCGCTTCCATGACTGGCAAAGGCGGTCAGAGTTGCCATCCATCCTTCATTCGCCCAGATCCAGTTGGTGGTGAGACCGGCTAGAAGGAGAACATCGGGATTGTTTTTCCTGATCTTCTTTGCCTCATCGGGCATAAAAAACGCCGCCGTTACCAGATCAAACGGTTTTCCGCTGTCGATGATCTCATTTTTCTTGGAAAGCCAGCTGGCGATTTTGGGGTATTGGGGCGATGTGGTGAAAGTTTCCCCGGGAGACGGGGTTGTTTTATGGGCTGGTGAAGCAATCTCATTTTCACAAGCAAAGGAACTCACTGTCAGCAGGAAAACTCCCAGCAATACTATGAACAAAGCTCGCATTGTTATATTTTCCCTTTTTATAGTCTCGACATTGCCTTTTGCATCCTCTCCAGAGCTTTCTCAAGTGTGATCCTGGGGCAGCCAAAATTTAGCCGTAAAAAACCCTGCCCATCAAATTGCGCCCCATCGGAGAGACCTACCCCGGCATCTTCGAAGAACTTCACCGCATCTTCCAGTTCGAGCGGACGCGCATCGATCCAGGCCAGATAGGTAGCCTCTACGTGATTCATCGAAAGCCCCGGCATTTCTGCGATGGAGTGTTCCACCATATTACGATTATCTCGCAGGTAATTCAAGAGCTCTCTGTGCCACTGAGCACTGTCACGATAAGCGGCCAGGGCAGCCGTATAGCCCAGCGTGTTCACAAACGGCACGATTCCGGCCGCAGCCCGTCGGAAACTCTTTCTCAATTCGGGGTTTGAAATAATAGCAAACGAACACCCCAGCCCCGGCACGTTGAAGGTTTTACTCGGAGCCATCAGGGTAATGGTGCGGTCGGCTATTTGGGGGGAAAGCGTTGCTGTGGGAATATGTGATTTATCTTCATCCAGCACCAATCCGCAGTGGATTTCATCCGAGCAGATGATGATATCGTGTTTGAGATATATTTCGGTAAGCGTGACAAGTTCTTCAGCGGTGAAAACTCTTCCGGCCGGATTGTGCGGATTGCAGAGAATGAACAGCCGGGTCCGAGGAGTGATAGCGCTTTCCAGTCGGTCGAAATCGAAGGCCCACCGACCGTCCGCTTCCGCCAGTGGGACCGTGAGCAGATTTCGGCGGGAGTATTTTGGCGCGGAGAGAAACGGCGGGTAGACCGGCACGCTGGTCAGCACATCATCGCCATCTTCGCCGACCGCCCGGCAGGTTACATTGAGCCCAGTCACCAGCCCGGGCAGCCATGTAATCCACTCCGATTCAATTTTCCACCCGTAGTCATCCTGAAGCGTGTCAATAACTGACTCGGCAAGTTCCTCAGGAGCGATAGTGTAACCGAATACTCCGTGATCTACGCGCTGATGTAATGCCTCGATCACCGCAGGCGGGGAACGGAAATCCATATCGGCCACCCACATGGGGATGATATCGCGGCCTTTGTATTTATCCCATTTCAGGCTGGCAGTATTGTGCCTGTCAATCGGGGTATCAAAATCAAAAGTGATGGTCTTTCTCCAGAAATCGATGGATTTCATCCGCTGTTGTGTCTGCTGTAATTGGAATCTGTTCTACTTTTACACCTTTGGCACGGTAATGGTCAAGGAGAGGCACGGTTCGTTCATAGAAGATTTCCAGTTTCCCTTCAATTTCCGCAAGCGAATCATCTATCCTCCCGGCCCTATCGCCACCGGAATTTAGCTGAATCCTCTGCTGCACAGTTTTTACTGTACATTTCAAATATACGATCATCACGATATCGAGAAGCGCACTAACATCCCATGCCTGATCGACATGCCGGGGCAGGCCGTTCAGAATCAGGATGCCCCCTGTATTGATTCTCTTCTCTTGGACGAAAGACTTGAGAATATCACTGGCAATATGGAAGGTTTCGTTTTCCAGCAGTGCCCCGGTTTTGAGTGAATCGCGAATGACTGCCATATCCTGTTCAGTCAGGAATGAGGGCCGAGGATTCGTTGCAGCGATCTGGCGAAGATTTTCCCCGAAATCGAAATGAGCGCATTTGAGTCCCCACATCCCTCGCCGCTCGATAAGTTCACCGAGAGGGGTTTTCCCGGAACCGGTCGGCCCGATCAGGATAATTGATTTGTATTGATGCATGTAATTGCCGGCATTTTTGATGAGTTTTACAGTTGGCCTAATTTAAACGGTTCGTGCCCACTATACAAAAATAATGATTGTCCTGCAAATGCAATTTGAACCCATTTGATATTTGGCAGGAGAACATTTGCCTGCCGCCATACCGGCGTTGACTTCAACAAATCGGAAGGTTACCATAAAACAGCATGTAAAAAGTGCTCAGGAGGAACACAATGAAACATACGTTACTTATCGTTCTTTTGATCGGCACTATTGCTCTAATGATCGGCTGCGGATCATCATCGGAAACTCCAGCGGATACAGCTACTGCCGAGGAGCCAACTGCCGAGGAAAGCGCCGGTCAGGAAGAGACCAATGGCCAAGATACGTCACAACCTGACTCGGACGACGGGCGAGTCACGGCCAAAACCTGGTATCCGATAGCTGAAGAAGTTGCCTTGGACTGGCAGGAAGATGCCGTACTCACCTCCGTCACCGGCAATAACCTGTCGCTCTCAGGCGAGTACCCGTGTGACGGCATGACCAACCGCTGGAACTACTACTTCGTCTCGGTCGACTCCCGCATGTCATTGGATATCACGGTACTCAATGGCAAGATAGATCGCCAGCGAGATAACGAACTCAAGCACGGCAGAACGCCCTATACGGACGAAGATTTAGCGTGGAAGATAGATCTCTACCCTGCCAGCGAGTGGCAGATAGACAGCGACGAGGCCGCCCAAATCACCGCCGATCTGTTCCATGAAGATCGCGGCAAATCTTATGAGGGCATGATAACGTACGTGCTCTTCAATAGTAAAGAGTCAGGCGATACAGTCAATAGTCAAGACTGGATCAAAGATCTCGTAAACGATATGAGTTGGGTCATTTCAACCGATTCGGAAGGTGGGCCCGGTTCCAGTTTTCAGGTTGATATAGATGCCCGTACCGGGAAGGTAAAAAACCAGTGATGTTCAGGGATGGCTACACATCTGGAATCTTCCCCGAATTTTCGTGAACGGTGTAATAAACCGATCATCTAGTCAGCGATGGGAGTTCTGTCCATCGTCGTCAGGCGGATGATCAAAAGGCAATATCTGGCTGGATGTACATTGCAGCCTCATCACCGATAGTAATTCGGCAGCGCCCGCTGTTCAGATAGTCTTTGTCGATATCCCTCGCATTCCGATCAACCAGTTGGATGTTCTTCAGCCGGACCGTAGTGCGGTCGGTCTCTTGGAGCGCCCGGAAGAAGAGATGCACGATGCTGCCGCTTCCGTCCACACCTTCGTCTCGGCTCAGCCGGGTCAACGCCCCGCGTTGAATCTCTCCCGGCTCGATATTCGGGATGGCAAAATACGTATCCGCGCCATCCGAACTGAGGAAGGCACCTTCCGCCGCGTCTACCGGTTCCAAGTACTCGGTGTCGTACTCCAGTTCGCACTGGCAGGCGTACAAGTCGCTGACATCGTTGACCGCTACAGTGATATAGAAGGTTTGCCCGGTCTGGACCGTGAGCTTATCCTCCGAAAAACCGGCGCCTGTGCCAGTAGCGCCGGAGCCTTCGGCATTCAGCCCTATACCGGCCGCGGCTATCAGCAAGGTTAGTATCAGTAACGAAATTCTTTTACTCATTTCAAACTTCCTTATCAGGGAATCGGGAAATCCAGCAGCACGTAATCGCTGTGTGAATCCTCAGGGTGATCAAGGTCGAAGCGCAATACCTGCTGATCGTAATGCCACCCCCGAAGGATGGGGCTGCCGGTCCATTCGCTGGCCTCGTTTTTTCCGACTTTCAGATACAGCCACACCTCGGCATGGTCCCAGTCATCTACTGCCACTCCCTCGAAATCGTAAGTCCGAGTGGTATCCTCCAGGGCATCCCAGAAACCGCCCCCCTCAACAGGATTGCTCACCGTTTTGATCACATCCCCGCTATCCGCATCCACCAGTTGCGCCTCAATGACGCGCAGGGCGGTCGTTTGCCCGGAATCTTCGAACTTGCTTATCTCAAGCTTGACCGTTTTACCGAAAACCTTCACCGAGCCCTTGCCAGATACCCGATGGGCCTCGAAGGTCTTGGGAATCAGCCTCAACTGGACTTCGTAAAGGTGACGGTCTGATTCTGGTCCAGTGTAGGCTCCATCCAGATAGTATTCATAGGTGGCCCACCAGACCTGCACCCGAAATGAAGGCCAGAACTTATCACCAAAAAGATCAAATGCCTTTTTCTGGAACCAGTTGGCGTCGTC
Organism: uncultured Dehalococcoidia bacterium; assembly: GCA_964548045.1. Lineage (GTDB taxonomy): Bacteria > Chloroflexota > Dehalococcoidia > SZUA-161 > SpSt-899 > JBGLNL01. The sequence goes on along the minus strand of CAZJQZ010000072.1, from coordinate 6,444 downwards.
GGGCGGGTCGGGCAGCAGATCGGCCGAGCTTTCGTCCTGCTCCCAACTTGCCAGACTGCCCTCATCCTGTACCACGCTCACCGGCGGATCGAAATCCAGGGTGATCGCGTCGAAGTATGCTTCCAGGCCTGCACTGAGGCTCGTGCTTTGTGTCCAATCAGCGTAGCCCGATTTTGAAACCTGCAACTGCGTACAGGTGGCCTCTATTTCGCCAAGATCGAAGCTGCCATCCGAAGCCGTTTGCTGGCTAATACCGCAGGAACTTACATTGGCATCAGCTACCGGGCGGCCATACTGGTTGTACACCACTCCGCACACGTAGGCTTTGGTAGTGGGCTCCATGGTGCGATTCCAGGTGGCCTCGCCGAGTGAGACAATGCTGGCACTACCGGAAATCCGCGCGTAGTCAGGAGCGCTTAAGAAAATGTCATACTCACCGGGAATCATCTGCCCCAGCCTTGGTTCATTCACCGCAGAGAACTGGCCTTCGGCATCCGTAATTGTATTGATGCTCAACCCATGCCCCTTGATACGGACCGTGGCCCCGGTGATGGGCCCACCCTCATTACTGATAATAGTCCCACCCAGGCTCCCCCAGGTATCCGTCTCCAGTTGAACGGTGTTGCCGGGTTCATAGTCAATCACGTAGGGATCGTCGGCGTTGCGCCCAATGGTGACCTCAAACGGCGTCGGAGTGCGATAGCCTTCCGCCTGCCAGGTGACGCTATAGGTAGTCGGCTCCGATGCAATGGGAAGATCATCTGCCAGTATTGTTATGTAGCCGGATACATCGATCGTCCTGTCGATCCCCGATCCGTTCAGATGTGCCGATCCGATCTCAAGCGGGGTCTCACTGCCTCCGCTGACCGTGGAGGTGATATCTCTGACGATCATGAACAGGCCCGCGGAGGTGGGCAGCGGCTCAATCATCATCGGTACGCTGATTGCATTATTGGCTTCAGCCGTCTCGGCGATGACATTCCCCGGGTCCACCTCCAGTTTCAGGTTCACATATTCGACGGCTTCGTAACCCTCAGGGGGAGTCATCGGTAATTCCAGTTCAATCTGTACCGTCTGCGTCTCCCCCGGTGCCAGCGACGGTATGGTCACATCGGCTGAAAGCGGTGAAGCAAGCGCCGCATCTTCTAAAGCGATCTCGAATCCGGTAGTCGTTGCCGGCGAGTCCGTCCAGCCGGTGTTGAAGATAGTTGCCTCGATGGTCAGCGTTTCCCCCCATCGCGCCAGAATGGGCGACCAATCCAGATGTGCCACATCTACTCCGAGGTCAGGGCGGGTGCGATCATAGGCAACCGGATCGAAAGCCGTGCTCTGGTAGCACAATCCGCTCGAAGAACAGGGCGGGTCTTCGGCTGTCAGGCCGCTGAGTTTGTAGAACACATGGGCGTCTCCCTGTGAATCGACGAGTAGCTGGGGATCGTAGGATCTCCAGCCGTACATGGCCCAGTGCATCGGCTCGACAGGCTGCAATGATTCATCGAAGATGCCGTAGGCGTTGCGGTATAAGCCCCCACCCCATCCGGTCGGTGCCCAGAGATGCAGTTGGTCAGACTGGTCTATCGCCAAATCCTGATAATAGGAGGTCCGGTACTGAGGAAAGATGGGATAATCGTCGAGCAGTACCGTGCCGTCAGGAGCGATCTTGTCCAGAAAGAGTTCGGCGGGATCGGACCGATTCCACAGCACCAGCGCGTTGCCCTCGGAATCGAGCGCCAGCGAGGGCTGGTGGGAATCGTTAATGTGCCCATCCCAATGGGTGTAGCCGATCACCATCGGCGCAAGGGAAACGGATGCGTCGGCGCCGATTTTGGCGTAATACAATCGATCCTCGCCATCCTCTTCAGACCACACCAGATGGGCATTGTCCGCATCATCGATAGCCAGTTGCCGGTAGCGGGATACTTGCGAATCGTAGAGTAACGGATCTTCAACAGAGATCGGCTTCTCTCCTTCTTCAGTGAGTACTGCATAGATTATCCGGGTATTGCCCATTCGATAGAATATGTGGGCATTCCCCTCGCTATCCAGATCGACCGCCGCTTCTTTGCCTGTCCCGCTCCAGCGGTCATCGACAAGGGATTTCTCCAGCACGGGGTATCCCCACTGGTCGAAACGTGCCTGACAAACATCGCTGATACCATCCCAGACTATGTGAGCGTTACCCGCATCGTCGCACCCGATGGCTACAAAGCTCACACCTGTGCTGGGACCACTGTCGATGAGCACATCATCGATCAGTGTGTTGCCGTAGCGATCCAGCCGCGTGTAATACACGTCCCGATAGTTCGAATCCGACCAGACCACATGCACCTGATCCTGAGCATCGATGCAGGCGTCCAGACGGCTAACCGTCTCGTCGCCGGATGCAATCCGGCGCGCCTGATGGAAGCTGTGCTCGGAGCCGTAGCCGCGCCCGGCGATGGCCAGATCGGCGACATCAATCTTGCGGTTGCGGTCCAGGTCGAGCTCAGCGTTCCAGTCGTCATCGCGATTGTCGGTGCCTATCGCCGCGGAGATCAGGTCCAAATCAATGCTGTCCACCAGCCCGTCGCAGTTCACATCCCCCAGGGCGCCCCAGTTATCGGTCGTGGAAATTGGTGGTGGCGTTGCCGGAGGCGGCGGTTCCGTTTCAGATGCGGGCAAAGGTGTAGCGGTGGATGCGGGTGAAGTCTGGGAAGTTTCGGATGGTTCTGTTTGCTCACTGCCCCCGCAGGCAGTTACTATCACTAGGATTGCCGCCAGAATCGATATCCCGAATATGATCTTTTTCATAATCAACTTCCTCAAAATCAGGCAATTACCAAGATTGAGTCTAATTTAAACCTTGAATAACTTCAAGTGCTGTTTCCATAGTGTTACAATAGAGGAAGGCCTGGTTTTCTGGCTCCCGTCGTCAATTTATGGAGGTATACTGTGCGATCAACATTTGGTTCGAAGAAAATAGCTTTCCTGCTCTTTATCCCGATACTGATACTGGCCGGCCTGGCGGTCGGCTGCGGCTCTTCCGATGAAGCCGACACTAAAGCTGAAGAAACCGGCGGTCCAACTCCGAGCGTTACCATCGAACCGACTCAAGAAATTCCGCCTCCTGCCGATGAAGAACCGGGTGAAGCACCGGCGGCAATCAATATCGACCGAGCCGGGACCGTCTTGGCTGATTTCCTCTCTGCCACCGATATTCACTTGAAAGGAGAGTACTCAGGGGTCTACACGAATGGCATGAAGGATGGCCCCACACAGCTTGAAATCTGGAAGAAGGGTGAAAAAATACGGATCGATGATGCCAGAAGCGATGGCCCTCGGTCACTGATCGTTTCGAATGGCAAAGCCCTCTACTACATGTACAATACAAAAAACGTTATCCCGTCGATTATGCCCGTCGGCTATTACACCGGATTGCTTGGGCAGGATTTTTCTCAAGCGACCAGCCGGATATCCGGTGACGGGCAATCAGCCCTTTTCTCGTTTGAAATCGATGCGTTCTACAAGAACGATGCGGCGCAGAAGGGATATTACGTGACCAAGATCGAGTACGGTGTCGGTGTCGATGCCGTTCTGTATCAGGTGGTTTACGGGAAGGATTCATACGGAACCAGACCGTCCTCCGTCAACACGGTCACTCAGACCTTCTCGGTGGTGGAGATCGATAAAAGCGTCAACGATAGTATTTTCGATGCGCCGTTTTAGCCGAAATAAAAATGAGCGCACTTGCGTCCCCCTAGACCTTGCCACTCGATAAGTTCGCCGTAAGGGGTTTTCCCGGAACCAGTCGGCCCGAGGAACAGGATAGCTTCCTGTTTCTTCATTGTGCATGGCCTACCCGAGCATTTCCCAAATCTTGAGATTCTGCTATATTTATCACAACAATGCTGGCACAATTGGCAAAGGGAGGGTAAATGACTGGAAAGCCATATTCTTTCAAAATATTGCTGCTAGTGTTGTGCATGGCAATATTCATCATTCCCGGCTGCAAAAATGAAGAAAACCAAACCCCTGAAGCCAGTTTCGATGAAGCGCTCTGGCAAAATCCAACGATGGAAAATCGCCCGTATGTTCGCTGGTGGTGGCCCGGTGGAGACGTAGAAGCAGAGCAGTTGAAATCGGATTTAGCGCTTCTGGCACAATCAGGATTTGGCGGCGTTGAAATACAACCGTTACTGCTCGGATTCACCCCGGAAGAAATCGAAAACAACCCGAATATCCGCACGGTCGGCACCCCGGAGTTTTTCGAGAAAGTACGTATTGCCAGCCAGGAAGCTCACAAACTTGGTCTGGGATTTGACGTCACTCTCGGCAGCGGATGGTCAACCGGAGTCCCTGATGCTTCGGACACCGCAGAAAAGCAACTGCTTATGAGCAGCCTCGAAATCATCGGGCCAATCCAATATGAAGGACCCCTGCCGATTCCTGCCCCGCCTGCCTATCGAAAAAGGGTAAATGCCATCATGGATATCGTGGGACCACATGATGAAGATATAAGGCTCGTTGCCGTGACTGCCGCTAAAGTTATCGATGGCAACTCTGAAATACCGGCTCTTGATTCATTCACTGATATAACCCAATTCGTTGAGAATGGGATTCTGGTTTGGGATATCCCGGATGGAACCTGGCAGATATTTGCTTTCTACCAGAATAATACGAGTCACGCCCCCGTGGCAGCAGCGTATCCGGGCATCTGGTACGATGCGCTTATTATCGATCACTTCGATTCCTCAGGTGCCCAAAAACTGATCGATAACTACGGCGATCCCCTACTAAACGCTCTCGGAGAATACCCGCCGGACGCCATCTTTGTTGATAGTTTTGAGATGGTGGGGGAACTGCCGTGGACCTCTTCATTTCTAGATCAATTCGAACAGGAGAAAGGCTACGATATCACTCCATTTCTGCCACTCATGTTTCGGCAAAACGGCGAATCCAAATACACTCAAATGACCGACCTGATGGGTGGGCACAACCTGAAACCAACCTACACATCAACCGATGACGTGGCAATTCGGGTTCGGGAGGATTACGAAGAAGTCAGGGGCAAACTTTTCCTCGAAGAGTTTTGCAAGCCAATTATCGATTGGGGGCATGCCAATGGCGTGAGATTGCGGATACAGGCTCAAGGCGGCTGGGCAGATTACCTTGATGCCTACCAGATGGCGGACATTCCCGAATCCGAAGCTTTGTTCGCTATGGGAACTTTCGATTTCCTTAAACTGGCAGCTTCAGGAGCGCATATCAGTGGCGGTAAATTTGTCGGATCGGAGAGCTTCATAAGACTGGCCAGTGATCCCTATTCAATCATGCTTGAAGATTTTTACCTGCTTGGTGGAAAGGCACTGAGCGCAGGGATCAATCGGATCGTGTATCATGGTTTTCCTTACAGTTACGTTCGGGAAAACGGCGAAGGCTGGTTTCCACTTTCCGGAGAGACTGGAACGCTACGGGCAGGCCCCATACCATTCACTAGTTGGATCTCAGAAAATCACCCTGCCTGGCCAGAACTCCCTGAATTCAACCAGTATCTGGCCCGCTTGTCTTATGCCATATCCTGCGGAAATCACAAAGCCGATATCGCGTGGTTGTATCCTGATTGGGAATTCCCGGATAACCCCATGGACAGCGGCGATGAATCTGAAATCAGCCTGTCCCTCAAACGGGCCGGATTTGTATATGACCGAATCAGCCGCCAAAACCTGACCGATTCAGTTGTTGAAGGCAATCAATTTACAGTTGGCGCAGCTCAATACCGGGCATTATTAATCAGTGAACTCGATGTAGCCACACCGGAAATGATGGCCTCAATTGAAAAACTGGCAGACGCGGGCATTCGGATAATCGTATTAGGAGAATTACCCAACAGGGCTCCCGGTTTTGCTGAACACGAACAACGGGATACAGCCACTCAACAAATCGCATCCAGCTTGCAATCGAAAGTTGTATTTGCAGAAAATGAAAGCAGTGTAGGAATTCAAATTCGGGAATCGGGCGTTCAACCGGCACTTCTACCAAGCGATGGTTCGGAACTGGCTTTTGCCCTGGAACATCGGGAAGTGGCCAATGCGAATATTCTGATGCTGTTTAATGAATCGGACAAGCAACAAACACAAATATTGGATGTATTGATTCCGGTTCAACAAATACAGCTACTCGACCCACAGACCGGGGGATTAATTGCTGAAGCAATGCCGGATAAGTCAGGCCATTTATCTATTGAAATAACCATCCCCGCCAGACGATCGGTGATACTGAATATCGAGCGATAAGAACTCAAAACAACACAGCTATGGAAAAAGACACATCCTATAACGAAGAGATATTCCGAGGGGTCCTTGAGAATTCTGTTGATCTCATATATCGGTTGAATTTGAAGACAGACCGGTTCGACTATGTGAGTCCATCAGCCTGGTTCCTTGGATACGATCCGGAAGAGATGAA
>CAZJQZ010000071.1:0-11513 GCA_964548045.1 uncultured Dehalococcoidia bacterium | reverse complement strand
TATGAACATGATTGCTCTCTGGTTGCCGGAGATATAAAAACCTATCCCTATTACCAGAAGTACAGCGAGAACGCTCGAAATTATGATTGTAAGCGTAGTGGTATCAATATCGTCTTCAATGTTTTCCTTTGCTGGTTGTAATTGTTCAGCATGCACATACTGGATAATTGGACGTAATGCGTCATCACTGGCACTTTCCATATATTCATCGGCGTCACGCACTTTGCTGATTATAGATGTTGAATCGGCCCCTTCTTCATAGAGGGCAAATGCCTCTTCCGTAGCCAGGTAATATTGTTGTATGCTTTCATCATATTTAATCAAGAGTGATTTTACGTAGTCACTTGCTCCCGGGTAATAATCGTTGTAGTATTTCTCTGCCCTTTCTTTTTCTTCAAAGTAGTCAGCTTTGCTGTCTTCCTTCCCCAGGAAAACATAATCTTTTGCGGCAATTTCCTGACATTGCTGGGATTCAATTAAAAACCATGCATAATCCAAATTTTGTACAACATCGTATAGTTCTTCCGTAGCGCTTGTTTTTGTATTTCCATTTTGAACTAATGTGACGGTGCCAACAATAGCCATTAACAGGGTTATTACTACAAACGATATCAGCAGTTTGTTACTTATTTTCATAATATCTCCTTTCTTATCCCCAGCAAGCATATTGAACAAGGAGGCTCAACCATCATTGGGTTTTGCCAGTTAAGGAGGCTCTGCTCTCCCAGCAACCCTTCCATTAGAAGTAAACTTGTACCAGAATGCTGTCTTAAAGTCTCCCGGCATCAGCTCAGTCAGGCTGAGTTTGACACCATTATCATTTTCTGCATACACAGAATCTGGATCAGTGAAATCATTATGAAAATTACCATCATCTACAAAATTGCCTTTTAAGGTATCGGTTTTTATAAGTGCCATGATAGCAGTCGTGGCAGTCTGTATATTTTGATTTTCCGTAGCGAATGCGGGCTCTCCACCACTATCCATAAAAATCAACACCGAGGGGATAATAATCCCGGCTAGTATTCCTAGGAGGGCAACTACCACCAGGATTTCTATAAGGGTAAACCCGTTTTCCTTATCACGGATATTGTGCATAACTATGTTCTTTATAACTTTCAATTTTGACCAATTGATTGCAAACATGCCAGCCGACTCTGATTACTATCTCAATTTGTGGGTTCACTTCCTGTAACAAGCAATAATTGACATGCTGGTGGTTATTGTCACTAGGTAGATTCTACGGTATGCTATAGGTCATCTGTCAAGAAAATGAATTAAGCGGTTATTGGGTCAATTTGAATTTCAAGAGATATTGATGGTAAGAAGATTAAGATAGATACTTGATATATGGTCAAGAAATTTTGACCTGCGACTATGCACCTATCACCATTTCCCTCAAGATGCCAGTATGTTTACCGGCAATTCTAGACATGCCAAGGGAAATATTGTATAATTTCAAAGCTAAAAGCCAGCGTAGCTCAGCGGTAGAGCAATGGTTTCGTAAACCATCGGTCCCCAGTTCGATTCTGGGCGCTGGCTCCAGAAACCTGCCAAAATTTGCCAATAGCCTTTCATCAGCTTCTCCTCTTTACCTTTGAGTTCTGCCGGTTTTGTGGTATTCGAGCAGATACAATTAAACAACAACCAACTGGCAAAACAAAAAATCGGCTCTTGATTAAGAGCCGATTTTTGCATTCACTGGAGCGGGAGAAGGGATTCGAACCCTCGACCCCCTCCTTGGCAAGGAGGTGCTCTACCACTGAGCTACTCCCGCATGGTTCCAGTTGTGGTGCCGAGGGGCGGATTTGAACCACCGACACCCGCATTTTCAGTGCGGTGCTCTACCCCTGAGCTACCTCGGCTCACTCATAAGATTCTACCTTGGCACGACCTATTAGTCAAGGAACGAAGTTGCTCTGCGAGATCGACTTGACACCCTATCTCCCTTTTGCTACATTCTAAAGCTGTGGGGATATAGCTCAATTGGGAGAGCGCGGCGTTCGCAATGCCGAGGTTGGGGGTTCGAGTCCCCCTATCTCCACCAGACTCTGGTCTACTATCTACTGTTTGTTTGCCATAGTTCCGCATATAGAGAAGAACATATCTCAGTGAGAAAGTTTGTCCTTGAACTTGGTAGACTTACCGGAAACGGGGTGATCGAAATTTTCCCGCTGCGAATAGCCGAAATATCTGTCCCGTCCTTTTCCTCCCACACCGGCTCACCGCGTACGATCCAGTAGTAATCCCGCTTTCCATCGTTCCCTTTTTCAATTGCATCGCGGTAGGTTCTGCGCCCCGGTCGAGTAAGTTCAATTCCTTCGACCTGTTCAATCGGCAGATAGGGAGTATTTACGTTCAGCAGGAATTTGGAGGATAAAGCCTTTTCCTTTACCTTCCGTGCCAGCAGTTCTCCTATTCTGGCTGCCGCTTCAAATCGGACTTCGTTTTCATGAAGAGCGGCTGAGATGGCAATAGCGGGAACTCCATAAAAATGCCCCTGAATGGCAGCCCCCAATGTTCCGGAAATATACACATCGTTGCCCAAATTGACCCCTTCGTTGATTCCGGACACGACCAGGTCCACCCCATCCGTAGCCACAAGCTGTAACCCGAGAATTACGCTATCTGCCGGGGTGCCTTCGACTGAATAGGTTTCCACACCGCTTATCTGGGGCTCAACCTTTTTCATTCGTAGCGGATGATGCAGGGTTACCGAAGTCCCTACCGCGCTTTGCTCCCGATCCGGAGCCGAAACGATGACTTCCCCCATTCTTTTCAGGGCTTCAACCAGCGTCCACATACCCTCGGCGTAGACTCCGTCGTCATTAGTAACCAGGATTCTCAAGTCTGGCCTCCCAGAATAATGTTATCGATCAGCCGGGTCTTTCCAATCCGCACCGCCATCGAAACCAGAGAGGAGTTATCGATCTGCTCCAGTTCTTCCAGTGTTCCGGTATCTGCAATACTTACATAATCGATTTGAGCACTCGGTTCGCTTTCAATCAGTGAAATCATCTGCTGTCGAATCCTGCCCGCATCGCTTTCTCCGTCCGACCAGAGCTTTTGAGCCAGATTGAGAGATTTCCACAAGACGAGCGCAGATTGGCGTTCCTCCGGGCTGAGGTATACGTTGCGACTGCTCATTGCCAAACCATCTGGTTCGCGGACAGTGTGCGCCACAATCACTTCAAGGTTCATGTTGAGGTCACTGACCATTTTCTGAATAACCAGTGCCTGCTGGGCATCTTTCTGCCCGAAATAGGCACGGGTGGGCTCGGTGATATTAAAGAGTTTGGCTACTACAGTGGTCACTCCTCGAAAATGGCCCGGACGAGAAGCGCCTTCCAATTGGTCTGTTATCCCTTCTACATCAATCCATGAACTAGCTGATGGAGGATACATTTCTTCCGGCTGAGGCATGAATACCGCATCGGTGCTCTCTTTTTCCAGCAAAGCCAAGTCTCGCTCGGTATTGCGCGGATAAGAAGCAAAATCTTCATTTGGGCCAAACTGGGTGGGATTTACGAAAATGCTGGCGATCACACTTTTGCACTCAGTCCGGGCCTGACGCACCAGCGAAAGATGCCCTTCATGAAGGTAGCCCATTGTGGGCACGAATCCGACAGGCTCCGGCAGTTGCCTGCGGATTTCCTTCATTTCGGCGATGGTTCTGGCGATTTTCATAGTTTTTCCCGGGATGGGCAGGTTGGAGCATCTTCTTCGAAGTAAACACGGTCAGTTTCGCTGCCCTCGCAATGACACTCTATTCAAGTGTGATCGTTCCGCTTTTCCCTCCGGCCTTCTTCGCCAGCCGGATATTCTCGATCTTCATTCCCCGATCCACTGCCTTGCACATATCGTAAATTGTGAGAGCGCTCACTGCGACTGCCGTGAGTGCTTCCATTTCCACCCCGGTTCTCTCGGAAGCTTTAACTGTAGCCGTAATTTCTATGGAGCTTGTTTTTTTGTTCGTCTGGAATCTTACCTCTACTTTTGTAATCCGAAGAGGATGGCACAGTGGAATTAGTTCCGGGGTCTTCTTGGCTGCCATGATGCCGGCGGTTTGTGCCAGTGCCAGCACATCGCCTTTGGCGGCTTCTCCCTTTTCGATCAATTCGAGTGTAGCAGCCTCCATTTTGACTGTGCCTCTGGCAACCGCTGTTCGCTCGGTAACATCCTTTTCAGAGACGTCCACCATGTGAATCTGCCCGGAGGAATCGAAGTGAGTTGGGGCGCTGCTTTTTTGGGCTATCATCTCAACAGCCAGTTGATCGGCCCGCTCATTCGCGGGATGCCCCGCGTGCCCCTTGACCCAGACCCATTTCACATGGCGATTTGATATCAGTTCATCCAGTTTCGTCCACAAATCCTGATTGACATTGCGCTTCCAGTTTTTGGTCATCGTGTTAACCAGATACTGGCTATCACTGTGGAGAGTAATCTCGGCATTGGTGGCTGTATGATTGAGCCCTTCAATAGCGGCGGTGATTTCCATTCGGTTGTTGGTAGTGTTCTCCTCACCGCCTTTGATTTCCAGCCTCTCACCATCCTGCACTATTATCGCTGCCCAGCCACCGGGCCCGGGATTGCCTGAACAGGCACCATCTGTGTAAATATCGATCATAGGCTTAGCCTCCAATTTGGCACATGCTCCTGCCTGTAGCTGTAACGCCGAGTTTAAGATTGTGACATTCCGGCTTGGAATCTATTGCCTTTTGGAGCAACGCTTTAAGATCACCGATTGATGCTCCCTTACGCAACGGGCCTCTTAAATCAATTTCATCATCAGCCAGCAGACAGGGACGAAGCTTTCCGTCTGCTGTGAGTCTCAGCCGATTACACTGGAAACAGAAATGCTCGCTCACCGGACTGATGAAACCAATCGTTCCCCTGGCGCCATGCAAACGGTAGTATTTTGCCGGGCCGTTCCCATCCAGTTTGCCCGGTTCCAGTGTGCCCAGAGTTTCAATCCGCTCTCTGATTTCAGGAATTGAGATGAATCGGTTATTTTTCTCATCCTGATTTCCCCCCACGGGCATGAACTCGATGAATCGAACATGCCATTCTTCCTCAACAGTCTTGCGGGCAAGGCCGATGATTTCGTCGTCGTTTATGCCGCGCATGGCTACCGTGTTGATCTTGATCGGGTTGAGTCCTGCCTGCTGAGCTGCTCCGATTCCTTCCAGTACATTTGCCAGTGAACCGATTCGAGTTATCTGTTCGAATTTTTCAGGATTAAGTGAATCCAGGCTCACATTAATCCGCTTAAGGCCAGCCTTTTTGAGTTTGTCGGCATATCGGCTCAGGAGCATCCCGTTAGTAGTCATGGAAATATCATCCAGCTCCGGCACATTAGCCAGCATTTCCACCAGATTGCAAATGCCCGCTCGAACCAGCGGTTCACCTCCGGTGAGCCGCACCTTATTGATTCCCATCCCGGCCGCTGCTCTGGCCACGTCAAGGATTTCTTCGTAGCGCAGTATTTCGGTGTGCGGAAGTGTTTCAACGCCCTCTATTGGCATGCAGTAAATGCAGCGCAGGTTACATCGGTCAGTGACTGAGATGCGCAGATAATTGATGGGGCGGCCGAATGAATCAGATATGCTTGTCATTTACTCACTTTTCAGGCGGGCAGCCAGGTGCAGTTGTGCCTGGCGTGCTGCTTTCCCTCGATGACTTATTTCGTTCTTTTTTTCTAGAGGCAATTCAGCCATTGTTTTGCCAAACTCCGGCAACCAGAAAATGGGATCGTACCCGAAGCCGTTATCCCCCTGGGGTTCAAAAGCAATTATTCCAGTGCACTCCCCATTGCACAACACGGGTTCATCATCGTTGGAAACAATGGCTATCACACATCGGAATCGGGCCTGTCTCTTTTCCCAAGGAACCCCGTCAAGTCTGGAGATGAGGTAGTCGTTCCTCTCTTTATCCGAGGCTTGCGGACCGGCATAGCGAGCGGAGAACACTCCGGGAGCGCCATCAAGCGCATCGACCTCCAATCCGGAATCATCAGCAAGCGCGATAAGGTTCGAAGCATGCGCAAAAGCGGTGGCTTTGAGGATGGCATTCTGTTCGAAGGTATTACCCGTCTCTTCCACTTCCAAGTTTATTCCCTCCCGGGCAGGAGTGGTAAATTCCCATGCTTCACCACCTATAAGCGAACTCAGTTCACGGGCTTTTCCCTTATTGTTGGTAGCCAGCAAAACCTTTTCCAAATTGCTCGAACCCCACATTCAAGTATATAGAGAAACAGGGACGGTTTGCAAACCGTCCCTGTTGGGAATCAAACTGCCGATAATCGCTCAATCGATGGGGGAAAATCGCCCTTCGAGGTTCTTCATCACCTGCGGCATGGTGGTATATTCCATCTCCTCCAGCGGCAATCGGTGAGGTTCGAAAGGCCCGTGACGGCGGAGATATTCCGCTGCTATGTTGGCCTGGTGTCTGGTATCATCAAAACTGGGATCGTCAAACATATCGACGGGGCCAACCAGCTTGCCATTGGCTAACTGGAAACCGGCACAAACAACCCGTGGCGGGCCATCGAATCGCGATGGATTTGCCTGCGGGATGGAACATGGCATAAGTGGCCCGAAGTGTGATCCTCTCATCCAGCCTTCCACTGACTGTGGAAATGCAAACGGTTCCAGCACTTCGCCTACAGCCGGGAAAGAGCCTTGAGCTCGAACAACAAGCACCGGATCATCTTTGCCAACGTATTTGCCGGCCATTTCGTAGAGTTTATCAGTAGAGGAAACGGCCGCGATCTCGCCAGAGGGACGATGGCGCACCGCTTTCACCGCATATCTTGAAGGCGCTCCAATCAGCACCAGCATATCGTATATTTCTTCAGGTGCGTTGAAGATTACTTTGCGGTGTTCCTTCACGTCATGGACTTCATAGGAGAACCCGTCATGCATATTCGCGGCAATAACCAGCCCGATGGTGTTGAAGGGGTCGGCAAACATCTTATAGAGAGGCATGTTCCAAGCACCGGATGAAGTCTTATCTGCCATAAATACCAGAATCGGTTCAGAGCCGCGCTCCTCGAATTCCATCTCCGCTGAACCCGGACCCATTCCTTTAACATTACCGGAGAAGGCATCGCTGAGCATATCCTGACCGGCGCCGTGCAGCTTCAGTTTCTTGGCGATCTCGGTGCCCCCAAGAAAAGTATCCCATGCCAGTTTATGAATGCGCTCATTTCCCTCTCCCTGCTCGTGACTCATGATAAGCTGCAGATCATCTCCGCATTTGGTCACGCAAAAATCCGCCAGCAGACCTTCTCCCTTCGCCTTTCCCAGTTGCTCCTCAGCATAGGCTATCAACTCGGGATGCATGGAAGAATGCCCTGGGTATCCGCCGATATCTGCCTTTATTGCGCTTAGAGTAATCATTTATCCCCCTTTTTATTTTAGTATTCGAAGCCCTGCCGGGCTTTAATCCCCTGCTGATACGGATGCTTTACTTCAACCATCTCTGTGACCAGATCGGCAACTTCGATGAGCCGCTGATCGGCGTAACGGCCGGTGAGGATTAACTCCACATTGTCCGGTTTTGCTTTAATCACATCGATCACTGCTTCAACCGGTACCAGTCCCCATCCGGAAGCTATATTGACTTCATCCAGAACTACCATATCGAACTTGCCACTGAGCATTGCTTCCCGGCCTGCTTCCAGTGCTTTGCGTGCCTCTTCCTTCTCATCTTCCTTCACGTTGTTGGGGTCGACAAAATCGAGCTTGCCGAATCTGGAGACGGTGACACCGGGAAGATGAGTCAATGCATTCTGTTCGCCGTAGGGATAAGTTCCCTTCATGAAGTGAATAATGTGAACTTTGAGATCCTGTCCCACAGCCCGAAGCACAGAACCCAGTGCGGCGGTGGTTTTGCCCCTGCCATTGCCAGTAAAAACCTGAACCAATCCTGTCCGCTTCCCACTCATCATGTGGAACCTGATTTCGAGCTTACTTTAGCACCGGCCAAGTTTAGTGTCAAGGGGAAATACGGGGTAAATGAGTGCTGATAAAATCAGGTAATTACACGATCCGTTTGAGTTTCCTGGACCTGAAAAAAACGATTCGTATTGCGCCAAGGATTACCATTATTGCCCCGACGATTGCTACGCCAAGCCCCACTCCCCTGAGCCAGTTCAGCATGTCTACTGCATCTTGATATTCCGGAGTATTCTCGCTTATCTCTTTTCCCAGCCAGAAGAAGACCGTAATCGATTCCAACTTCTCGGTTTCTTTGATTTCTTCCAGGTAATGTATCTGCCCGGCGGTGTACAAGTAAAAGAACACACCTAATGCCAGTATGAAAATACCGAATCCAATGGTAACCCAGCCCTGTGTTTTTCTTTTTCTATGGGTCTCTTTTTCTGCCATCATCTGTTGCATTATTTCCACAGGAGTGAGTATTGCTTCTCCGGTGAGGAGTGACAACAGTTCCAGCGAGATGCTTTCCTCTACCTGGAAGAGGCGCGAGGTGCTTCGAAGCGCTTCACGGGAGGAAGCAGATAGATCATCCCGGCTGATAGTCCCTTCCCATTTGACTTCCCTTAAATGAGCTCGATCAGTGATTTCGCCTGGTCTGAAGATGTAACCACTCTCTATGGTGCCTATCAGGTACTCTCGTGTTTGAGGATTGTAGGTAATTACCCTGTCACCGATGGATAGTATGGATCGGAACTGATGGATTATTGAAGTGTTGTGGGCTGCTTTTTCCCCTTTCTCATCCGGGTATGTGCTGGAGTAAAGCTCTTTGATCTCGTCTTCAGTAAAAGGTGCGGCGGCCAGGTCCCCGAGTTCATCCCAGCCAATGGCTACGAATCCGCGGGCAAATTCCTCGATGAGGTGCCCTCCTTGTCCGGCGCGTATCATCCACATTACTTCAGTCATGTTTTCACCTGTAAAAGTTGCAGCCATTTATCATTTGTCCGGGTTGCTACTTATACTACACTAAATGGCACTGAACAGTCAATGGAACTATCGGCAAAATGTCGGCTACTGTGGATTTTTTCTTGACCATGCTGTATAATTTTGAAGCTGTAGGGGTGTAGCTCAGTTGGCTAGAGCGGCGGTCTCCAAATTCAACGTTGTACGTCCTCCAGCTTCCACAAAAGACTTCTCTGTTGATCCCTCCCCCCGTTTTTCATAGCTAAATGTCTTTCGATGTCTCCTAAGTTTTCATAAGTTCGTCGGGATTCTTGTCGGGAGTTTCGTAGTACATTGCACAGCTCGCTTGGATATCGGCCTCCTGTCCCTGAGACCTTCCAGCCAGTTTTCATCCCAACTCTAACATTGGGAGTGGTAAAATAACTGGGGCAGGTCATTATGGAGAAGACCTAATTCTAGATTAATGATGAATTCGACACAAGAGATACCGGTAATCGCAGGAGTAGGGCAGATACTGCAACGCCTGGATGATCCGAGAGAGGCGGCCGAGCCGCTGGAGATGATGGTCGCTGCGCTTAAGCAGGCAGGGGAGGATTCCGGCGCCACGAACCTGCTGAAAAGGGCGGATTCGATCTACGTGGTTCGTGGAGTGTGGGGTTATGGAGACTCGGGGAAGGTAATTGCACGCAGACTTGAAGTAACGCCCACCGAAACCGTCGGTACACCGTATGGTGGAAACTACGCCCATAGCTGTGTAATTGATGCGGCGCGCAGAATCCAGGCAAAGCAACTCGGTGTAGTCCTCATCACCGGGGCTGAGAACGGTCGTAGTAAACAACAGGCATTGCTTCGGGGTATCGACCTTGTGGAGACTGAAGCTCCCGGCAACCCCGACCGGATGCTTGCCGAGGACAAGAAAATGGTCCATGAAGCCGAGTTCGCGCGTGGTATCGTCAGTGCCAGCAATATGTATGCCGTCATCGAGAGCGCGATTCGTTCATCAAGGGGTGAGACCATTGAAGCAGGCAACAATCGTATTTCCAGACTCTGGGCGGACTTCAACGCGGTTGCGTGTCGCAATCCCAATGCCTGGATACGCAAGCCTTACACATCTCAGGAAATTGGTAGCGCTTCGCCCGATAATCCCATGATCTCGTATCCGTATACAAGATTGATGAACGCCAACCCTCGCGTTGATATGGCAGCGGGTCTAATACTTTGTTCCCTGAAAACTGCCCGGAATGCGGGTGTTGATGAGGAAAATCTGGTCTTTCTGCACTCCGCGACCGAAGCCAATGACAGCGTCTTCGCATCCACTCGCATGGACTTCCACCGTTCACCCGCGATGCGTATAGCGGGAGGCCGGGCTCTCGAGCTTGCAGGGAAGACGATTAGCCAGATCGACCACATGGATATATACAGTTGCTTTCCCTCCGCGGTGCAGGTCGCCATAACCGAACTTGACATTCCCGAGGGGCGTACACTCACGGTAACAGGAGGACTCACTTTTGGGGGTGGGCCGCTGAACGACTACGAACTTCATGCGATTGCGCGCATGGCCGAAGTAGTCCGGGAAGACCGCGGCTCCACTGGTCTGGTCACTGGTAATGGCGGATGGCTTGCCAATCATGCTTTCAGTATTCTTTCTTCAGTGCCACCGAGCGATGGATTCTGTTACGAAAACCTTCAGGAGAAGGTTGATGCCATTCCGCTGCGCGAAGCAGTTGTCGACTGGGAGGGGCCTGTTACTGTTGAGGCCTATACTGTATCATATGAAGCCGGTAAAGCGAGTACCGGTTATGCTGCCTGCCTCCTGGACGACGGTCGTCGTACTTGGGGAATTGTAAGAGATCCTATCGTCCTCGAATCGATGACCAGTGAGGAATTCTGTGGCCGAAGAGGCCGACTCGATGGCAACGGTATGCTTGTTATTCAATAAAGGATAGGTGGCCTGCTTGCATACTCGGCGAAATATTAACCGGGATACACAAACAAAAAGGCCCTTTTGGTCAAGCAGATCAGAGGGCCTTTTGAATTGAACTTTTTAATAGCGGGGGTAGGATTCGAACCTACGGCCTCCGGGTTATGAGTCCGGCGTAACCAATCATATACGTTTAAGTTATCCCTTAAGAAACAAATCTAGCATTTTGTCTGGACCAGTTCTCGGGGGGCAGGTCACTAGTGACCTGCCCCCTATTGTTGTACCAATCCCAATGTTAGAAATGGGATGAAAACTGGCCGGAAGGACTCGGGGGCTGGTAATCTTATCAGCAAAACAGGTCATTTCGGTAATTTTATCGGCGGGTAAAGCTGGCTTCCTGTATTTCCACGTTCAAGCGCTGCGGTGTCTTAGACCGTTGAAATACCATGCTAACTCAATCGTTATGGGTTGGCATAAAATAAGGAGCAGGTCAGGAGAATGTCGGGAATTCTGGACTTTTAGGGGGTAGATAATGTATAATTTTGAAGCTGTAGGGGTGTAGCTCAGTTGGCTAGAGCGGCGGTCTCCAAAACCGCAGGTCGCGGGTTCGAGCCCTGCCACCCCTGCCATTAAAAAAGCCGAGGTGGTGGAATCGGTAGACACGCCATCTTGAGGGGGTGGTGGGCGCAAGC
>CAZJQZ010000070.1:0-11549 GCA_964548045.1 uncultured Dehalococcoidia bacterium | reverse complement strand
CCTACCTAAATCCAGATTTGAAGCATTAATACCATTTGAATTTGTATTCACCACAAAGAACGGTGAAACTATATACATGGAAACCAATCCCAGAGTTGTAATCAGGGAAGGACAGCCTCAAGGCATTCTTTGTATCACCAGAGACGTTACGGAACGGAAACATGCCGAAGATGCCCTCAAACAACATCAGGATCAACTGGAGAGGCTGGTACAGGAAAGAACCTCCAATCTCGAAGAAGCCAACACCGCTTTGAGAGTCATGCTCAAAAAAGCCGAGGAAGTTCGCAATGAAATGGGCGACAGGATCATGTTCAATGTCAAGGAATTCGTCTTTCCCTATCTGGAAAAACTCAAAAAAACCGAGTTGAATGAAACACAACTTGCCTACATGGATAGTATGGAAGAAAACCTCGACGAAATCACTTCACCCTTCCTGCATGGAGTATCGACCAGATATATGAGGCTAACCCCCACCGAAATTCAGGTGGCCAATCTGGTAAAACAGGGTAAGACCACCAAGGAGATCGCTGCCTTGCTGAGCATGTCAACCAGAACCATCGATACTCACAGATATTCCATCAGGAACAAACTGGGAGTGCGAAATGAGAAAGTCAATCTCAGGACTTACCTCATGTCTTCCAGCTAATGCGTATGTTTTTCTAAGTATTATATAGGGATTATCCCAGAATTTTAGCCCTTCACATCCGCCGAATTTTGTGTCAAACTAAAATAGTTGGGATTTTCGAAATAATTCCGTCCCGAAATATCCGGGTAAAATAAAAAACTGAGGGAGGATTCATGGACAACGAAACGGTCAAAGCTCTTTACGATTACTTTTCACTTGATGAGAAAAACAATTTCTACCCATCATATCTTTACCTCAAATACATAGATTACTTCCTGAACAAAGTTATCCAGTCTCTGGGAATGCCCACGAACGAACTTCCTTATGAACTGGGTGAGGATCTTGACCATATGATGGATATGTATATCCAGCATATATCAGACGCAGCTCCCTTGCCGGAAACCAGCATCTATCATGCCAAAGTGGTCAGATTGAAGGAAGCCGTCAAATTGGTCACTCAAAAAGAAGATGTGAAAATAGACGTTTCCGAAAGAGTGGTGCCCTTCAAGCACGCTAAGGATATAATCCTGCACAATCCCCAGTCTGTAGCCATAGGAAAATGCGCCTGCCGGGCAGCCTCGCCAAACCCATGCCTGCCACCCGAACAGCAAGACGTCTGCATGTTTATCGGTGACCCGGTAGCTCCGTTCATGGCCGAACACAATGATATATTCCACTCGGCCACTCAGGAAGAAGCCATGAAGGTTCTTGAATTCTCCCATGAGCAGGGATTCGTGCATACCGCCTGGTTCAAGCGGGAGATCGGCAATTGTTTCCATATGATCTGCAACTGCTGCAGCTGCTGCTGCATGGGTATCAAGATGTGGAACCTGCTTGAGGGAACAGTTCCCATAATGGCCCCTTCCGGGTACGTTGCAGAAGTCACCGACGACTGTGTTGGCTGTCAATCTTGTGTTGATGATTCCTACTGCCATTTCAACGCCATCAGCATGAATGAGGGCGGCGATAAAGCAGTAATTGACTTCGACAAATGCATGGGATGCGGCATCTGCGCGGATCGATGCCCCGAAAGCGCCATAAATATGCGCCGGGAACCATCCAAGGGTGAACCGCTGGATATCGACGAATTGGTGGCACAGCAGGAACAAGGATAATGGGTTCCCGATTGCGAGGGAATAACAATTGAAGGAGAAGTGCAATGGTCGTAGTTGTAGCCAAAATCAAAGCCAAAGCGGGAGAAGAAGGGAAGATCGAACAGGCATTACGGGATGCTATTCCCAAAGTAAGAACAGAGGAAGGAACCCTTTCTTACACATTGAGCAAAGCACAAAGCGATCCATCCCTGTTTCTGGTTCTGGAAAAGTATAAGGATATGGATGCATTCATGTTTCACAGTTCACAAGACTATGTTATGGAAATGATTATGGCGATATCGCCTCTCCTTGATGGGGATTTGCTCGTTGAAATGTTTGATGAAATAGCTTAAATGAAATAGCTAAACATTAAGTAATTGATAACTTTGAAAAAGGAGTGAAATAATGATTGTCGGAGGATGTGACATTGGTTCCACCACTGGTAAAGCAGTGGTAATGAAAGACGGGGAAATACTTTCAAGCACTATTATCCCCTCTACAACTAGACCGGAGGAAACAGCACGTATAGCCATGGATGAAGCTCTCAAGCAAGCCGGGCTTTCCTCTATCGATGAACTGGATTACATAATAGGTACCGGTTACGGTCGGCTCAAGGTTCCGTTTGCCAAAGAGAACATCTCGGAAATCACTTGTCATGGTAGAGGTGCCCAGTGGATGGCCCCTTCAATAAGAACGGTGGTCGACATCGGAGGTCAGGACTGTAAAGTAATGGCGTTGAGCGATAAGGGAAAGGTTATTGAGTTCGTGATGAACGACAGGTGTGCCGCCGGAACCGGCAAATTCTTCGAAGGAATGGCCCGGACACTCGATTGCGGACTGGAAGGTCTGTCTTCTCTGGAAAATCAAGGGGAAGCCCCGTCCAACATCACCAGCCAGTGCACTGTATTCGCCGAATCAGAGGTGGTCACTCTCATCAATGAGGGGCACGAGTTGAATAACATAATCGCCGGCCTCAACAATGCAGTAGCCGGTCGCTTAAATTCGATGGTCAGAAAAGTAGGACTGGTCGAGGATGTGGCTCTTACCGGGGGCTGTGCCAAAAACGCAGGCCTCGCCAAAGCACTGGAAAGGCAATTGAAAGTAAGCGTGAAACAGTTGCCTCACGACCCGCAAATTGCGGGAGCAGTAGGAGCGGCGTTGCTGGCGGCAGAGAAAGTACAACAGGATTCTTGAGCACAGGATAAAAAGCTAATTATAAGCGAATATCAAATCAAAAATACTTGATGAATTCAAGTCAATCGCCTCAATCATGGTCAACCTGGCAATGGAGGAATGGAAGAACAAAACGTCTCTTGTCATCGCCCGATTTGCCGTTCAATTGCAAAACCATCTGTAAAGGAGGAGCACATTGGGAACAGGATTACAATCAGCGGCTCTTGATGAATTTACTCAAGCGGCTGATACCATAGTCAACCCCGAAATACAGAAATGGAAGGGCAATGGCGGCAAAGTGATGGGGTACTTCTGCTCTGCCATGCCAAGTGAAATAATCACCGCCGCCGATATGCTTGGCTTCCGTATCAGGGCAACCGGTAGCCAGGGAACAGAACTTTCAGATTCGTTTTTCAGCACTATAAACTGCACCTTTCCCCGTCATGCCTTTAACATGGCCCTCAAAGGTGAATTCGATTTCATCGACGGGCTGGTCCTCTTTAACAGTTGCGATCACATCCGGAGAGTTTACGATCACTGGATACGGCAGATGGAAACCCCTTTCGTGAAGATCCTTAGCTTGCCCAAAAAGGCTGAACAGGCGCAAGTGGAATGGTTCAGAGAAGAACTGGCTATCCTCAGGGATGATATGCAGAACCATTTCGGCGTGCAGATCACCGATGAAAAATTGCGCCAGGCCATCAAACTTCATAATGAAACCCGGCGTCTCATGCGCCAGCTTTACGAATTACGCAAAGCCGATAACCCGCCCATCACCGGTGCGCAAACCCTGGCCATTACGGTAGCCAGCACCGCCATGCCGCCAGAGCGGTTCAACCAGTTAATGAAAGAGCTTCTGAATGATCTCGGCAATGCTGAAGGCATCACCGACTACCAGGCAAGACTGATGATCCTCGGCAGCGAGCTCGATAACCCGGGATATCTGCAAGTCATCGAGGACCAGGGGGCGCTGGTGGTAGCCGATTCCCTATGCTTCGGATCGAGAATACTGTGGAAGGATGTAGATGAAAGTATCGATGATCCCCTTGCAGCTCTGGCCCAGTACCAGATCGCGGAACGTCCATCTTGTGCCAGAATGTTCAGCGAGTATGATAAAAGAGCCGACTATGTCCGCCAGATGCTCAGCGATTTCAATGTTGATGGCACTATTTACTCCCGCATGGCATTTTGCGAGGTATGGGGGTTTGAGGAATATTCAATGATTAATGACTTCAAAGAATGGGATAAACCGCTCCTGTGTCTTGATCGAGAGTATACGCTTAGCGGGGTCGGACAATTGCGAACGCGAATTCAGGCATTTCTGGAGACGATGGGAAAATAAGCATGGATGATAAGAAAGAAAGAAGCATATCCAGAATAAGAGAGGAACTCGAAACCTACGAATCTATTATCCCACTTCTCGAACTGGAACCGGGGGAAATGGGCCATTTGCAGTTGCCGATACTCAAGAACATCACCGAACAGCACCGCAAGACCCTCGAATGCGTCGAAAACGGCCTGCCCTTTATGGCCAGCCAGTACACTAATCCGGTGGAGATTCTCACCGCTATGGACGTCCACTGGTATTTTCATATTCAACAGCTTTTCGCCGGCAGCGGGACCGGCGGCGGGCCACACATTGCGGAAGACCTCGAAGAAGCGGATAAGCTCAACATACCAAGAGATTGCTGTACACTGATTCGCCTGGGGCAGTACCTCCAGGTTGCCGGCCTGTATCCTTTACCTACGGCATATCTGGCACTCACGATACCCTGCGACAGCATCGCCGGCTGGCATGCCGCCTTCATGCATCACCAGGACTGGCGCAATATCCCGGTCTTTGCTCCCGACGCCCCGTATCACAACGATGACAGGGCTATCGGGTATTATGCCCAACAAATGCGTGAGATGGTGGAATTCATCACAGAGCATACCGGCAAAACTATGGATATCGACCATCTTCGGGAAGTCGTCGAGGAAACCAACAAATGCTACGCCCTGTGGATGGAATACAACGAAATCAGAAGATCGAGTCCTACGCCTCACAGCTACATTCTTCCCATGTCTTGCTTTTTCCAGATAAATACCAGTGGGGCAGGTGTTCCGGGTAAAAGAGTTTGGTATGAAGATATGATTGCCGACGCGGAGATGCGAGTGAAGGAAAACAAGCCTGAAGTTCCGGGGCAGAAAATCCGGGCGTTCTGGTATGATATCCAGCCTTTCTACTTCGGGGAAATCGCTTCGTGGATGGAACAGGAGTGGGGGGCAGTCATCGCCATGGATATGGTCAGCTATTGCCCTTACGATCTGATCGATACCTCGACAGAGGACAGCTTGTTCAGAGGACTGGCCAAAAGGGCCTTCCAGGACGGCCCGATGATTCACCAGGCGCGAGGGCTGGCGGATAATGTCATCCATGATATCCAGCGAATCGTCAAGGATTACAAGATCGATTGCGTCATTTTCCCCGGCCATATGGGCCACAAGGATATGGCCGCCAGCAGCAGTTTGATGCGCGAAGTGTGCCGCGAACTCGGCGTTCCCTTCCTTTATCTCGGACTCGATGTCGCCGATTATCGCTACATGACTATTGATGAGATAAAAGATAAAATATCACAGTTCTTTACTGCTATGGGACTTGGTTAATTATGTCTGGTTTTAACGATCATATCGAAAAGGTACATGAATACCTGCAAAGCAGGGATACGAAGGAATTCAACTGCCCTTCTTCGGTGGATGAACTCCAAGCAGGTATGCCGGTTCAGGTGGGTCCCGGAGCTAACCCCGGGATAATCCTGCGCTCGGATACCTTTGCCGAATTGGGCAATCCGACCGAGGGTTCCACCAGTTCCATCATGTGGACCGAAGATACGTCACTTCTCCGCGATGGTCACGTCACCCTCATCGGACCAGACATACCGGAACTGGAAGGGGGAAGCCAGCCCTTCGGACAGGTCATAATGATGGCAGGCAAGAATCTCGATTCTGCAGCGTATGAGAAAGCCGCAGAGTACCAGCACATTTCAGACAGCCTGGAAGGGTACATGGTCAGAAGCTCCTCCAAAAGCATCTGGGGCCGGATTAGCAGGGATGTCGCTGCCAAAGGATTCACGCTGGAAACGCTGGCCAGGGCATTAATGATCGCTATTAAAACCAACGTGCCCGAAGTGGAGACAATGGAAATTGCCTTTATCACCACAACCAAAGATGATATAAGGCAATTGGACGAGATCGCCGGAGAGGTCGACAGCATCCGCACTAAAATAGTTAAGGAATACTGGAAGGAAAAGGGATATGATCTCGATGAATTCGATTGCGATCTAAATTGCAGCGCCTGCTCAAACCAGGCAGTCTGTGATGATATCAGGGAATTGGATGCCATTCGGGGCAAGCAGAGAGGAGACGATGACGAAGCGGTGTTCATTGATGAGCGTTCGCGCTACGTGGCTGAAATCACCGATGCCTGTGTTGGTTGCCAAGCATGCATTGATGAACGTGGCTGCATATACAACATCATCAGGATGAATGAGAGCGGGGATAAAGCAATAGTCAACCCAGATAAATGCAGGGGATGTGGCGTTTGTGTGCCGATCTGTCCTGAGGGAGCTATCGTAATGAGAGAGAAAAGCGGCGATAACATATCGTCCCTGGCAAAACCCGATAGTCAATCTTGATCTTAACTGAAGATAGGTGGTAAATGAAGATGGCTAGTGAAATTGATTCGGGCAAGCAGATAATGGCTGTAGTTGGAAAAGGAGGTGTGGGCAAGACAGCAATCACGGCTATGACGAGCCGGATTTTAGTGGAAAGCAAGCAGGCTGGCAACCTGTTACTTATCGATGCTGACCCTGCCATGGGTCTCCTGACGGCCCTGGGAATAAGTGTGAGACGTACTATGGGACAGGTCCGGGAAGATATAATCAGAGGTGTGATAGGAACGGATAGCAAACAAAAGCAAGAAATGGTCAATTCACTGGATTATATGGCCTTTGAAGCTATGGACGAACTGGATGATTATGCCATCCTGGCTATGGGCCGCACCGAGACGCTGGGTTGCTACTGCCCCGTCAACGATCTTCTCCGTGGAACCATTGAGGTACTCTCCAAAAGCTTCGATACCATCCTCATTGATGGAGAAGCCGGCCTTGAGCAACTCAACCGCCAGGTCATGCGGCGTATCAGCACCCTGATCGTCGTCTCCGATGCCACTGCCCGTGGCGTTGAAACAGCGGAAATGATCAAAGGTATGGTGGAAAACGATAAAGTAATCAAGTGCGAAAGAATGGGAATTATTTTCAACAGAGTCTCAGGGAATGAAGATATCCTGACCAAGGCCGCTGAAAGGATAGGTCTGGAGCTTTTCGGGATAATCCCGCAAGATGAGCAAATCGCTTATTACGATCTCATGGCCAAGCCGGTAATTGAGCTTCCCGCCGAATCACCGGGGTTTTCGGCCCTTCGCGATATCGTATTAAACAACATCATTAAGATAAGGGCCAGCAACTAACAATGAGAATAGCACTCATCGCCCCCCCATATCCCTTGACAGAGGCCCCTTCGCCTCCTCTTGGTATTTCGTACGTCGCCGCTGCCTGCATCGAGGCAGGGGCCGAAGTCGCTATCTTCGATTACATCGTTAGCCAGTATACCCCGGAAAAACTGAGGAACGATCTCGATTCCTTCAAACCGGATATCGTCGGGGCCACCGCGGTAACTATGAATTTCCTCGCCGCCGCCGGCATTATACAGGAAGCCAAATGGCATAATCCTTCTCTTATAACCATGATGGGCGGTCCTCATGTCAGTTTCGATATCGAACGCACGCTCAAACAATATCCGGAACTTGATCTCATTATCGTGGGGGAGGGGGAAGCGACCCTGGCGGAACTCCTGCCCGTCATCGATGACAGGCAATCCTGGCCCGGCATTAACGGCATTGCCTTTAATGATGGCGAAGAAATCATCATCACCCCACCTCAACCGACGATTGATGATCTGGACACCCTGCCACTCCCGGCACGGCATCTGCTGCCCCTGTCACGCTACCAGGCGCTGGGCTTCCCGGTAAGCATCATCACCAGCCGGGGTTGCCCCAATCGCTGCATTTTCTGCCTGGGCCGGAAAATGGTAGGATTCAAAGTACGTCATCGTTCGGCGGCGAATGTAGTGGACGAGATCGAGCATCTCATGACTTATGGGATTGACCGGATTAACATCGCTGATGATATCTTCACCGCCAACAAAAAACGCGTCAAGGCACTATGCGAAGAGATCATAAAACGAGACTTGCATTTCGGCTGGAGCGCCTTCTCCAGGGTCAATACCGTGGATATAGAAACGCTCCAGATTATGAAGGATGCCGGGTGTGATGCCATTAGTTTCGGGATAGAATCCGGCAATCCTGAAATGCTCAAACGGGTCAGGAAGGGTATCACCATGGATCAGGCCCGCGCCGCGGTTCGCTATTGCAAGGAAGTGGGAATTCGAACCCATGCATCCTTCATGATCGGGTTGCCGGGAGAGACCCATCAGACCATGGCAGATTCCAGCAAATTTGCCGAGGAACTGGATATCGAGTACGGCTACCATGTGCTGGCGCCATTTCCTGGAACTACTGTACGGGAAGAAGTCGACCAGTATGATCTGGAAATACTCACCGATAACTGGGATCTCTACGATGCCAACCGTGCCGTAGTGCGCACTTCGGAACTTAGTGCTGATGACCTGGATAAATTCCTGAACGACTTTGAGAAAAACCAATTGGATGGTTGGGAAGAAGTTAAGCAACGTTGCCGCAAAAACCAGTGCACTGAGGATGAATCCTTCAGGGTTGAAGGGGATTACCGGATGAGGCTTATCTTCAAACTGCTCACCGAAGACATAATAACTAAAATGGGTGCTCTGGCCATCAACGGGCTCAAGCCATCTGCGGAGCTTGCCCTTCATCTTGCCCCCATCACAGGTATGCATTCCGATTTCATCAGCAAGACCATCGGCACGCTGGTTAACGCAGGGTATCTGAAGTTTGACCGGATTAACGGGCATGTGAACTGGTTTTGGACCCACAACAACAAAGTCGACCGGGCGGTCACCGAAATCGTCTGACATCCCGAGAATTAAGAAGAGTCTCATGGAAGAACTGCCCGATTACAACGGCCCCTTCAAACGCGATATTCGCTATGAGGATTTCTCCAAGGAAACACTGGCCAGATTGCTGCAGGCCTATTGCAGGGAAATCCTGGTACTGGATAGTTTCTGGCAAGAGCAAATGGGCAAGCGGGCCGGAGAAGAAGTGGCTCGTGAATGCCTCATCGAGAATTGGTGTCGGATTGGCAAACACGAGATAAAATGGACCATGCAAGCCCTCAACATTCAGGGGAATGACCTCGAAGCCTACGTCAAAGTAAATCAGTTTGTTCCTTCTTTCGCGCAAGGAATCTACGATTACGACTGGGATCTCAAGGACTCAAGAAAAGCTGTTCTTACCGTAAAACACTGCCCCGCATTCGCAGCGCTAAAGCACAGCAACCCCGAAAAACTTAACTGGACCTGTAATGTGCTGGAGGATGCCGCCATTAAAGCCTACACCGAAGCTATCAATCCTGATATTAAGGTTAAACCTCTGAAGACAGGTTTCAATGGAAAGCCTGACGAGATTGCCTGCCAGTGGGAGTTTTGGATCGAGAATTAGCCTCAGGAGTGACAGACATTGATATGCGCTGGATGCGATTTGGGAATTAGTTCAGCAAAGGTTGTCATCACCGAAAACGGTGCTATCCTTGCCGTTGAAATCGTCCCTTATAAAAGTTTCCCCATCAAGGCTGCCACAAGCGCAATGGAGAGAGCCTTGAATAAAGCCGGCCTGCCACAGGAAAGAATCGATTCATGCGTCGCCACAGGATCCGGCAAAAAGATCGTTCCCTTTGCCAATCAAGTCATTCATCACGAGCCCTGCCTCCATCGGGCTCTAAAAGAACTCAACCCTGAAATAAGAACGGTGATTGATGTGGGCGGAGACACACTGCTGGTTAACAAAATTGGCGAGAATGGTGAACTGCTGGAATCGGCTTTTATCGACAAATGCACCGCCGGAACCGGGATGTTCATCGAGATCATGGCAAAAGCATTGGAAATCCCTGTGAATGATTTAACCCACGACTTCCCTATTTCAAATAACCCCTTCCAGATAACCAACACCTGCGTGGTATTCGCTGAAAGCGAGGTAATATCTCGAATCAATGAAGGGCACAACAAGCTTGATGTATTCGCCGGGGTTATCTACGCAGTGGCCGCCAAAATAGCTGGGAATGCCAGAAGGATAAGTTTGCTGCCTGAGGTAGCCCTGACAGGTGGTATCACCAAAAACGTCGCCATAGTGAAATACCTGGAAAGGGAATTAAACCTCAAATTTGCTGATCTGGGCGGGTTTGATCCCCAGGCTGTTGCTGCCTTCGGCGCTGCATTGCTGGCCAGCGAACGACAGGCGAAATAGTGGTGAAAAAATGATTTTTGCCGGATGCGATATTGGAGCCCTCACCGCCAAAGCTGTGGTAATTAAGAACGATAGTATTCTCGGTTCCGAAATCATCGCAGTGCGTGCTGATGCTGTACAATCGGCCACTCAGGTGATGGATAGGTTGCTGGGGAAACTTGACCTTTCTTACAGTGAAATTGACTATTGCGTGAGCACCGGGTACGGACGCGATATCGTGCCCTTCGCGCAGGATAACATGAGCGAAATTTCGTGCCACAGCAAGGGGGCTTGCTGGCTGCTGCCTGGGGTGAGAACCATCATTGATGGAGGAGGGCAGGATTACAAAACCATCAGCGCAGAGGAGGGAGGCGTCCTGAAGAATTTCCGAATGACCGATAAATGTGACGCCGGTACCGGCAGGTCTCTGGAAGTGATAGCAGAGAGCCTGGGAATCGATATCTGCGAACTCGGCCCGCTTTCACTCCGGTCTACCAACCCGGTATTTCTGAACCAGTCCTGTTCCGTCCTGGTTGAGATTGAGATCAAACGCCTGATCCTGAAAGGCATAGCTCCTGCCGACATAGCCAAAGGCATAATCGATAGCATAGCCTACCGCATTCTTTCATTACTGCGTGGCATCGATATCAAAAAAGACATCACTCTTACCGGGGGTATAGCCAAGAATGCCGAATTGACGAAGCGGCTCGAGCAACTACTGAAAACGGAAATCGTTGAACTGCCAGAGAACCCGCAACTGGTGGGGGCTATCGGGGCAGCCATCTTTGCTGCCGAGAAGGCCAAATAAAAAAGTCTGCCCAAAAGTCGCAGTTGATTTGCAGCGGTTCGCTCAGGGATATTTTTCGCATATTAGCAACTCAGGCAATTAAATAGAAACTTCACTTGCGTCAGGTCTCTAATATATATGCTTGCAAAAGAAAAGGACATCTACCACTTTAACACACAGGGCAGCATCCTTTGAGAGCAGGCAAGCCGGTTAGTTCATCAGTGCTAACAATGTACTAGTACCGGGTGCTGAAAACCCTACCAACGGAGCATGGAATGGTTACGGTCCCACTGATATTCTAGAGTTATCTATGATTTAAAGGATTGAAAAATGGGCAATAAATTGAAGGGTAAAAATGCAGTTATCACTGGTGCCGGAAGAGGGATCGGGAGGGCGATA
>CAZJQZ010000069.1:0-11809 GCA_964548045.1 uncultured Dehalococcoidia bacterium | reverse complement strand
CTGGAATTCGGAAGGGTGCCTTTTCCGGGCGATTTCGTGGAAAACGAACTTACCGTGGTCGGGTACGACGTGACGAGCTATCTGAATACACAGGGATTCAACATCAGAAAGCTGGCCATTTCAGACGGACAGATTGAACTCGATCTGGACAGACCTCTTTCAAGCATAAAACCATGGCTGCATTTCGTTCGTGAGGAAGGAAGATGAAAAAAAATTTACCGATCATTCCATTATTAATTATCATGCTGTTTTCGGTCAGTGCCTGCGATCCGTATGCTTCCGACGATCAGATATTGAATGAATTGATGGCGTGGCTTGAAAATTACGACGCGGAAAATCAGGATAGCGAGGATGCTTCCGAGTCGGCAGCACTGGTATTGAAATATCCGGCGGGCTGGAGCCCGAACGTGTTCACCAGCGGATGGGTATTCGGCGCAGGCTGCACTATCGATGGAGAAGATTATTCCTCCAGCGTGAAATGGGGCGGCAGCGGATCGTTCAGCCCGGATACCGGGCCTATTTCCAGGCCGGTATTCAATTCCCCGGGAGCCAACACAATTACACTATCGGTAAAAGTAGATGATGAAACCTACGAGAAAACATTTACTGTAAACGCGGTATCTCCGGTGGGATATGCACATGTTGGCATGCTGGCTAAATGCGATGCGGATGGTCATGGAGCTCCCTCCGACCCCCTGCCTGTAATAGGCCCTATAACCAGAGGCAGTCCTAACGTTTTCGTAAACGGCAAGCCGGCCGCCAGAGTCGGCGATATGGGAATTCACGCCGCCTGCACGGGCCCGAACACCTTCGAGATAATAAGCGGTGATTCCAGCGTGCTCATCAATGGCCGTCCGGCAGCCAAAATCGGCAGTGAAACACGGCATTGCGGAGGAATGGGAACGATTATCGGGGGAGGATAACAAGTACCAACTCGACTCCAAAGCGGTTTAAAAGCGCAGACCTGGGTCTGCGCTTTTTCGTTTGATATTAAAGGGCCAAGCCCTCTTGACTGACCTGCCCCCAGTTATTGTACCACTCCCAATACTAGAGTCGGGGGTAGATCTCGGGGTATTGCTTTTCATTTGTGTAGAAAACCAATGTGACCTAGATCACATACCCTTTCTAACTGAATATCGTACAATGGCATCAGACTTGAGGGGTATCTAATAACAACGGCTGCGAAATGTCCCGGACAGGATACCAGATGGCGAACAGTTGATGAATTCACGTGCCCCAATTGCGGCACGAAAGAGGAAATCTGGTCAAGTGAGTTAAAGGTAAGGTGCCCTAGCTGCGGAAACTGGATATACAAAGAAGAGGTGCCTTACTGTATCCACTGGTGCAAATCGGCACGTGAATGCCTAGGTGAAGAGCGACGGAAGAGATCGATGGGGGAAGACTGATTTTAGAGTGCGGCAGTTTATAGCTTGGGGGCATATCATGACTACAAAAGTTGTTCGAGATATCATCAAAATAGACGAGGAAAAGTGCGATGGATGTGGAGCCTGTGTTCTCGCCTGTGCCGAAGGAGCCATCCAGATAATTGACGGTAAGGCCAAACTTGTCAGCGAAAATTACTGTGATGGATTGGGAGCCTGTCTGGGCGAATGTCGGCAGGGAGCTCTGACCATTGAGAAACAAGAAAGCGATGATTTTGACGAGCATGCAGTGGAGGAATATCTGGCGGCGGTGAAGCAAGATGAACCACTTCCCTGTGGGTGCCCTTCAACGACCGTTCAACAATTTGAACAGGGGCAGGGGACACAATCATCAATAAGGCAGGAGTCAACTCTCACCCACTGGCCGGTGCAACTCACCCTAGTTCCGCCAAACGCCCCCTTCCTGCAAGGGGCTGACCTGCTGCTTGCTTCCCATTGCGGGCCCTTTGCCTACGGCAACTTTCATCAGGATTTCATCAGAGATCATGCGGTTGTGTGCGCCTGTCCCAAGCTGGATGACGCCCAGGCACATCAGGAAAAGCTTGCCGAATTGCTTAGGCAATCAGATA
This sequence comes from uncultured Dehalococcoidia bacterium, assembly GCA_964548045.1. Taxonomy (GTDB): domain Bacteria; phylum Chloroflexota; class Dehalococcoidia; order SZUA-161; family SpSt-899; genus JBGLNL01. The sequence continues at coordinate 9,798 of CAZJQZ010000069.1, read as the reverse complement.
TTAAGAGCCTGACAGTAGCGCGGATGGAAGTGCCCTGCTGTGGTGGGCTTACTCACCTTGCACAACAGGCTATAGCCTCTTCAGGGAAAGATATCCCTGTAAAAGAGGTAGTTATAGGAATAAAGGGCAATCTGGAGTGGTTTGCTAGTTGATTTAGCAGATCGCAACACATACATCTATTAGCTTTTGATTGATCTCATTTCCGTAGTGATAACGGATATAAGAAACATTTATCGTCTGTGGACAGCAGCCCAACTATTGTTATACCGCTGGCCACATTGTCCTGAAAAAGGGGCAATACAACATCACCATGAACAAGATCAATGCAATTCCCTAACTTGATTGAACATGACCTTCATTTCAGGCGGGGGCATGATACAAAAAGTTCGAAACGTATCAATGAAGGGCAGCCAGCCTGTATAATTACTGCGATTCACCAGTTGTGATTGGAAGGGCAGAGATCTTCCCATAAGTCCGAAGGTTTTTCATATATGAATCCCTCTCGATACGGATCGGCTTTGGGATTTGAAGAACCATCGGACAAACGCCCGTAAATAACTTCTCCCGTCGTCGGTTCCATGTAAATAACCATTCCGTCAGCATCGAAGACATACAGCCAGGCATGATCGCAATCATCGAAAGCCTCATTCATCATATCTTTGTTTCCCACAACTATGACTGACTTTATATTCTCCGTGATCAGCATATTCCATATATCTACTGCCATATCATTGCAATCGGTCTCCCCCTGGATATATGTATGGGTTTCATCGTACGAATTACCAATGTCTTCCAGTTTTTCGCGCAACTTAAAGTTTTTCCCCTGCCAGGCAGTGCTCTTGAACTTGGGATTTCCCCAGACTTCACTCCGCTCAATCGCATGGGTGGGAGAAGGAGTCAGTTGATTTTCGAGCCGGCTCACCTCTGCTTGTAACCATGATTTTTCGCTCTGAAGAGACGATATCTGATCTTGCAGGTCCATGATTTCCTCAACCGTGTGGCTCCGACAAGCATCCTGAAGGATTTCGTACTTACCCTGTAGATTTTCGTATTCCCTCTGTGCCGTCTGATAATACCCGGTGAGAGCATTATAACTCGATTGCAAAAAACTGAGATCAGTCGCTGTACTATCCAGTTCTTTTTGAATCGAAGTACACTCCGTCTGTTTTTCTGCCAGATCAGATTGGCATTGTGACAATTCAGAATCAAGTAAAGCTATCTGCGTTTCATTAGCAATGATTTGTGCGTTTTTCTCCGCTATCTCGGAATCCAGTGTGCTGGAGTGGCTCGCTTCGATGGCATAGCCTGCGCCGATACCAGCCCCAAGAGCCAGCACTGCACAGGTGATTGTTATACTCAACGATACTCGTCTACTCATATTCTGCCTCCCGTTTGACCACAAACAGTAAGGTTTCGATTATTTTAGCTCATCAAAATTTATTATCCCATTTTCTGACCAAAAAATCCCTTTTGCCCGCGCAAAAAATCGGTAATCGGCATAGACTTCTTTCCCTCAAGCTGAACCAGCGATAAACCCAGTATTCCCTCCCCGGTGCCAATCCCCACAGGAATCTCCGATTCAACAGGCATTTCAATCACCAGCCCCGGCTCGACTCGCTCCGCCGAAGGCAGAGAGATTGCTTTTAATACTTTCAGCGTCTTTCCCCGCCAGCGGGTGTAACACCCCGGCCAGGGGTGAAAGGCTCTTATTCGTCGCACCAGTTCTTCTGCCGGAAGCTGCCAGTTCAATTCTCCGTCATTTTTAGAAATCCGGGCAGTGTAGGTGGCTTCCCTATTATCTTGACGCTCCGGAACCAGTTTTTGCTCGAACCACCGGCGCAAGGTCTCTATCAGAAGATCAGCCCCAACCTCCGCCAGTCTGGCCTCAAGCGATTCGGTGGTATCTTCGGAATCTATTGAAAGCCGACTTCGAGCCAGAATCGGACCGGTATCCATTCCGGCATCCAGCAACATGATTGTAACGCCTGTCTCCGCTTCACCAGCCAGTATGGCTGAAGCCACCGGCGAAGCTCCCCGGTAACGAGGCAAAAGGGAGGGATGAATGTTCAGGAACCCAAAGCCAGGGATGTCCAGCACCTCCTGGGGCAGAATTTGCCCGAAGGCAATCACAATTCCAACATCGGGCTTCAGACTGGCCAGATGTTCAATTTCGGAGGAACTCTTCAAGGTTTCCGGCTGGAATAACGGAATGCCATGCGCCTGAGCCATTACCTTCACCGGCGGCATGCTCGGATCACGGCCGCGCCCGGCGGATTTATCAGGCCGGGTATAAACTGCAACGATTTCATATTCGCTGGCAATCAGCCGTTCCAGCGCGGGAATGCTGAACTCAGGAGTCCCCATGAAAACTATGCGCTTCATTTCCCTCATTCTAACTGTTCATTCCTGATTTTACCAGAGCAAAACCGGTCTATTCATTGCATACCAGCCAATCACGCGCTATACTCAAAATGCTCACATGGAACTCAAAGAAATCATCGAAAAAGCCGCCGAATACCTGCCACGTGAAGAACTGGGAGTGGTGGAACGAGCTTACCAGTTTGCGCTGGATGCTGGAAAAGCAAATCTGGATGACGCGCTGGAGGTAGCTCACATCCTGATCCGTCTACAGATGGGGACTGAATCACTGGCTGTCTCCTTCCTTCAGGGCTTGCCCGAGGGCATCGAAGTGCCCGCGGGAAAAGGAAAAAACAAATTCCCTTCCGGCATAAAGAAACTGGTCGATAGCGTTAACAACGTCAGCAATATACCGTGGTTTGTCTCGAATGAGTTTCAATCTGAAAGCATGCGCAAGATGTTCCTCGCCATGTCCGATGACATCCGGGTAATCATCATCAGTCTGGCCAACAGATTGCAGATGATGCACCACCTGAAAAGAATGGAACCCGAGGAAAAAAGGGAAATCTGCGAAGAAACGATGGAAATCTATGCCCCGCTGGCCCATCGTCTGGGAATCAGGGAGATCAAGGGCGAGATGGAAGATATCTCCTTTTACAATCTTTATCCTGAGGAATACAAGGAAATTACCAATCTGCTGGATGTTAAGGAAACCGAGTGGAGAAGAGGCATTGCCTATGCCATCCGAATATTGCAGGATGAATTCAAAAAAGTCGGCCTTGAGGCGGAAATCGAAGGCCGCCCCAAGAGTGTCCCCAGCATTTACCGGAAGATGAGCAAATATGCAGATCAGGGGAAAGAAATCACCGACATCCACGATCTGATGGCAATTCGTGTGCTGGTTGAAGAAGTCCAGGATTGCTACAATGCGCTGGGCATCATCCATCACCTCTGGCATCCCCTGCCGGGGCAATTCGACGATTACATCGCCAACCCCAGGGGAAACATGTATCAATCACTTCACACGACGGTAATGGCCCTTCAGGGAAAGGCACTAGAAATACAAATCAGAACCTACGAAATGCATCGCATTGATGAATACGGAGTGGCTGCTCACTGGCTTTACAAGGAAGGCAGCAAGAAAGACATGCGTTTCGAGGAGAAAATGGTCTGGCTGAGACAGATCATGGAATGGCAGCAGGACCTCAACGGTGCCGATTTTTTTGAGACGCTCAAGACAGATATTTTCCAGGATCAGGTTTATGTCTTCACTCCCATGGGAGAGATAAAAGAACTGCCTCAGGGTGCCACTCCTCTCGACTTTGCCTACCGAATCCACTCCGATCTGGGGCACCGCTGTACCGGAGCCCGGGTGAACGACAGAATCGTTCCCCTGACCTATCAGCTTAAAAACGGCGATGTAGTGAGTATATTGAGCACCAAATCAGATCGTGGCCCCAGCCTGGACTGGCTCAACCCGGAATCAGGTTATATCAAGAGCAGTCACTCCAAAGAGAAAATCAGACAATGGTTCCACAAAAGAGAACGGGCCGAGAACCTTGAGCAGGGGAAAAGCCTCTTCGATAAGGAGCGTAGACGTCTGGGGATAAGCACAACCGCAGAAGAAGTTGCAGGCTTATTCGGGCATGATGAGGATGCAAACGAATTTCTGATTGCTATTGGCTGCGGTGATATCAGTGTCCAGCAAATTGGGCCAAGACTGGCTCCACCAAAAGAAGATGAACTACCCGCTCCCGTACCGACAGCCCCCAAAAAGCCCCATGTAGCAACCGGGGTGCAGGTCATGGGAGTGGGTGACCTGTTGACCCATATTGCTCCCTGCTGTAACCCGGTCCCCGGCGACAAGATCATCGGCTTTGTGACCCGTGCCAAAGGGGTCACTGTCCATCGTAAAGATTGCCCCAATATCACCAGTTCAGAGGAACCGGAAAGGCTCATCGACGTAAGCTGGGGAACAAAACAGGAGTCTTATCCGGTCTCAATCGTCATCATCGCTAACGACCGGGTCGGGCTGCTCAAAGATGTCACCACCATCATTTCTGAATCTAAAACAAACATCTCAGCCATATCAAGTGTAGACCACGATGATGGCACTACTTCCCTGACTCTCACGATAGAAATTCCCGGAATCGAGCATTTGAGCCGACTCCTTTCCAAGTTAGAAACCCAGCAAGGAATCGTAAGTGCCAGCCGCGCTACCACAGGGGAAAAGAAGCGAAAGCAACAAAACACCCGTTCCTGAAATCTGATAAAACCGGTATCCGGTAAATGAAAGCTCCGGCACAGCAATCCCGGTCGTTACCCCGCAAACCTGGAGTCTATCTGTTTCGAGATGATTCCCGGAAAGTGATCTACGCAGGCAAAGCATCCAATCTGCACAACCGGGTCAGGTCTTACTTCACAGCCTCACCCACCACACCCAAGCTTCGGAAGATGTTACCGAGAATAGCGGATATCGATTTCTTCATTACCAACTCAGAACAAGAGGCACTCATACTTGAAAGTAATCTCATCAAAAAATATCGGCCTCTCTACAATGTCAGGCTCAAGGACGACAAGAGCTATCCTTACCTCAAAGTCACAATCGCCGAGGAATGGCCCCGTGTCATGCTCACCCGCCGTCCCAGGGAAGACGGGAGTAAATATTTCGGCCCGTACGCCAACGCCGGATCCACCCGCCAGACTTTGAACTGGCTCAATAAAATCTTCCCGTATCGAACCTGCAAAAAGGCTATCACCGGCACTGAGACACGCCCGTGCCTCAAATATCACATCAAACGGTGCGCCGGGCCCTGCATCGGCGCAATAACCAAAGAAGATTATCAGGACATCATCGATCAAGTGATCCTTTTTCTGGGGGGAAAACAGGAACAGGCAATCCGCAAACTTAAAAAGAAAATGGCACAAACATCCACCAAGCTGGAATTCGAAAAGTCGGCCTCATTGCGGGATCAGATTCAATCGCTTGAAAGGCTCGTCGAAAATCAGAAAGTCATTTACACGCGCAAAGTCAATGAGGATGTGATCGCCATCGCTCAGGAGAAAAACACGGCCTGCGCTCAAGTATTCTTCATCCGCGATGGCAAACTGCTAGGCAAAGAGCATTTCGTACTCGAAGGTGTCAGGGATGAAAAACCGGGCAAAATCATCATCACCTTTGTAGAGCAATTCTACAGTGCCAGGACAGATATCCCCCCGCGAATACTCCTGCAAACGGAACCGGAGGACAAGCCGCTGATCGAGGGCTGGCTTCAAAGCAAACTCGGACGGCGTGTGCAACTGATCGTTCCGCTCCGTGGAGAGAAAAAACAACTGGTAGAAATGGTTTCCGAGAACGCCACCGAAATGCTGGAACAACTCAAAATCAAATGGCTTGCCGATTCCGGCAGGACCGGCGCTGCGCTGGATGAACTGAAAACCAGACTGTATCTGCCAAGAATGCCAAAACGGATCGAATGTTACGATATCTCTAATATCCGGGGAACGGCGGCGGTTGGAAGCATGGTAGTCTTTGAAAATGGCCGACCTAAATCATCCCACTATCGAAGATTCAAAATAAAAACGGTAATCGGGATTGATGATTACGCCATGATGCGGGAAGTGCTCCGGCGGCGGTTCGGGCAGGGAACCCGATCAAACGAGGAGAGCTGGGGTTCGATCCCCGACCTGATCCTGATCGACGGGGGCCGGGGGCACCTCAACACAGTTCTCCAATTAATGCAGGAAATTGGAATCGATTCGGTTCCGCTGGCCAGCATAGCCAAAGAGAACGAAGAGGTTTTCATTCCCGGCACAACTGATCCGATCATCCTCCCCCGCAATTCTCAGGGACTTTACCTCTTGCAACGGATCCGTGATGAAGCTCATCGTTTTGCTATCTCCTATCATACGAAAGTACGCAAGAAAGCTGCTTTCAATTCGCGCCTCGATCAGGTGCCCGGTATCGGCTCAAAGCGCAAGCAATCCCTGCTAAAAGAGTTTGGATCACTCAAAAAAATAGAGTCGGCATCGCTCGATGAACTGGCCTCCGCTCCGGGTATGACCAGACCGCTGGCAGAGAGGCTGAAAGAGTATTTGTGAATAGAAGTTGACCCGTGCTCCTTCAAAGTACTATAATTAATCAACTCCGATTTATGGATTAAATATGTCCTCCTTACATGAGTCTTGCGGTGTTTTCGGGATCTACGCCCCGGGTGAAGATGTAGCAAGGCTTACTTATTTTGCTCTCTTTGCCCTTCAACACCGTGGTCAGGAAAGCGCTGGTATTGCCAGCAGTGATGGTCAGTCAATCTCCATCCATGCCGATATGGGACTGGTATCCCAGGTATTCGATGAGGAGAACCTGGCACAGCTCGAAGGCAACATGGCTATCGGGCACAACCGCTATTCCACCACCGGATCGAGCCACTTCGCCAACGCCCAGCCGATCGTGATATCAAGTCCGCTGGGCAAAATGGCTTTGGGACACAACGGAAACCTGATCAATGCAGCTTATCTGCGTGCGGAACTGGAAAGCCAGGGATATGTTTTTAACACCTCAACGGATTCGGAAGTAATCGCCCATCTGATATCTTCATCCACGGGCGCTACCATAGTCGAAAAGATAAGGCACACCATGCGCCGACTTCAGGGCGCTTACAGCCTGGTGATTATGACCAAAGATAAGCTCATCGGGGTGCGTGATCCCCTGGGAGTTCGCCCTCTGTGCATGGGAACCATCAACGGCAACGGATGGGCACTATCTTCCGAAAGCTGCGCTCTGGATCAGCTGGGCATGGAACATAATCGTGCCGTCTATCCAGGGGAAATCGTGATGTTCGATGAATCCGGATTTCACAGTTTTCCCAGTAGCGCCAATCCATCGAAAGAAAGCGGCCTCTGTATCTTTGAATACATCTACTTTGCCCGCCCCGATAGCACCATCAGCGGGCGTCGTCTTTATCCGGCCCGGCAAGCTATGGGCGCGGGGCTAGCCCGGGAGTACCCGATCGATGCCGATATCGTCATAGGCGTGCCTGATTCAGCCACAGCAGCCAGCGTAGGATATTCGCAGGAAAGCGGGATTCCGTTCGGCGAGGGTTTGCTCAAGAGCAGATATGTTGGGCGCACCTTCATTCAACCCGACCAGCGCCTGAGAGATGTTGGAGTCCGGCTGAAGTTCAGCCCATTGCCCGAAGCTCTCAGAGAAAAGCGAGTGATAGTGGTTGATGACAGCATCGTGAGGGGCACCACTACTCCCAGAATCGTGGAGTTGCTACGAAGGGCAGGTGCCAAAGAAGTTCATTTTCGAATTTGCGCTCCGCCAATTCGGTATCCCTGCGTCTTCGGCATAGATATGGCTACACGTCGCGAACTCATTGCGGCTCAGAAATCAATCCCTGAAATCTGCGAATGGATAGGCGCCGATTCGCTGGGTTACCTGAGCATTGATGGATTGATTGAATCCGTGGGACTCCCCAGAGAAATGTTCTGCACGGCCTGCTTCACCGGGGAATATCCTGTGCCCATCCAGCTCGAAATGGACAAATTCGCCCTTGAAACCACCTGAAGTCAAGCCGTGAGAGGATGAAATGGCTGAACAGCAGAACAAGCAAACTTATGCCGCAGCCGGTGTTGATATCGATGCCGCCGACCGGGCCTTGGAACTCATTAAGAATCATGTTCGTCCCACTCTTCGTCCCGAAGTCCTGAGTAATGTCGGCTTCTTCGGCGGTCTCTTTGAGCTGAAAGGTTACCAGAAACCCGTCCTCGTTTCCAGTGCTGACGGCGTGGGCACCAAGCTCAAAATTGCTTCTGAACTCGGCATACACGATACCATCGGTAAAGATCTGGTCAACCACTGCATAAACGATATCCTCACCTGCGGAGCCGAGCCCCTTTTCTTCCTCGACTACGTCGGTGCAGGCAAGCTCGTTCCCGAACAAATTGGTGACGTGGTAAAAGGACTCGCCGAAGCCTGCAAGGATGCCGGATGCGCCCTCATCGGAGGGGAAACCGCTGAAATGCCCGGAATCTATGCAGAAGGTGATTACGACCTGGTCGGGTTTATCGTGGGAGTTGTAGAAAAAGACAGGATCATGAGCGGTCAGTCAATTGAGCCGGGAGATGTAATCATCGGGATGCCATCAAACGGACTGCACACCAACGGATATTCACTGGTGAGAAAGATATTCAATATCACGCACTCATCGCTCCAGATTTTCTACCCGGAACTCCAGTGCACATTGGGTGAAGAGTTGCTCCGTTCGCATCGCTGCTACTTTCGGGAATTGCACCCGCTTCTTTCAATAATAAAAGGATTGGCGCACATCACCGGAGGCGGGTTGCTGGACAACGTCCCCAGGCTTTTGAGATCTGATATCTCGGCCAAAATCAACAAAGGGGTTCTGGCAGTTCCCCCGATTTTTGAACTTATACAGAAGCTGGGCAACATCGACGAACAGGAGATGTACCGCGTTTTCAACATGGGGGTGGGGATGGCGATCATCTGCTCACCCGATGAAGAGGATAGGTTGCTGTCTACACTGCCGGAATCCAAACGGATCGGGGAAATAGTAGCGGGAAACGGAAAAGTTATTCTCAGTTGACAAAAAAACAATCGCCTGCTATTATCGGTTTTTACCATTAACAATTGAATATCGCCAAAAGGCTATGAACAGGAGTAGTACCTTTTCAGAGCGAGTTACAGAGAATCGGGGCAGGTGAGAGCCCGGTACTAGAGCGGAAAAGGGAATGGACCTGGGAGCCGCAAACCGAAATCAGATAATGAGAGTAGGCTTTGACGGAGAGGGCACCGTTATCAGAGCCCAGGGTATCGCCTCAAAAAAGGGCCGTACCTGATGAAGATAACCGATACTGTAAGTGTATTTCGGTTAAGAAGGGTGGCACCGCGGATTTGAACCTCCGCCCCTTTGTGGGATGGAGGTTTTTTTTGGTTATTGGGTCTTTCTAACCGCCGAGATCACAGAGAACGCAAAGATGAAGAATGATATAAACGAGATAACTCAAGCAATTATTGGAGCTGCAATTGCAGTGCATAAGGAACTTGGTCCCGGATTATTGGAATCGACATATGAGGCTTGCCTTGCATATGAATTGACCCAACGTGGATTGAAAATCGAACTGCAAAAAGCTCTTCCGGTCATTTATCAGGAAGTGAATCTCGATTGTGGCTACCGTATCGACATACTTGTAGAAAATCATGTGATCGTTGAACTCAAAGCTGTGGAAAGAATAGTCCCGATTCACGAAGCGCAACTGTTATCCTACTTGAAATTGTCAGGATGCAAAGTTGGTTTATTAATCAATTTCAATGTGAAAGTGCTCAAAAACGGCATTCGCAGGATGGTCAATAATCTATGACCTTTTCGCAGAATATAACTATCTATCCTCTGCGTTCTTTGCGATCTCTGCGGTGAA
>CAZJQZ010000068.1:0-11987 GCA_964548045.1 uncultured Dehalococcoidia bacterium | reverse complement strand
TATATAAATGGTGCCGTCCGCTCCGATCAACGGGGAGGATAGTATTTCCCTTCCTGTCTCGTAGCTCCATTTAAGCGTGCCATCGGGATTGAGCGCATAGAGATAGCTATCAAAGGAACCCACATAAACAGTCCCGTCCGATCCGATCGCCGGGGAAGACCAGACATAATTCATGGTCCCGGAACCGGAGCATTCATATCGCCAGCCAGGCGATCCATCCGGACCAATGGCATACAGAAACCCGTCCACGCAACCAGCATACACAGTGCCATCGCCTCCAATTGCCGGGGAGGAAACTATATAATTCCCAGCGGGGTATTCCCACTTCACCGTACCATCCGCGTTGACGGCAATAACACTGTCAATATAGGACCCTAAATATATTGTCCCATCATTCCCCATCACCGGAGAAGACCAGCTACCAATACCAACCACACAGCGCCATCTGAGCTTGCCGCCCGGATTGATAGCATACAGGTAACCATCATAAGAAACAACATAAATCTCTCCGTCTGGCCCGATTGCAGGAGAAGATTGAATTGCATGCCCGGTCTTGTAGCGCCACTGGCGCTTGCCATCGGGATTGAGTGCATAGAGATAATAGTCATCGGAGCCAAAGTAGATAGTCCCATCAGCTGCAATCGCCGGGGAAGAGTGGATACGTTCGCCGGTTTCGTAACGCCATTTCAACGATCCATCAGGGTTAATGGCATAAAAATATTTATCAAAGGAACCCACATAGATCGCCCCATCCGATCCGATCGCCGGGGATGAAAAAACTGTCCCCTCGGCCTCATATTTCCATTTTAGTTCCGGGATCTCCGGGCCGGTAAACGGACTTACCCCAGTATGTTTCAAGTCATGCCTGAACATTGGGTTAGGACTGTCTGCCAGAGGAGCACCTATTTTTGTTGATCCGTCATCTCCACCACACCCGCAAAGACTGGCGGTCAAGACCATAATCATAACCATGAACACGCATCTTCTAAACATTTTCGATCTCCTGATTACATATCCCTGTCTATTGAATTACTCTCATAGTACACAAGCCCTTACCCATAGTCAAGGAAGAACGGGCGGGCCGGAATCCCGGCCCGCCCGCTTGAAAACACTCAGAGATTACTATTAATCCAATAATTAAATGGGATATGTCATTCCCCTCTGAATTCCCGACTGCACAGGAATGACATGAAAGGTGATTATGCCCTCTTTTAATGATTGCCGGTTTAGTGTTTTTTTCAGGAAAGAACTCTTGTCGCCGCTTCCTGAAACTCCTTGAAAGCATCTGAATCGTATTTTTCGATTTCACCCTTATCGCACAATCTGGCCAGCTCAGGATCAAGAGGGATCTGTCCCAAAACCGGCGAACCGGTGGCCGCAGCCATTCGCCCCACCTGGCTTTCACCGAAAATCTCGATTTTGCTGCCGGTTTCCGGCACCACAAAGTAGCTCATATTCTCAACTAGCCCCAGTACAGGCACATTCATCTGCTTGGCCATATTCACCGCCTTGCGCACCACCATCGCAGTAAGGTCTTGCGGGGTAAAAGCAATGATTACACCGGAAAGCGGCAATGACTGCATCACCGTGAGAGGCACATCAGCAGTGCCAGGCGGCATGTCCACAAACATGTAATCCAGTTTCCCCCAGAGCACATCTTCCCAGAACTGCTGGATGGATTTGGAAATCAACGGCCCGCGCCAGATAACAGCATCATCCTCATTGGGCAAAAGGAAATTGATGGAAATAGTCTCAATCCCCGACTTGGTCGGTACTGGCAACAATCCGGTGTCACTGCCCGCCGGACGACCACTGACACCAAACATTTTAGGGATACTCGGACCAGTGATATCAGAATCAAGAATACCAACTGCCTTGCCCTGCCGCTGCATCGCCACGGCCAGCAATCCGCTCACCAGCGATTTACCCACCCCACCCTTGCCACTCATGACACCAACAACCTTCCCTACCTGATTGATATCATGTGGTTTGCACTCCTCAAAATCAACATTCACCACATCAATCCCTTCCGTTCCCTGCAACTTTCCCTGTATTTCCTTTTTGATCCAGTCCTGAACATCAGCATCAAGAGCAGCATTGGAAAGGGTTATTTTCATCTGACTGTTATTGATATCCACACCCCGAAGCAGATTCATCTGCATAATGCTCCGCGTCACCATCGGTACCAGCACCTCATCGAGTTTCTGTTCTACTTGATCTTTCGTAGCCATATTCCTCCTTTAAATAAAGTGATCCATCTATTGCTTTCTGCTGCTCAATAGCAGATAAATTTCTTCCGCTTGCTCTCTGGTCTCCGCAAATGATCCATCGTTATGAATCACAAAGTCCGCATATGCCACCTTTTCATTAATTGGTATCTGGGAGTCAATCCGTTTTAGAGACTCTTCTTCCGTGAACCCCTTTTCCATCAGCCTTTGCACTTGAACCTCTCTGCGAGCAGAAACCACAATTACTTTATCCACAGTCGTATGAATCCCCGTTTCGATAAGAAGAGGCACATCTTTGATAATAACAGCTTCCGGGTCAGCTTTCACTATCTCCTGTACCCTTTTCTGCGCCTCTGCGAACACCGCCGGATGAGTGATCCGATTGAGGCTATTGAGCTTTTGCGGGTTATCAAAAACAATCTGCCCCAGTTTCCCCCGGTCGATTGTGGAATCATCATTCAAAACCTCGCTCCCAAATTCGGCAACGATTCCCTCCCAGGCTTCCCGCCCGGGTTCCACCACCTCACGGGCCAGCACATCATAATCAATGAGGTAAGCCCCGAGTTCAACGAACATCTCGGAAACAGTGCTTTTTCCGGAAGCGATGCTGCCTGTCAGCCCGATAATAATCACCCTATCTCCAATCGATATTCTGTCCTGTCTTTTCCCGGCCATAACTTGAAAGTGACTTTCTTTCCCTCAACTAAATAAGGTTCGTATTCGCTGCGCAATTGATTGAAATCATTGGTTTCCAGAAAATCCTTTAGCATCTGGAGCCTTTCGCCGAGAAGCGTATCTTCTTCGCCGGATTCCAGAAGCTGGCACATAATTCGTTCATATTCCTGTTTGGTGAGCGTTTGAATGCAGTGTTCAAGGGTTGGCGCAAACTCAATTTCTATCATGGCAGGTTAGTAACAGTGCCTGAATTGTTCATGAAGAATTCTTCAGGGAACTCGTTCGCCAGCCAGCAGGAAGCCTTGAAACCGGTACAATGGGAAACCCCCAGTTTCTGCACTCCTATGTCTCTCAAAGCTGCCACAGTCTTAACCAACCGTTCCTCTGTAGCGGTTATGAGATGTGTTCCACCCAAAATGCAATGGACACGCTGCTCACCGGTGACGTTTATCAAATGATGGACTGTATTAATTATCCCCCTGTGTCCACACCCCAGGATCACCACCAGCCCAACTTCAGTTTTTATGCCCAGCGCAAGATCGTCCAGAATCTGATCGGGCTCAAATGATTCCCCGTTTTTGACAAACATTCCGAAATCAATTTCCTCGTAGTCATTTATCATCGGTATCTCGCCGGTGGTTACGATACTTTCGGTAATCCAAACCGGCTCCTTGCTCAACTGAAAACGCGCTCCCAGCGATTCCAGTTCTTCACGGCCAAAAGGAATCCCTATATATCGCTGAAAATCACCATAAACGGCATATTTGGCATCCCACATATCCGGGTGGGCAACAACATCCACCTGCCCGGTAAGAGCCAGAATATCCTTCATTCCGCCAGTATGGTCATAATGTCCGTGACTGATGACCAGTTTATCGATTCCGTGCAGGTCAACCCCCAGCAATTTTGCGTTACTGGCTGCGGAAATCCCCTGCCCGGTATCAAGCAATATCCGGCTTCCCTCCGATTCAACGAGCACGCTCAATCCCCATTCAGCGAGAACCCCGGGATTGGCGATATTCTCCGTGAGCGTGGTGATCTTAATACTCATTCTTTCTCCTCCTTTGAATCTCTGGCTTTTGCAGATGCCTCGGCTAATGAGCCATAACCGATCCTCTCAAAAAGCCAGTTGTATCGCTCTTCTGCCAAATTCCGGCCCTGTTTTTCTGCTTCCGACACATCGCGAAAGTACAACTCCAGAGTCTTATCGGAATATGTTTCCAACTCACTGGAAATATAAACCCGAAATCCGGTATCCCCTTTGACCACCCTGGGATATCTGAGAGCAAGTTCCTGCATCCAGCGGTCTTCAATCTTCACAATATCACCGATGATGGTATTATTTTTCAACGGAGGTATTTTATCATCCATGCGGGCATACTTAAGAGTCAGGAGATTTTTACCATCCATATTGGCCTGCAGCAGATCATCCAGATACGATTGCAAAGTTTCATCGGACAGGACCGAATGGGTCATGGCCCGCATCGATTTAAAAGACTCCGGCTTTTCCTGACACCTTGCTGGTTCGGCAGTTCTCACCCGCTCAAACATATCAAGCTCAAGTTCTATTACCCTGATAAGTAACTCTCTGTCAACCATTTTTAAAACTCCATCGCAGGCACGGATGAACTTCATATGTAGGCGAACCGGTACGAAGCGAAGCCTGAGTAATCGGGCCCATAATCCCGCATCGTATGAAACGGTCAATCACATCGTGCATGTCCAGACAAAGATTAAATTCAGCATTAATCGCCTGCATTTCCTTTACTTCCACATGATAGTTGCCAGCCAGTCCAATAATATGATTCAAGAACTCGATGCTGCGTTCCACATCCGAATCGCCCGTTTCTTTGAGAACCTCTCTCAAAGCAGTGTCACGATCCCAATGGCCCGTTTGTTCTGCTTTCGCCACAAGTAACTTTATCAGCCGTGGCAAATAGTAACTTTCGTTATCGGCAAAGCTGAATCTTTTATCCTCCCAGGCTGAACCGCTCATGGAATTCGAAGGGAGCAACAATCTTTCCTGATATGCCAAAAGTATTATATCCGGTTTGAAATCATCCGCAAAATCGATTCCTGCATACGTTACGCTATCAGACTTGCAACCAATCGATAGCAGCCCGGCTAAATTTTGAGCATCGTCCCCCGGAAAATATTCGGCCAACGCCTCCGCCAGCCGGGTCAAATTTTGCCCGCTTTCATCACTCATTTTGTTTCAACCTTTCCGGCTCTTCTTCTAAACCCTCTAACTCTTCCGGCATCCGCGGCGGAATCGAGTGTGGAGATATCCAATCTTTCATTCCATCTATCTGTTTGAGCACTTTGAGTTCGCATGAAGGAAATAGCTGCGCACATTCTCCCCTCACGCTTTTCGGGATTACATTTGCCGAAATCTACTATCACTCCCGATTTGGGCTTCAAGCTTTCATCTCATAAATTATAAATCGATTTACCATTACTCATGGTCTTATCACGATAGTCTTTCTCTCTTCACTCTTGGCCTTTTCATCCATTATCATGCCCATGTTTTCCTGGACAATTTGAATTGCGATGCTGAGATTATCCGTCTTTACTACCACACAGACAAACTTTTTCAATAACCTTGTAATATTGGGTCCAAATTTTTTACCCACAAGAACATCCACGCCCATTAAAGCAGAGGATGTGGCCTTAGCTTTTTCAGGATCCCCATGTCTCATTGATTCATCGCCTCCGAACTTGGAGTTCGGTCTTTTCTCAATAAGCTCCTCTTTCCCATTAGAAAATCTGTAGAGATAGAAATCCCTGGCCATCCCCACATGGTCATTGTTCAAATTTTCCCCATCATCCGTGCCGAAAGCTATTAACAAATCATTACTCATCTTTTACCTTTCCCGATGAAATCTTGCGAGCACCCTAACCATGAGCAATCCGCTCTACTTCGCAGCATAAATATAATCACATTCTTCAAAATCATCCCCCATGCTCAAATCATCCAGGGAAACGCTCCGCACATCAAACCCCAGATTTCGAAGGTATTTGACGATGTCATCGACTGACTGCCCTAATTGATTCAGAAAATCGTGATGAATCTCACAGAATATCTTTGGACGATTCTTTTTGAGAGTCTCTCCGGCTCCCTCGAGAACCAGCAACTCACTTCCCTCGCAATCCATGCTAATCAAATCTAGCCTTTCTATTTTCTCTTCGATTACAAACCTGTCTATGCTGGTAGTAGCCACTTCCAACTTTTCCAGTCCTTCCCGAAAAGTGATTCCGCTGGAAAGCTCCTTCCGATAAAAACCAACCGTTCCCACCTTATCCGTCAATGCCATCTCATAAATGTTAACATTTCCCAGTCCATTCGATGCAACATTCGCTTTTAAGTAATCCGAATATTCTGGCAATGGTTCAAAAGCATAGAGCTTCCCGCTTCCCCCGATTTTCCTGGCGATAGTCACACTGGCTATGCCCACATTCGCTCCAGCATCAATCGCTATCATTCCCTCCCTGGCAATCGAATCCAAAAATTCGACCTCACCCTTTTCATGGGAATTATTCTGTAGAAACGTTCTGAAGGCAGGGGAATCGTAAACGAAGTCCAGCATTCCCATCTTATCTCGAGGCTGCCTCTTGAAGTAGCCGTTTAAAACGATCAAGCGTGACCGGATAGGATTGAATCGGGAGTTCCATCCAATCGGAGAAATCCAGGAGGTCTTCAGCATGCTCCTCGCAATATTTGTCGAAGAAGTCTATTCCATCCAGTACCCCGACACCTTCAGTGTATTTATGCTGCGGGAAATTCTCAATTGCGAAGCCTTTGTCGCGATCCTGGTATACATAGCTGCGATACAGTAACCATCCCGGGGTAAACCAGAAAACGTTATCCTTCTTCCCGCCACTTATTTCATCCCGTTCCGCATCGTTTGCCAGCATATCCACACAATAATCGGCGTTGATCCTCGAAATACCTGGTCCCTGCTCTTCAATTATGGTATCGATAGTTCGATAAGGATTATCCGCATTAATGTAGCAGAACCTGCCGCCATATACCACGATAATTTTTTCGCTGAATTTCTTAGCCGCATTGATCTGCTTTATAAGCTGAGTCTCCAGCTCTGCCATGCTTTCATGGCGCCCTGGCTTTGTGTAAAGCACTTTACTCGCATCGAGGAACCCGCTCTCTTTCAAGTACGCCAACTCCGGGATCATTGTTCCACAAGCAACGACAGCGTGAGAACTAAATGAGATTTGATCCGCCACTTTTACCCCCTTTCATTTTTCAATATAAGCATCAGATTGTATTACCCAAATCTACACAGGATCGAACAGAAAGTCCTAATCAACTCTCCTGATCTCCCAACAAGCTTGGGGAAACTTTCAAGCGTGCTCAGACCTCCAAAATCACCATTCATTCAAAGATTCCTTAACGATTATTGGAAGTTTTCTGATATCCAAACCCTGCACTTTTTCATCACTCATTCTGCTTTCAACTTTTCCAGTTCTTCCTCTAAGTCCTCCAACTCTTCCAGCATCCGCGGAGGAATTGAGTGTGGAGGTATCCGGTCTCTCATTTCCTCTACCTGTTTTTCGAGTTCCCTGATCTTCTCTTCGTCTGTCACTTTGCCTCCCCTGACCATTGCTTACTCACCTATCAATCGATGGGGGAGATCATCCCAGTCATGAAAATACACCACTCGCATCCATGCCCTCTGATTCAATTGCTTCCACAAACAAACACGGATTGAGTTCATACAAGGGAGTGCCTGCCCTCGTTACCTGAGTCAGTGACCCCAACTTCGGGCTCATTACCCCGGCCCCTTTGAGGATGGCTATCATGGTGTCCACCCGCTCACCAAGCCCCACCTCATGACAGGCTTCCCTAACTTGAGAAGCGGTAACAACCCCACTCGAAGATATTTCACTCAGTCTCCGAACCAGTGCAGGCATTCGCTCCCACTCAGGCTCCCCGCTCACTTTGAAGAAATCTTCAATGGCCTTTTGCGAATTCCACTCTCCGCTTCGCCGGGCGCTTTCTACCAGCAACCCAGATACGTTCGGCATTTCATACACTTCACCGGGCTCGGCCATCAAAACCCGATCGTCCCATTCCCCACACCGGGAAGTTCGCACCGGAATCAGCAGCCTCCATTCCCACCCCACGAGCAAGACATCATCGGTATCATCCCCGGCAATCTCTTCAACTTTCTCATAAGAAATCGTCCCGGATTCACTTACTCTCTTAAGCACCTGGGCCAGCCTGTCCTTCAATTCATCGGCCCCCAGAAAAACGCCCATAGCCAGTGAAAGCTGTTCCATTTGATCAACTCTTAAATCTCAATGCAGCGGATAGATTCCTGTTTCAGGACTTGCCCAAAAGCGAATCCACCTCTTTTTTGAGGACATTGTATACCTGTTCTTCCAGTTCCTCCGAGGGCAGTTCCTTTTCTTTCTTAAGGTGCAGGTGCGAGGTTAGTTCAAGATATTTATCTACCGGCATTCCTTCCTTCTCGATTATATTTTCCCCACACTTTACGCCACAGGCATCAATTAATATTCGCTTTTCCGATTGCATGATCTCCTTAAGTTTCGACGGCACGGGAACAGCGGGAAGGCAGCCTATTTTCACATCACCCACATTTTCTTCCCACAATCTGATACACGCCTTGGACGCTGCAACTCCGGTAGCGCATCCCCCATAGCAGTTAAAAATCAGCAGTTTGTATGCCATTGCATGCGCCTCCATTCACGTAGCAGAGTGAAGCTCACGGCCATCCATAATAGCAATCTTCACCCTGTTCTCAAGTTCAAGCACTTTGAGATGAGCCAGTGTTTCCATCAACGCCATGCGGCGGTTCAAACGATCAAGCTGGCTCCAGCCTACGCCGCCATCCTGTTGTATCCACGGCACCTCAGTGGCAATTTGATACGCTGTTTCTGTCTGCTGACCTGCAATTCGATGTATGGCCTCTTTTCGCTGTTCATGATGAGCGAACAGTTCATCGATTCTCATCTTCAGGTTGCTGAACTGAGCACCGTGCGCCGGCAGAACGAGACCGACATCGAGTTCCCGCATTTTAGTGAGAGACTCAAGATAGTCGCCCAAGGGGTCATCGCTGCTGGAGGTTGGATTAAAGCCAATCTCCGGTGTAATCCTCTCTAAGATATGATCGCCCGAAAATAGCAGCTTTCTGTTTTTCTCATAAAGACATACGTGCCCCGGAGAATGCCCCGGCGTCCACAGGACTTCGAGATCAAACGCACCGACCTGAAAGGTTTCGCCACCAGTTAGGAAGATGTCAGGAGTCCCCAGTTCCCCTGTGAAGAAAACGAGGTCAGGCAGCACAGGCGAAATGAATTTCATCGTGCTGCCAGCCTCTTGCGGAATGATAGGAAGTTCGTCATCCGGCGTTCCGTTAGTATAGAGCCACTCCCTCATTTCCCTGATTACATCGCTGGCAACTCTGCCCCCGGGCTCAAGGAAGTACCTGTCATTCTCATGAAGGGCCAGGGTTGCGCCCGAGATTTCCTTCAGTTTACCCGCCAAGCCAAAATGGTCCAGATGAACGTGAGTGACAATTATATGCGAGATGTCCTTCGGATCAATCCCTATTTCGCCAATGCCCTTTTCATACACTTCGAGGGTTTGGGGATCGTTCCATCCGGCATCGATTTGAAGCCAGCCATCATCACCGCGCACCAGGTACACATTGACTTCGGCTACGGCCTGCCCTATCGGGGCTTCACCCATCGGTGTGAACGGCAAGGGCAACTTTATCCTATAGATACCTGGAGTAACTTCGGTTGAAACCTGCTCATTAGTACCCAATATTTTGAACCTTTTATGCGACCTTGTGCTCTTGGATATATTTGAAGGCAGCGATACCTGCCGTTGCGCCATCTCCTGCAGCAGTAACTACCTGACGAGGCGAGTTTTTACGTATGTCACCCGCAGCAAATATTCCCGGTATCGAAGTGGCCAGATCGTGATCTGTAACGATGTAACCATCGTCATCAATATTAACAACGCCGCGCAGCCATTGTGTGGTGGGCATAACCCCGACAGCCACGAAAATGCCGCCGACATCCAGCATAAGGATTTCCCCGGTCTTCACATCGCGTAATTTAAGCTGCTTGACAGCCTCGTCCCCCATGATCTCATCCACTACCTTATTCCATAAAATCTCGATCTTCGGGTTGGCGAAAACCGCTTTCTGGAGAACCTGCCCCGCTCGAAGTTCCTCCCGTCGGTGGATGATATAAACCTTGCTTGCATGCCGGGTTAATTCCAGCGCATCGGTGATAGCTGTATCACCACCTCCATTCACAGCCACCACCCGGTCTCTAAAGAAAAAACCATCACAGGTTGCACAATAAGAAACCCCCCTTCCCAAAAGTTCACTCTCGCCCTTCACATCAAGTTTCCTGTGCTGTGAACCACCAGCTACAATCACAGTATCAGCTTCAAAGGTGCCGTTTGTAGTAACCACAGTATGAGGGCTTCCGGGGTTCAGTTCAGTAACTTCAGTGAACTTGGTATCCAGCCCATACTTGCCTGCCTGATCCTGCATGAGAGAGCCCAATTCAACACCCGAAATGCCATCGGGAAAGCCCGGATAATTATGAATCGTAGCATCTACCATTTGCCCACCGAAGCCGCCCTGCTCGAGAAGCAAGCTGCTAAGACCCGCACGTGAGGTGTAAAGTCCGGCGGCAAGCCCGGCAGGCCCACCACCGATGATGATTACATTGTAACTGTCCACTGGTCACCTCCATTTTTCAAATCACATCAATTCCCAAATCTCAAGGTTCCGAGTTCCAATGCCAACTGTTATTTGGAATTTGTGATTTTCAGCTTCGTGCCGTTTTGAACAAAACTTGCCTGCAAGAAACTAATGATATCCTGAATAGTCAAGTGAGAACGGAAAGAGAATTAACCCCACCCACACTTTGCTAAACTACTGACCGAATTCCCTGTCCAGTATCTCGGTTATCTGTTCTTTAGTCTGGATACTGGTTGTAGCTGCTACCACTTTACCGCTCTTAAAAAAGACATCGAACGGAAGGCCTCTAAAAGAAGCACATTCGGGAAGACGCTGAATAAATGCGGCTGCCGGGCCATCGAAATCCTGATCGTAGAAATGCACATGCGGATACTCGGCTTCAAGCTGCTCCATGATGGCATATACGGGAATGCACATCGGGCCCATTCTGCCACAAGCGACCATCACATTTTCATCTTTCAGGGCTTCCTGCATTTCCTGGTCGGATTCAAGGTGTTTAAGATTCGTACGTAACACTAATCGCTACTCCTTCTTTTTTATTCGATTTTAAAACGGTAATGCTCAGGATGAAACATGATCCTGTTTCCAATTCCATCGAACATCCGTCCGGTTCACCACTCACAGATCCAAATAATCGCTGGCTTAGAGGTTAATCACTTAATCATCTTTCGCCAAACACAAGCTAAGAAATTTCAAAGCAATGCCTCAACCTTTGGCCGAATCATTTCTTCAGGCATGGCACCAAGGCTCTCATCAACCTTTCCTCCATTCTTAAAGAAAAGCAACAGAGGTATGCTCTGAACCCCGTAACTCATCGCTATCTGCCGATTCTCGTCCACATTCAGTTTACAGAATTTCACTCTGCCCTCATACTCTTCAGATAGCTTATCAACTATCGGCCCGATCATACCGCAAGGCCCGCACCACGGAGCCCATATATCTACAACCGTCGGCAAATCTGAGTCAACTACCTCCTGCTTGAAATCTTCGTCCGTTACATCAGTTACCACTCTGGAATCCTCCTTATCACCTTTTATGAAATTTGTTTTACTACTCCTTAACGCAAGTTTCCAGTAACCGTTTCAAAGAATGTCTTTCCTGAAAACCCACCAGCTTCTTCACTATCTTGGCATTCTGAAAGATAACGATAGTTGGCGAAACCCTGATGTTATATCTTTCCATCATTTTGGGACACTTTTCAACATCACACTTTGTGAATTTCACCCTCTGATCATATTCCTCAGCCAAGCTATTAGCTACCATACAAGCAGGAAAACAAGAACTACACTTCGAAGTAGTAAAGCAGGCAAATACCGGTAGT
>CAZJQZ010000067.1:0-12386 GCA_964548045.1 uncultured Dehalococcoidia bacterium | reverse complement strand
CTTGAGAATTTAGCCTTGGGGGGTCACGATGCTCCTTCCCTTCCCTCCCTTATTTTAAAGAGAAGCATCCTTGCAAAGAGGGTGCTTCTCTTTGGGGTAGAATGCGGTATGGCCAAGCATTGTGTCATGGCGTATGATATTGACTGTAACAGATCGAGACCGGGGGCGCGCTTGTTCATCATCCTTTATGGCGAAGACGATTTTACAGTCAGAGAATCACTGAGACAAATCAAGTCCGAGTGTGGCGTTGCTGATATGGGGGAAGCCAGCACTACCATATTTGATGGGAACAAAGTCACTTTTGGGGAACTGGCGGCTGCCTGCAATACCATCTCCTTTTTGATGCCAAAGCGAATTGTTGTAGTTGAAGGATTGCTGGGGCGTTTCGAAATCAAAGCTAAACGAGGCAAAGGTAAAAACAAGTCCCCTGAATTGAAGCAGTGGGAATCGCTCGCTACATTGGCCATGCCTGAAACCACGGTGCTGATAATGATGGACGGGAAGCTTTCCCAAACAAATTCATTGCTTAAGAAACTCGCTCCGGTGGCTGAGCTGAAGGAATGTTCCCCGCTGGATGTAAAAGGGAAGGAATTGCCGGAATGGATTCACTCCCGGGTGAAAGCCAACGGTGGTGATATCTCGCCTCGGGCGGTAGGGCTTCTTATCAGTCTTATCGGGAATGATCTGTGGATACTTGCCAACGAGATCGACAAGCTTTGCCTTTACGCTATCGGACGGAAAATCGAGGAATCCGATGTTAATTTACTGGTAAGCGATGCCCGCGCATTGAACATTTTTCACCTGGTCGATGCCATCGTTCAGCGCAGGCAGGGCGCCGCTGCAAAAATGCTGCATCAGCACCTGGCTGAAGGGGTTGCCCCTGCCTATCTCCTTTTCATGATAACCAATGAGTTTCGGCTGCTGATTCAGGCCAAAACGCTCAGTTCATCGAAGATTCCGATAAAAGAGATCGGGCCTAAAATAGGGGAGTTCAAGGAATGGAAGGTGGAAAAGATGCTGCGTCAGTCTCAGGGATATTTAATTGCCCGGCTGGAGCGAACTTACCGTAGATTGCTGGAAGCCGATATTTCCATCAAGACCGGTGTGATGGAGGGGGAAACCGCCCTTGACCTTCTAATCACCGATTTGTGCCGAAAATAGCCGTTTACCGCGTGCTATCTTCACAGAGTGCCGGGCCTATAATGCTGGTAGGAGCTCTATGCCCCACAGATTTTCGTTGACAATAGTTCGGTTTCGTTCTACTGTACAGATGTGATAAGATGAAAATGTTCTACTCACGAGGTGACCTGAAATGAATTATGATGAAGCTCTGGAGAAAGCGCTGGAAGATTTCGGCGGCTTGAGGCCGTTCGTGGCTGCTTCCAAGAGCGGCACTGATTTTGCCGATGGAAAATTCATTGTCCCGTTTTTCAACCGCAAGTTCAGGCTCAGTTACCCCGATGGGGAGGTTGAAGAAGTGGATAGTAATGAAGAAAGCTATCCACAATGGTTGCGTATTCTCCTGATGCATTACCTGACCCAAGCCGATGGCATGGCTTTGGCTGATACCTGGATTGCCTATCGTCAGTTGCCAGGGGCCAGCTTATTCCAGCAACGTTTTATGAATATGTGTATCAACCCGTTGAAGCAGGCCTTTGGCGAGGATATCGAAGGGTTCAAGCGAGGTGGGATGGCGCTTGGAGGAGAATCGATGTCACGCTCCGGCGATGCGTCTTTCCGGTTTTTAGCTCTTCCCAAGATACCGATGGCCTGCATCCTTTATCTGGGCGATGACGAGGTTCAGCCATCGCTCAGTGTCCTTTTTGATGCTACTGCGGCCAACTATCTGCCTACAGAAGATCTCTCTCTGCTGGGGGTTTATCTCAACGGCATGCAGAGGTATCGGACTCAATAGCCTTACGTTTTATCCCTCAGCAAATATCTAAGCCGCCGGGCACTTCATAGTTGCTCGGGCAATCGTTGGCACAGAGCATACCCAATACCGGAGGCAATAAATGGAATTTGTCAATGACAAGGAAAAATTAGCAGAGCTTGCAAATTTGATGAATGAGCAGTCCGAGGCGCCTACTATGGTGACTGACGACCTGCTATATATATTTGATGCGGCATTGGAACCGGAGGAAGTGGATTTTCTCTTGAAAATGGGCGGGGGAAACAAAATACGTGCCGATATCGAAAGGAATGTTGCCCTTTCAGGAGAAGAGTTCGATCGTATATTCAATAATCTTCTGGACAAAAGCCATATTGCCCAGCCTTCACCGGTAAGAGGGAATGATCAGCCTGTATATCATCTCATGTCCATATTCCCGGGATGGTTTGAAATCTACCTGATGAGAGGGGCCAACACACCGGACAGGCAGGAATTCTGCAGGCGCCTGACGATGTTTTTCAATGCTGCTACTGAAATCCCTGCTGATCTTATCAACGAAATTATGCGTGATGTAGCGCCGCATCGCTCGCTTGTCGTAGTGAATCCTCCTGAAGCTAAGTTGATTTCTGTCAACGAGGCAGTGAAACCTGATGTTAGCGAGATTTACCCTGCACATAGCATTCTAAATATCTATGAGAACCTGGGTGAAGATGAAGTCATCACTTTAAGCCACTGTTTTTGTCGCGAGCATCGGAGGGTGGAAGGTGATCCATGCAGGGTGGGTCTCCCGCAGGAAAGCTGCATGGCTACCGGTCCTGCTGCAGAGCATTTAATCAATCGGGGCATTGCTCGTCGTATCACCAAGCAGGAAGCAATTCAATTTATAAAAGAGTTCCAGCAAAAGGGGTGTATTCATCAGGTTGGCAGGCTCATGCCGCTTAAGGACTTCAATGCTAGATATGATGTGGATATACTCTGTAATTGTTGTTGGGACTGTTGTGCGGCTTTCGGTAATTACAACAGAGGGCTTATTCCCTTCATGTTAAAGGCATACTATATTGCCAGTATCCCTGACGAGTCTGTTTGTACCGGGTGCGGCACTTGCGAGGAATATTGTCCTGTCCGTGCAATTGCTGTCAATAGGGCCGGCACCGCTGAGATCAATTCCGATATGTGCTGCGGGTGCGGATTATGCGCCCTGCATTGTCCGGATGAAGCCGTTCATATGATGCCTTTGGAACGTGATGTTTTCCTGCCGATACTTGAGGGAGATCAGAGAAGGATTATTCTGTAGCTATTCCTTCATGTGACGAACTTTGACTTTCCCCCAGTCTTAGTTGAAAGTGGCTGTTATTGAGGTCCCTTAAAATTATTGTGCCGTCAGTCCTCCATCGATACTGATCATAGCCCCAGTGATGAACGAGGCCTCGGCGGAGCAGAGCCACAGAACCGTGTTGGCAGTCTCTTCCGGTTCGCCAAGCCTTCCGACCGGCACCAATCCGGTGATATAATCCTCAAATCCGGAATCAATAAGATTTTGCATGAATGGTGTCCGACAAGTGCCCGGACAGACTGCATTCACCCGAATACCGATTTTGGCGCACTCCAGTGAGGCCGTTCTGGTCAGGCCGGCGACACCATGCTTGCTGGCAGTATACGCCGGTGCCCCAATGGAACCAACCAGCCCGGATGTAGATGAGGTATTGACGATAGCCCCACCTCCCAGTTTTTTCATCCGGCGTATCTCGTATTTGAGGCAGAGCCAGACACCTTTAAGATTTATACCCATTACCCGATCCCAATTTTCTTCGGTGCAGGTGGCCACACTATCCAAATCCCCGTTGATTCCGGCATTATTATGCGCACAGTCCAGTCGGCCGTAGGTATCTATGGTGGTATCAATCAGTGATTTCACTTCGTTCTCCTGACTGACATCTGTCTTAACAAATATAGCCTCCCCACCAGCTTCCCTGATTAATCTCACGGTCTCTTCTCCTCCATCGACCGCTATATCAGCTATGACGACTTTGGCATTCTCTCCTGCAAAGGCAAGTGCGGTAGCCCGGCCTATTCCCGAACCGGCACCCGTTACCAGCGCGACTTTTCCCTCAAAACGTTTCATGTTGTCTTACCTCCTTGGTCCCTTGATTATGGCCATAAATCGGCGGCAACATCCGTGAGCCCCAGTGCCTGAAGCCTTTCCTTGCTCGGTCTGCCGGTTTCCAAATCCCAATCCATACCCTTGAAGAACGCAGTTCGCATATCTTGGGCATCAACAGTTATGTTGGCGGTTGGGCCTTCCGTCAGTGGCGGATTGCCAATAACTCTGCCCGAAGATATCTTGAAATCGTCCGGTTTCAGGCCCTCTCGTACCGTGAATGACTGTCGCATATCGGATATCCTCTCACCAGCCTCAAGAATCTGGTTCATACCGAATTCCCAGCCGGTTGCGGCTGCCACCAACTTATCGAGGAGACCGAATTGCGCGGCAGTCCATTGCAGCAGGCACATTCCGCTGGCATTCATAACCTGGCTCATTTTTGCATACATTGGATCAGCAGCACCCGAAGTGTGGCGACCCGGGGTAGCATCGCATTCATAGGAAGGCGCAAAGATGGACATTAATTTGGGATCGTGCATAGGCAGTTCCTGCCCTCCCGCATGAATGGCATACTTTTCTGACCCCTTGCCGATTCTCTCGGAGGCACGCTTGACCCCATCAGCAAGGATGTCACCGAAACCCTCACGATTGGCCAGATTTTCTGTCATGTATATGATTGCATCATGTTTGCCCCAATCCAATTCAATTCCGCCGGTATCTCCCTTTGTGATGATTCCATTCTCGTAACACTCAATGGCAAATGCGATAGCGGCACCGGCCGAGATAGTATCCAGCCCGTAACGATTGCAGATGTCGTTAGCCTTAACCAGTGATTCCAGATGATTGTTAAGCAAAAGCATCCCGAACGCGCCAGAGGTCTCGTACTCGGGTTTGTGACCCCCGGCTTCATATTGATACGATGTCCCCGCCTTCATAATCCCCTTGCAACGAACCGGACACCACAGACAACCGTGTTTACGTTCCTGCAGAGCGATTACAGCATCTCCACCAATAGCGTCTGCATCAGGGAAATCCACCACTCCAACACCGGCCCAGTTTTTAACCGGCGAATCCCCGTTGACGGCAGCATTAGCATTATCGCCACAGGTGCCCCATTTCTTGAATCGCTCGTAGTAGTCCCCCGAAAGGTTAGCCACAAACTCCTTTGACACCTGTGTGATTCTGTCTCTATCAGGCACCGGGACTTCGCTAATCCCCGTGGCAACTACGGCCTTGAGTTTCTTTGAACCCATGACTGCTCCCAAGCCTGACCTACCGGCAGCGCATCCGATATCATGCATAACGCACGAAATGAGTGACAGCTTCTCTCCAGCAGGCCCTATGCAGGCAATCGCAATGTCCTTGCCAAGATCAAACTTGAGCATTTCCTCGGTTTGCCGGGAGTCCTTCCCCCATAGTTGACCGGCATCTCTCAATTCAGCCTTGCCGTCTTTGATGAAGAGATAAACCGGAGTGTGTGATATCCCGTTGAAGAAGACCGCGTCATAACCGGAGAATTTGAGATACGGGCCAAAATACCCCCCGCAGTTTGCATCTCCCCAGCCACCGGTTAACGGCGACTTGCTCACCACCGTAAACCGTGAACTGAACAATCCGCGTACACCCGTAAGGGGACCGGTAGTAAAACCGATTGTGTTCTCAGGTCCTAGCGGATCAGCACCTTCCCGCTGCCGACTGTACAGTATTCTGGAACCTGTTCCGTATCCTCCTATGAAATCCCGGTAAAACTTTTCATCAGGTGTCTCTTCGTTGATTTTCCCTGAGGAAAGGTCAACGAACAGTATTCTACCCATATATCCTGCAATCATATAATCCTCCTTTGCAATGAGATTCGCCGGTCGATACACGACCGGCATATGCCTCACAATTGACGTGTCATTCCGGACTTGATCCGGAATCCACTATCCCCACCCATCTGGATTCCCTCCTTCGCGGGAATGACATAATTATGTTTAGGTTTATTGATATGTGACACGACACTAGCTCATTCCGTCTCTACAACCTGTCGATAGATGTGGTTTACCTTTTGAATAGAGATTTTCCACTCTCCGTTCAGTTTGACATACTCCTCATCATACGAAGCCCCAACTCTAACCGCTTTATTGGCCCGAGCTTCAACCATGGTGTTATCCAGTTGCCAGAAGCCGCGAGCGGTTGTGGAACTTAGTATCTCAATCTCAGGATTGTGCCCCTGTGGATCAACCAGAGTGTAGGCTGAAGCCATACTCCCTTTATAGAAATCCTCTAGGGCTATTTTGCCCTCCAATTGAAGCCCGTATCCAAAATCCACCGCCGCATCATCAGCGTAACAATTCATGAGTTCATCCCACTGGCTCTTGTGAATACAGCGCCAGTATTTGTACCTCAATTGCCTGATTGCCTCAATATCGCTGAGTCTTCTGCATTCTTCTTCGAGAAGCTTGATTCTCTGTTCCAGATTCTCAATATCAGTCATAGTTTTGCCCCTTGACTTGAATTAGTATTCATCAAAGAAAACCGATTCGACAATCCCTCGTGTGCAACGGGCACCAGGCAGGTCTATTTTGAACTCTGCAGCCAGGTCAAGACCTGCATCCATATCCTTCACACCGAGTGCGGCAAATCCGGCGAAGATGCTTCGAAATGATTCCTCATCACAACTGGCACGAACCATGTTTCGCCCCTCAACAAAGCCCGCCATCACAGGAGTCACAACACCGTTTACTTCACCCACCTCTTTCAGTAAATCCAGTGACAAACCGGATGCCTGGGCCAGTCGGGCACTTTCATGTATTGCCACGAAGGAGGCATATGTCATCAGATTGTTGCAGAGTTTCAAAGTAAGACCTGCCCCGACATCGCCTGCGTGAATGATCCTGGCGGCAGATGCCTCGAAAATCGGGCGGCAGCGTTCAAGAGTTTCTGCGGCCCCCCCGACCATATAACATAAGTTTCGCTGCTGGGCACCAATGGCGCCCCCACTAATGGCAGCATCTATCAAGTGGACATCGTGCTTGTGAGCCTTGTTTGCCAATCGAAGAAGAGTGCTCTTTTTGACCGTGCTGTGAATAGCTACGATTGTTCCGGATGTGGAGGCAGAAAACACTCCTTGTGGTGAGTGAAGAACCTCCTCGATATCTTTATCATCGCGCACGCAAATGCAGATTATATCGCAGGCGCAAGCCATCTCTGCTGTACTTGCACTCACCCTTGCTCCTTGATCGGCGAGTTCCTTGCACCTTGATTGATCTATATCATATACGGATAAATCAAATCCGTCATTTGCCAGATTTAAGGCCATCGGCTTCCCGATGTTCCCCAGCCCTATGAATCCTATTCTATCTGTCATTTTGTCCATCCCTAGTTTTGCGTTTGCTTAACTATCGGAACTCAATTGTCATAATCCAATCCAGAATTCAGCAAGCTGATTCCGCAAATTATAATCGCAGATCATACCCTGCCAATCTCTGTGAGCTATGGTTCCAATACCACTTTGATCGCACCTGCTTTTCGGTCACGCGCTATGGAAAAAGCTTGTGCGGCTTCAGCCAAGGGTAAACGGTGGGTGATAAGCGAACCGGCTATATCAGGATTCCTTGAAAGCATTGCCGCCGCAAGATCAAAATCACGTTCCCCGTCGCTTTCGGCATACATATAAGAATTTACGATCGTGATCTCTTTCATCATTGCCGTAAGCTGCGGGAATGAAACCCCTGCCCAGTATGTGCTGAGTAATAGAATTTTCCCGCCGGACCTGCATAGTCCCATAGCCTGATTAAGTGCCTGATCTGTTCCCGCACATTCCACAACAAGATCGTATTGACCTTCAATATCCCTGGCACTAAAACGACGACCAATCGCCATTTGGTGATCGTACCGCGCAGCAAGTCCCACCTCTGCAGAGCTTGCTCTGGCGACCGCAACAGCACAAAGGCCAATCGTGCCGCCGCCGATAACAGCCACCCGTTGATTCCCGTTTGCTCCCGCTTTGCGCATTCCATGCACAGCTACCGCAAGGGGCTCAACAAAGCAGGCATCTTTTACATCAACATTCGATGGCAAATAAACCAGGCAGCGTTTGGGAACAATGACTTCATCCGCCATGCCTCCGTTTCTGGCAATACCAAGTATCATTACCTGTGGGCACAAATTATAACTTCCAATCCTGCAATATTCACATTCCCCACAGGGGACCACTGGTTCCACTGCCACCGGCGTTCCATCATCAAGCACGCCTGCAATCTCATGTCCAGCCACGAAAGATCCGGGGAATTTCATTTCAAGCATGTGCAGGTCAGAACCGCAAATGCCGATTGATCTCACATGCACCTTTTTACCTTCATCGGAAAGTCCATCAATTTCTCTTAAGTCTACTTTTCCATCATCGAAATATACAGCACGCATTTTTTTCGCTCCTTCTAATACTAGACATCCCCCGTCATGTCCCGTAATCCGTATATTTCCACGATGCCTCTCAATCCCTGCAGATCGCTTTCAGACGGTGGCTCCAATCCGTCAAGCGGATAGACCATACCGTATTGTGCGTACTTCGAAGTGCCCATTTTGTGATAAGGTATCAGTTCAATCTGAGTAAAACCCAGTTCAGCAATAAACCTGGCTGTGTCTTCAATATTCTCCGCAGTGTCATTGCAGCCGGGAATTACCGGAATCCTAATAATGACATCCTGAGGTTCTTTAACGGAGAGCACTTTTTTAAGATTGCCCAAAATGAGTTCATTTGATTGCCCTGTCAGTTCTTTATGCTTTTGGGGGTTCATGTGCTTGAGGTCCATTTGTAGCAAATCAACGTGTTTGAGGACAGTTTCAAACTGATTCCAGGGAGCATGTCCGGTGGTTTCGATGGCAGTGTGGAGATACTCCTCTTCGGCTGCCTGGAGAATCGCTGTAGCAAACTGGTATTGCGTCAGCGGTTCGCCGCCACCGATGGTCAGACCTCCGCCCGATCTTCTGTAAAAAGGCCTGTCTTTTTCTACTTCCGCCATCACCTCATCAACGCTCATCTGGTGGCCTACAATCTTCAACGCGTCATGTCTGCACGCTTCAGCGCACTTACCGCAGACGTCACAATTTTTTCTATCGATCTCAGGCTTGCCCTGTCCATTCAAATGAATCGCATTGAGAGGGCACGATAATACACATGGAGCGTCGCATTCCGCTGACCCAACACATCTGGCTTCGATAAATCCAAGTTCAGGTATGGCTTTCTGCGATTCCGGGTTGGAACACCACAGGCATTTCAAGGGACAGCCTTTTAAGAAAACCAGCGTCCTTATGCCGGAGCCATCATGTAGGGAATACCGCTGAATATTAAAAACCCGGCCTGTGATATCGCTGGTCACCGTGACTCCTTTAGTGAACTATACCGCATGCTCTGTCCTGCTGATAATATCGTCCTGAACCGATTTCTCCAGTTCAACAAAAAAGGCGCTGTACCCTACAACTCGAACCACCAGGTCCTTATAGTTTTCCGGATGCAACTGGGCATCCCTCAACGTATCGGCGTCAACGACATTGAATTGAATTTCCCATCCTCCGAGGTCAAAGTATGTCCTTATCAGATCGGCCCATTTCTTCATTCCCGCTTTGGTTTCCAGCGGTCCAGGATGCATTTTCATATTGAAAATCGTTCCCTGCACAAGGTTGATGTGCTCTAGGTGTGCGACCGACTTGATCGTCGCTGTTGGCCCATTGACATCTGTTCCCTGCGCCGGAGAACAGGCATCGCTCAAAGGAGCGCTGGCTCTACGTCCATCGGGTGTCGCGCCACAAAGCGCCCCATACCCAATGTGCGCCGCTACCGGAGCGATAGTCGCTCCGTATCCCTGCCCCGGTATGGTTTCGTGATTGCGCAGTTCCTTCAGAATGGTGTTCAGGCAATCCTTGGCGATATCGTCCACATAGGGATCGTCATTCCCGTATTTTGGGGCGCGCAGGCACATCTGCTGGATTTCGGGGCCGGTCGGATTTGTGGTACTGTCTTCGAAGTTCGTCTCGATTGCGTGCTTCAATTGAGACATGCTAAGTATCTGATCATCGAATATGAGCTTTCGAACCGCAGCAATGGAATTGGCAATCGTGGCTATTCCGACAATACAGGCGATGGATGCCCTGTTTCCATATATGGCGCCACCGTCATAATAGCTCTTCCCTCTTTGGATGCAGTCTCTGGTGAGCGAGGACAAATAGGGACAGGGACGGTGACTGGCATGAGCTTCGACAAGTGGGAGCTGCTGCAGAAACATGGCCCGCGCAAACTTCTCTGCAACTTCGTCGAAGGCAAGCATCATATCATCGAAGGAATTCCACTCCATCATATTGCCAACACCTGATTGCAGGGGATCGCCGGAAATGGGATCTCGCCCTTGCAGCATCAGTTCAAGAAGCCTTCCCAGGCTCATGGCGTGATAAGGAATCCCTTCAGTGCCTTTCCCGGCAAAGACGATTTCTGAGCATCCTATTATACAGTAATCGTAGGCGTCCTCCTTGGTGACACCGGGAACATATGCCAACTGGCTTGGGATAATCACCTCATCGTTGAATAGGGCAGGGTGACCGCCTCCGTGGGTTTTGATCGCCTCGCAGCACTTCATCAGGAATTTGTCCGGCGTCCGTTTGTGAATTCTGGCCGAAACCGTCGGTTCGTGGAGTTGCATATTGGAGGAAACTTCCAGCAGGAGATAGGACAAATCATTGGTAGCATCGTATCCGTTTCGCGTTTGTCCGCCAACGGGGACTTGTATCCAGAACGGATACCCGTTATGTGCATAGGTGAGAAGTTCGCCCGCAGTGCGATTGGACTCAGCGATCTTGAGCCACAGGCATTCCAGAAGTTCCATGGCTTCTTCCCTGGTAAGTATCCCTTCCTTGAGGTCCTTTTCATAATAGGGATAGCAATACTGGTCCAGCCTGCCCGTACCGATGGAAACCCCATTTGTTTCGATCTGCACCGAATCCATGATAAAGACAACGGTCTGAAGCGCCTCGCGGAAGTTTCTGGCCGGATTAGCTGGAACCCAATCGCAAACATCGGCGATTTGCTCGAGTTCCGCCTTTCTTTGCAGATCCGATTCTGTCATGGCTTTCTCACGTGCGAGATCGGCAAACCTGCGGGCCCATTTGATCACCGCTTTGTCAGCTACTATCACCGACTTCAGAAATGGTAGCTTGGTGTAGTAATCCGGACTGGCAGGATCCAATCGATTGATTTGGTCTTCCGCTTCCTCAATCAGTGAATTCAGTCCATGGGTGACAACTCGTTCGATATCGGGAGCAATATGACCGATGCCGCCCTGTTTGGCCATTTGGATATCCAGGAAGGTATGTTTTTCGGCCTGGCGAACTTCATCGGAAGTGAGTGCATCGGCAATGGCGCCCATGTTCCGCCCGGGCCAGTAATCCATTGAGCTCTTGAGTTGAGCTTTATCTTCATCGCTCAGTAGCCACGGATCCCCTTTCCTCGTGGAAATGGTGTCCAGTTCTGGTATTAACCAGGTATCATCATACTCGGGGAAAAGGAATACGCCCCGTGGCCTGGAAGCTATATTCCCGACGATCAGTTCTCCATCCTGGATCCATATGGGCACCTCGCTCAATGTTTTGTTGAAGGCCATAGCCTGTCTGAGTTCTGTGGTTAGCGCCTCTGTCTCTTTGTACGACTCGGTTACCAGCACGCTGCGATCGGCGCAAATGCTTGGTTTGTGTTCCAAATATATCTGCTTCAGTTTTGCGGTTCTTTCCGTGCTGGGTTTCGCCTTTTTACTATGTTTTTTCCCCGTTTCTGCTATTACATCCATTTTTTAAGACCTCCTGTCGTACTTTGTTTCACAGAGCTATTATGGGAAGTAAAGAATAATTTTCATGTCATTCCGCACTTGATATGGAATCCATTTTCATAACTCTCCCTGGATTCCCGCGAAAGCGGGAATGACATAATAGTATATATATCAACTGAGTCAAGGTAAATAACCTTATTTTCCCCGTAATAATTCAAAGACATCCCACTTGCCCGAAGTTGAAGTATGTGAATACTTGTTTTTTCGTATGGCCAAGTTTAGCGTTTCAGTGCATATATGTCAACTATTTAGGCCTCTATGGAAACCTTACCTTTAATATTGTTGCCATTATGCCCACAATGTTGCCATGCCTGGTGCAATATGTTATGGTATCTGAAAAGGAAAATACACTCATGTCAATGTCGTTGATCACTGACTTGGATGAATTGGATATCTCTCTTATAAAGGAACTGGATATCGGTCACAGGCAGAGTTATCAGCATCTGGCTGAAAAACTTCCTGCAAGCCGTAACACTGTGCGCCGGAGGTTGCAGCGGCTGCTGGATGAGAGATTCATTACCTTTGTTACTCTGACATCCCC
>CAZJQZ010000066.1:11252-12686 GCA_964548045.1 uncultured Dehalococcoidia bacterium | reverse complement strand
CAGCACCATTACTGCTCCGATCAGTTTTTTCATCTTTGCCATCCCCCCCTCTTTATTTTTTGTTCACCAAGCTATTATTTTACCATATTTGAGCAAGTCAACAGATATAAAAAGGCGGGCCGAATTCGGCCCGCCTTTTTCAGTGATATTGTTGGCTTTAATGTAGTTTCCACCCAGTCACAGAACAAATGTAACATGTGTCGGTAATATGATTGTATATCATTCGACCATATTCAGATGGATCATCACAATCAGCTGTTGGCGGTGCGCTGATAATTGTGTCAAGCTGTATATAACCTTCAACCTGAAGTTTTGAGGTAGGTTCGGTAGTTCCTATACCAACATTACCGCCATTCAGACTCATAACCTGCATTGTTCCTGTCTCGGTTCCTGAATCAGTGCCATAATCCCATACATAGAAATCTATGGCATTCCCCGCATCTTGACTGCCATGATGTCTGGATTTGATAGCATGGGTATAGTTATTTGTATTTTCATATGAAAACAGAATCTGATTTGAATCATATTCATCGGAGCGTACTCCCGACAGCAATCGCAATGTATCGATGCCCCCTCTGCCTCCCGCAATATCAAGATTTGCTATCGGATTAGTGAGACCAACGCCCACATTACCGGCACCAGCAGGCGCATACAACCGACTGTTGTTAATGGAGATGTTATCCGCGACTGTTGCGTTACCATGGCTGTGACTATCATTACCCACCTGCATATTGCTCCAGATTCCGGTTACATCACCGCTAAAGGAGGTAGTGATAGTCAGGTCGTTAGAAGAAACCGTATCCCAGCCAGAGAATCCACTGCCGCTGACTGATCCGTCGATAGCCAGTCCGTCTCCTGTAATTGTCCCCACCACTTCCAGCTTGGTTGAAGGAGCGATCGTCCCGATTCCGGCATTACCAAGGGCTATCAAATCTCCATCCGTAGTGATGCCGTTGCCTTCATCTACATAGAGCCCGCCCGGTCCCACGTTCACCGCATTTCGAACGTACAGATTATTCCCGATATCCGCATTCTCAGTGACAGTAATATCGGAAGTCGAGATGTTCCCGGTGGATATGGCCGGGGTATCAATGCCGGAGATATCGATAACCTGAAGTCCTGCATCCCAATCAGCCACATAGGCATATTTCCCGCTGACATAGACTCCATAAGCATAGTCTGGTGTGTCGCGGATTCCCACGATTGTGGGGGATGTGGGATCGGAGATATCGATGACCCGAAGTCCTTTATTACTATCAGCCACATAGGCGTATTTCCCGCTGACATAGACTCCATTAGCCCAGATTGTGTCGCAGGTTCCCACGACTGTGGGGGATCCGGGATCGGAGATATCGATGACCTTCAGTCCTGCACCCCCGTTAGCCACATAGGCGTATTTCCCGCTGACATAGACTCCCTCAGCCCAGCCTGTGT
>CAZJQZ010000066.1:0-11152 GCA_964548045.1 uncultured Dehalococcoidia bacterium | reverse complement strand
CGCAACTTCCCACGATAGTGGGGGATGTGGGATCGGAGATATCGATGACCTGAAGTCCTGCATCCCCGTTAGCCACATAGGCGTATTTCCCGCTGACATAGACTCCCTCAACCCAGCCTGTGTCGCAACTTCCCACGATAGTGGGGGATGTGGGATCGGAGATATCGATGACCTGAAGCCCTTCGGGACCATCAGCTATATAGGCATATTCCCCACTTACATAGACTCCTCGAGCAGATTGGGTGTCGCAGGTTCCCGTGATAGTGGGGGATGAAGGATCGGAGATATCAATGACCTGAAGCCCTGCTACATAATTAGTCACATAGGCGTATTTGCCGCTGACATAGACTCCTCGAGCAATGTTTGGTGTGCTGCAACTTCCCACAACAGTGGGGGATGTGGGATCGGAGATATCGATGATCTTCAGTCCCGCATCATCATCAGCCACATAGGCGTATTTCCCGCTCACATAAACTCCCCAAGAACTGACTGATGTGTCACAACTTCCCACAATGACAGGTTGTGAAGATTTTACCTTTGTAGGAATTGTCGGACCAATTTCCAGTTCGGCATTCGGGGTGCCGGTGCCTATTCCCACTTTCCCGTCATTATCCACATAAACAGCATCAGCCGGGTCGCCGTCGGGAGCGCTTAAGGTATAAGCCGTGTTGGCAACGGCAGCGGTATTTGCGGTTTCCGCCACCAGGGCATAGGGCACGCTGGTCACCTTCTGGCGCGGTGTCATTTCAGGGTCAACGCCCAGTTGAACGCCCAGGAAACGATCTCCATCGAGGACATTGGCAAGCATCGGGCTTCCGTTTCCGCCCAGTTCCACGCTGAAAAGTCCGTTATCAGGGTTTACTCCACTGTGTACCTCCGACCAGACCGGTGTGCCACCGCTCAACTCTGTATAGAGAGTGAAAGTTATATTCACCGGGTCCTCAATGGGTGTTCCCCCGGAATCGGTTAAATATCCCTGATAGCTGATTGATGTGGGAACTTCCGCTTCACCTCCTCCTCCCTGCGCTACAGCCGGGATTATCACCGTCCCGATGAGTATTCCCACCACCACAACCACCAGTACCGTTCCGAACCACTTTTGCATCTTTTTCACTCCTTGTTTCAAATCAATCACCACTAATTATCATACTCCTCATTATAAAAATTTTAAATAAAAAGGAAGCCAGCATTTATTTTTTTGGTTGCCATGTGCCACTATGAGACGTGTGGTGGGCTTAGCCCGCCTTCATTGGTGGTTGATGGATTAAACCTATCCTGCCCTTCTACCCGGTATGTCATTCCCGCGAAAGCGGGAATCCAGAGGGGTTGCAGGGAAATGGATTCCGGCTTCCCCGATCAAGTCGAGGACAGGCTTGGCCGGAATGACATATCATGACTCTCCTGCAAAAAGGTCTTTTCAGCCCCCCCCCTGCCCCCCAATCTTGGGGGGATTTTAATCGGGGGACACCCCCGAAATCCCCCGACAGGAGGTCTCCTGTACCTCTTTTTGCAGTAACGTCAATCATGACCTTGTCAATCGAAACCTCCTTTACCAGACTCCCAACCGGTGGAACCCTTCGGCATTCGAGGGTATAATCATCCCATGATCACAATGCCTACATTCGCCGAAGAAGAGAAGCTGTGGCAAAAGGGATTCAAGCTCATCGCCGGCATCGATGAGGTCGGGCGCGGCCCGCTGGCGGGGCCGGTAGTAGCCGCCGCTGTGATCCTGGCTCCGGGAAACAACAACCCCTGGCTTGAGCAGGTTCGGGACAGCAAAAAGCTCAGCGCCGGGAAACGTGAGTTTCTTTCATCGTTTATACAGGAAGAAGCTCTGGCTTTTGGTATCGGCGTGATCTCTCACGAACAAATCGATTCCTTAAATATCCTGGCAGCCACCAGACTGGCGATGCGCGCCGCGGTGGAACAGCTTGCCACTCCACCGGATGCGCTGCTTATCGATGCAATGAAACTGCCGGAGATTCCCATTCACCAGAATAGCATTATCAAAGGGGACAGCATTTCCCGTTCTATCGCCGCCGCTTCGATAGTGGCTAAAGTTCACCGTGACCAGATCATGAAGGAGTACGATGAATTGTACCCTGGATACGGTTTCGCCCGAAACATGGGCTACGGCACCAGCGAACACATGGAAAAACTGCAGGAAATCGGGTGTTGTCCCATTCACCGCACCAGCTTCGCGCCCGTCCGAAAGGCACTGGAGAAAAATGGCTGAAGCCCGCAAACGGACCGGCGACCTCGGCGAAAAACTCGCCCGGCAATATCTGGCCAGAAACGGCTACGAAATACTGGAGCAGAACTATCGGTGTTCAATCGGGGAGATCGACATCGTCGCTCGTGACGGCAATTCACTGACATTTGTGGAAGTGCGCACCAAACGCAGCAAGCAATTCGGGACCCCTGAAGAATCCGTCACCCCCGCCAAGCAGGCCAAACTCATCGAACTGGCCCAGACCTATTTACAGAAACACGAAATCACCTCGGAAGACTGGCGGATCGACGTGGTGGCAGTGGAACTGAAAAAGGATAAGCAGGTTTCCCGGATCGAGCTCATTAAAAATGCTGTAGGTGAATAACCCGCTTGTCCCATCGGGCTATAACGCCTTTTTATTTGTTATGCAATCTCCCATCTGGTAAAATCGAAAACTGGAGTGAGGTAAAATAAGATGCCAATTTACGAATATCGATGCGCCAACTGCAAAAGGAAAGTCGCCATTTTCAGCCGGGGATTTGAAACAGACCCATCCACCAAATGCCCTCACTGCGGCAGTACTGAACTTTCACGCCTTTTTTCCAGTTTCCGTGTCGGCAAAGGTGACTCTTATTACCGCAAAGATTTCTACGAAGAAATCCTGGGCGATAATCAGCTCGTCAGGGGACTGGAAAGAAGCGATCCCAGGGCACTGGCGGAATGGAACAAGAAAATGATGAACGCCACCGGCGATGACATCGCACCGGAATATGAGGATTACCAGGATCGGCTGGAATCCGGCGAATCATATGAAAGCGTGGCGGCCGACGCTCAGGCATCACTGGGCCTCAGCGATGATAGCGGCAGCTCTTCAGGAGGGGACGAAGACTGAGATGCCCATCTATGAATTTCAGTGCAGTAAGTGCAAACAGAGGATCAGCGTGTTCGTCAGAACCGTTTCCTCGCCGGTAGACGCTGCCTGCCCTGCCTGTGGCAACACGGAACTCACCAAGCTTGTCACCAGCTTCGGTATCAGCAAATCCGTAGGTGATGTTCATGCGGCACACAGCAATCCCAACGATCCCAACTATTACAGCGACCCGAGAAATATCGGCCGGTGGACGGAAGACAAATTCGAAAGCATGGGCATGGAGATACCCTCAAATATCAGGGATATGATTGATGGCGCCCGCGACGGCGAAATGCCGGGCGCTGCCAAAGACCTTCAGCCTAACGTCAATGAAATATAGGCTTTACTTGCGAACGTTGCGTCTGATGGATGCCAACCTTGACCGCCTCAGCGAGGGACTCCGGGTCTTGGAAGATGTTTCCCGATTCATCCTTGGAAATGAACACACCACCGAAATCCTAAAACGCCTGCGCCACGAATTAACGGCTACCGAACCGGCATTGAAAAACAAACTGCTGGCATCACGAGATTCCGAAGGCGATATCGGCAGAGAATCCCCCGTTGCAGGAATCGAAAGAAAACACC
The DNA here is from genome assembly GCA_964548045.1 of uncultured Dehalococcoidia bacterium. Classification (GTDB taxonomy): domain Bacteria; phylum Chloroflexota; class Dehalococcoidia; order SZUA-161; family SpSt-899; genus JBGLNL01. The sequence continues at coordinate 7,445 of CAZJQZ010000066.1, read as the reverse complement.
TCATCGACCTGGTTACCGCTAACGCCAAACGGGCACAGGAATCACTGCGCGTTTTGGAGGAATTCGCTAAACTGCCCGAAACGCCGCCGGAGATAGCTGAACGCAATTTCGAGCATGCCAGATTCACCATTTACGAGGTGGAAAGGGAACTTACTCTGCTGCTGTCTCGTCAGGATAAATTGGAGAGAATCGATGGCGTTTATGTTATCATCGATTCGCAGGAACTGGCCCAAAACAGCGCGACCGAGGCCGTTCGGCAGGTTATTGCCGGCGGAGCAAAAGTTGTGCAACTGCGTGATAAAGAGCGCAACAAGCCGGAACTTATCACGCTGGCCAGTGCAATTCGGCATATCTGTGCTGAAGCAGGTATCCTCTTCATAGTGAATGACAATGTGGATATAGCGCTGGCAATCGATGCCGACGGAGTCCATCTGGGTCGAGGTGACCTGCCTGTTACTCTGGCGCGGCAAATGTTGCCACCAAATATGATTATCGGTCGCACGGCACGTACGGTAGAGCAGGCTTTACAGGCCCAGTCTGAAAGCGCCGACTATATTGGGGTAGGGGCAATTTATAATTCACCAACCAAGCCGGATGCCGAGGTGATCGGGCTGGAAAGATTGCGCGAAATAAGAAGCGCAGTCTCGTTACCGATTGTTGCCCTCGGCGGAATCAACGAGAGTAACGCACCGGAAGTGGTAGAAAGCGGCGCCGACTGCATTGCAGTAATTAGTGCCGTGTTGAACAGCAAAGATATAGAGGCTTCCACAAGTCGATTGGCAAAGCAAGTCTCGCAAAAGGGGTAAAATTTGACAGACCTGGCAGAAAATCTGGATCGGATCGGGGAGAAAATCAGGGCCAGTTTCTCGGCCAAACATGAGGCCAGAGATACAGCTATCAAGTCATCCCGGGAAGCAATCTACAAGTGTTCCACCTCCATTCGGGCAGCGCACCGCGGCGAATTCGACCTGGCAAAGTCGCTGGCTGATGAGGCCAAGTCCATTCTGGATGAAGTAAACCAGGCCATCGATAATTACGCTGATCTTCACTATACCGGCTTCGTCCTCGATTCCCACAAAGAATACGCTGAGGCGCGCATCACCCTGGCATTGATCTCCGGGCAGCCCATCCCTGAACCTGATTCTCTGGGAATAGTGTATTCTGCATATCTTAACGGCCTCGGAGAAGCAGCCGGTGAACTCAGAAGGCACCTGCTCGATAGGATGAGGCGCGGGGAACTGGATCGATGCGAGAACATTCTGGGAATGATGGATGATATCTACAGCCTGCTGGTGACCATCGATTTTCCCGATGCCCTGACCGGAGGCTTAAGGCGCACGACAGACATGGTCAGAGGCGTTTTGGAAAGGAGCCGCGGCGATCTGACTGTTTCACTGCGCCAGAAAGAACTGGAAAACAAACTGGAGAAATTTAATAGCAAACTAACCGGTTCCGAACAATAAACACATTCTGATTCTGTAATTTATCAGGCACAGGTCATAATTTTTCAACACATAATTTAAGTTTTCTTTGCCCGACCCAAGCGCATGTACGGATTTGTAGAGATTAACGAGTTCTGTTATACTGAGTCAGCGAGTCTGGATTTTAACCATTGACCTCTCGGAACAAATCGGTAAGTTTCGGGAGGTCAGTGTTTGTAATATATCTTTGTGAATAAAGAAAGGAGGTTTTAACTTTGGATCTCATCTATTATGCCCTGATAGCAGGAATCATCGGATTGATTTTCGCTGCCTTCACCGTCTCAAGATTGATGGCAAAAAGCAGGGGTAGCGACAAAGTATCCGAAATTTCACAACTTATCGAAAAAGGCGCTATGGCTTTCCTGATTCGCGAATACAAGACACTTGCACTATTCGTGATAATCGTAGCCATAGTACTGGGATTTTTAATTGAGCCCCATGGCCTGGTAGCAGTGGCCTATCTTATCGGGACGATATGTTCTGTAGGCGCAGGATTTATCGGAATGAAAATCGGGACCAAGTCCAACTGCCGCACCGTCGCTGGTGTCCAGAAAAGTCTGAACGAGGGACTGCGGGTTGCCTTCAGTAGCGGTGCTGTAATGGGACTGACGGTTGTTTCTCTGGCAATCATAGGATTGAGCGTCATCTACATTATCTGGGGTGATCACGTTTCCGACGGTGTCAGCGATATCACCAGTATCCTGGTAGGATTCGGATTTGGCGCTTCCTCCATCGCCCTGTTCGCCAGGGTAGGTGGCGGTATCTACACCAAGGCCGCTGATGTCGGTTCTGACCTGGTCGGCAAGGTAGAAGCCGGAATTCCTGAGGATGACCCGAGGAATCCGGGCGTGATTGCCGATAACGTTGGTGACAACGTCGGTGATATTGCCGGAATGGGAGCTGACCTGTTTGAATCATACGCCGGAGCTATTATCGCCACCATGACAGTAGCTATCGGAGCAGGTATTGCCTTCGACGGCAAACTGGCGCTGCTGCCGTTCGTCATCGCAGCAGTTGGAATCTTATGTTCCATCGCCGGCACGTTCTTCGTCCGGGTTGGCGAACAGCTCAAAATCGAAGCTCTTCTGGCAGCACTGCGACGCGGTGTATACGCCGCTTCGATATTTGTTGCCGGTTTCGCCTACCTTGCCATCTATTTGATGGACATTGATCCGGTGACAATAAGTGGTAAGTACGTGGAAGGCCTCGATATCTGGCTTTCGATTATTTGCGGACTTGTTGCCGGTGTGCTGATTGGAATCAGTATTGAATATTACACCGCTGACATTTACAAGCCCACCCAGCGAGTGGCTGAATCCGCTGAAACCGGGACCGGAACCCTGATTATTAAAGGGTTCTCCACCGGAATGGCAAGCACGGTGATTCCGGTAATCCTGGTTGTAGCTGCCGTTCTGGTCGCCTACGAACTGGCCGGGCTCTACGGTGTGGCCATTACAGCGGTCGGCATGCTCTCCACACTGGGTATTACGCTGGCAACCGATGCCTATGGCCCGGTAGCTGACAACGCCGGCGGAATCGCCGAGCAGGCCAGTCTGGACCCATCCGTTCGGGAAAAGACAGACGCTCTCGATTCCCTGGGCAACACCACCGCCGCAACCGGTAAAGGATTTGCCATCGGCTCCGCTGCCCTGACCGCCATCGGTCTGACAGCCGCTTTTGGGCAGGATATCAAAAATGAATTGATTGGCAAGGTTGTTGATGGCGTGGAGATCACCAGCGCCAACGTAAGCGATCATTTTTCCATGAGCCTCACCGATCCAGAGGTGGTAATGGGAATTATGATCGGCAGCATGATGGTTTGTCTTTTCAGCGCGATGACTATGGAAGCTGTTGGTAAAGCGGCTATGGGCGTGGTGAATGAAGTTCGCCGCCAGTGGCGCGAGATACCCGGCCTCTTTGAAGGTAAAGAAGGGGTCAAACCCGACTACAACGCATGCGTTGACATGAGCACCAAAGTAGCTCTTAAATCCATGCTTTTGCCTGGCATCCTGGCCGTTCTCATACCTATCATAGTAGGTATTGTTCCGTTCCTTGGCCCCGAAGCACTGGGTGGACTTTTGATCGGCGCTATCGGCACCGGTTTTGTGTTCGCCATCACCATGGCCAATGCCGGTGGTTCATGGGACAACGCCAAGAAGTATATCGAACAGGGTAACCTGGGAGGTAAAGGTTCGGATAGCCACAAGGCAGCAGTTAACGGTGATACCGTTGGCGACCCGTTCAAGGATACCTCCGGGCCTTCCCTGAACATCCTTATCAAGCTGATGAGCATGATCTCGCTGCTGTTCGTGCCGGTATTTGTTTCAGTTAACTGGTAAAAGAAGCTAAAACTCAACAGGTAAAAAGAGGGACGACTTGAATGTCGTCCCTCTTTCATTTTCTTGCGCCCGGTTCGAAACTAATCCTTCGGCCTTTGATCTCTAAATCGGATTCTTTTCTTCTTTCCCAGTATAACCAGGACGAATCCAACAAGTCCCAGTCCAGCAGCAAACATGGCCCAAGCCGCCACATCCGGGACCGGATAACCGGGATCGGTATTGGGAGTAACTATAGTGCTGCTATAACTCATACTATTGAAATGCATGCTTATCGTTTTATTTCCGGTCGTGCTGGAAAGGACATGAAAAGCTAACCTATCTCCATTGGCTACGCTAAAATCGGTAAACCCAGTTCCGCTAAGATTGAATTCCAAAATGCCACTGTCGGGGTTTTTGGGAATTTTCAAAGATTGAGTGGCCATCACAACAATCCCTCCCAAATCATCAACTTTAACTATTTCTACAGTCAACCATCCTCGATTGCCATGCCCAGATGCAGACCAGTTAATAGCAGTTCCCCAGCCCTCATTGCTGAATGACAAGTCCATAGATGTAGATTCGGCGGCATACCAATATGCATCCTGGTTCCCCTGAAATACAACAGAATCCGGTTCACCACCGGGAAAGACCTTTTTCATGTATCTATCGCCAGCAGTTCCACCCTGCACAAATGGGCCACTGGCCACGTCATCAGTTAGATACCACGTTTGCGAAACAGCCAGTACCCTCGGTGCCATAACCACACCCATCAGCAGCATAGCCACTGCCACAACTACCCCTGCATGAAAGAACACACACTTAGCACACATGTTACCATAGTCGATTTGATCCGGATGACTGATGGTATCACGAGCACTCCATTACCGAAACAGGGACAACCATCAAATTGATCGGGGGGTAACCCACAAAATAACCGCCCTTCACACAAAAAACGCTCAATAAAAAAAGCGCCCCGGATAACCGGGGCGCTTTGCAAATCAGGTTCAGTTTATTTATTTTAGAGCTTGGCTCCGCATTTGCCACAGAACTCGAAATCATTCGGGATATGCACTGCCCCACAACCGGAACAGGTCTTCAGTGGCGGACCAAATTCATACTCTGAGGGAATACCGGCCGCATCACGTTCGCGGAACTTCATCCACTCAGCTTTTCTGCCATCAACGAAGGCGCTGGTTCCTTCCATCATCTCGGCGGTGTTGGCAACATGAATAGCCCAGAAATCACGGCCCTGCAACAAACTTGTGGACGAAATATCATGCCAGAAGTTGAGCTGGGTCTTGGTGAATCGTATGGCCCAGGGGAACTTGTTAATGAGTGTTTTGCACACCTTGGCTACTTCGTCATCGAGTTGATCGAACGGAACAACTTTATTGACAATTCCCCAATCGAGAGCGGTCTGTGCATCAATGCGGTCATCGGTCATCAGCAACCAGCGGGCACGCTTATCACCCATAATCATAGTAGCAAACTGGGTAGTTCCGATCGCCACGGCACCCACAAATGCTTCGCCTGCCGTGAACTTGGTGTTATCTGCCGCAATCGCCAGATCGCAGAAGACCAGCAGTTCGAATCCGCCACCGATGATTTGACCAAAACACCGAGCAATAACCGGCTTTCCGCAACTCCTGATAGCCGCACCCATCCGGGCAAAATCGCCAGTCAGCGCCAGTCCTCCCATCGGGTCGGTGCAAATACTTTCGTTGATCGACTTCACATCCGCTCCTGCCGCGAACGCCTTATCCCCAGCGCCCGTCAGCACGATCACAGCAACCCTGCGATCATACCCAAGCTTGTCGAAGGCATCGGTCATTTCCTGAAATATCTCGATAGTCAGGGCATTGTAAGCCTCTGGTCGGTTGATGGTCACAGTAGCCACCATGTCTTTGATATCAACCAGAATTGAATTATACGGTCCGTATTCGATTGCCATAGTAACTCCTCCTTTTATTTGTTTTGACAAAATCGGGGAGAGAGGATTCGAACCTCCGCCCTCCTGCACCCCATGCAGGCGCGCTAAACCAGGCTGCGCCACTCCCCGAAAAACCTTTTAATGTTATCACAGCCAAAGGGAGAAAATCAAATAGCGCGAGTGTATTATGTAAAGTCTACTCCCCTGTATGAGCTTGACTCCACACGAACAAACTGCTATATTGAAGTGCGGTAAACTCTCATGGCGGCGTAGCTCAGGTGGCTAGAGCGTGGGCCTCATAATCCCAAGGTCGATGGTTCGAGTCCATCCGCCGCTACCAGAAATTGAAGCTAAAAATGCCTTTTGCCGGGGAAACGGCGGAGGGCATTTTCATTTTTGCTGACATTTTACTAACCAACTCAAAATCAAGCCTTTTCATTGAGCTGCCTACCAACAAATTGTCCGGGGCAAAATGTTAGACTTGGACTGATCTGACCTGCCACCACATCCCGTTTTTCAAGTACTCGCCGATGGCCAATATCTCTTTTATCCTTCGATTGCCGAATCTGGCCACGGCGGTGGTGATGGAAACCCAACGCCTCCCGCTGGTAAAGATCCGCCACCGCCGTGGCTATTTATATTTATTGAGATGTTCCTTAGTTTGATAGGCCTGCTTCACTCTGGTATAATTCATCCTGTGGATTCCATTTTCTTCTATACTAGGTCTGTAACGAAGTATAAATAAAGGCTATAATATTGTTCTATATGAATATTCTGGGGATAATCTGAAGATTTTCAGGGTGCATATTCAAGCGCAAAAAGGAGATCAAAGCTATAATGATAGATAATGCCAGACCTACTGTGAAAGTACTTTGGCCAAATCAGGAAAAGTATAAGCCCAAAGAGATATTTGATACTCTGACGATTGGGAGGAAAGCAAAACCGGGAAGCATGAGTCTTGCTGACCTGAAAATCGATGACCCATACCCGGATGGTATCTCCTCTTTGCACCTGGCGATTGTTTGCCGTGGCGATGACTGCAGCTTAACTATCCTGAATGAACAGAATATAACGGAAATTGTTAATTGCAAGAGAAAGTCTGATAATTACCAGGCTTTGAAAGGTCCCGGTAAGGGAACGGTTCTCGAACATGGTGATCTGATTTATCTGGCGCGGGGCAGAGCCATCGTAGAGTATACAGTCCCCTCAGAAAACGATTCGGTTAAATTTGAAAGCTTTCTCGATGAGCATCATGTTGAGCAATGCAATGAAATCTGGCTCAGTAATCAGCCGTCAGCCCCCGACTTTCAGGTACTCGCTACAGCACAACCACCAATTGTAGAGGATAAAAATCTGTGTTTCAAGACCAATAATAAAATACTGCGTCTACGTGATGATGAATCAAAGCTGCTCTCTCTGCTTATCCAGCGCTATGGGGCATCAACGGTGACATACCCCGAAATCATTGAACATGTGTGGGGCGATACAAACGGAACCGCAGCAGGAAAAGGAACATCAGACATTCACACTCTGGTCAAAACTCTAAGGACTGCGATGACAAAGCAGCTGGGGAAAGAAGCTAACCAACTTGTCAGTACCCACAGTGGTGTGGGGTACTATCTGGCGGATATTTAAGAATTTCAATCAGGAATCCATTTCCCTGACCCCCCTTGGATTCCTGCCGGAGTTTATCCTGTACTCAATATGGGACGGGAA
>CAZJQZ010000065.1:0-12838 GCA_964548045.1 uncultured Dehalococcoidia bacterium | reverse complement strand
TCTTCGGTGCTGTAATGTACGGGAAATTGATGGTTGTAAACTACCTGCCATGTATAACCATCCCATTGGCTGATGTGAAAAGTTCCTGCTGAAGATGTGGTGATCGGTGTTGTACTTTCAGGTTCTTCCTGAGTCATCATTATCGAAGTGATTACGGCAACGGCTATGATTAGCACAAAAGCAATTAATGCCAGTTTTTTCATGTATCTACTCCTTTAAGCACGTACTTCGAGCATTGTTTATTTAAATTTGAGTTTTTTCTGCATTCGACGATGAAGAAAAACCTAATTTGCTTAATTGTAACATTTTAGTAAGGGCGAGTCCACACTTTGAAAACAAAATATAAAATCGAGCGCAAAATAACCGGGGGGAATTAAAAGGGGGCAGGGATTCAATTACTGCAGAAGGTTGACGATCCGCGCCATCGTCTCCCCGGCTTTTTCCTGAATGATGAGGTCGGCGCGATCGCTATGGGGTGTAGAAGTGGCGTTGATGATAATCAGTTTGGCGCCGCTCTTTTTGGCCAGCACTGGCATCTGCGCCGCCGGATACACCACCAGCGAGGAGCCAATTACCAGAAAAAGATCGCATGAGGCGGATTTTTCCTCAGCCAGTTGAGTCTCTTTTACGGGCATGGCCTGTCCGAAGGAGATGGTGGCTGGTTTTAGAATGCCGCCACATTCATCGCAAGAGGGGTCGTTCTCTCCGTTCTCCAGCCGTTGCTGTATTTCTTCTCTGGGATAGCGTTTGGCGCACGAAAGGCACATTACCCAGCGGTTGGTTCCGTGAATCTCGATGACTTTCTCATTGGCAAGTCCGGCCTTTTGATGCAAGCCGTCGATGTTCTGGGTGATGACACAATCGAGTTTTTTCATCCGGTCCAGTTCGACGATTCCCAGATGGGCTGCATTGGGTTGTGCCTGTACAATCTCCGGCCACAGCACCTTTTGAAATTGCCAGTACTTCTCTCTTATTCTCTTATCACTCACAATGCGGTCGAAAGTGAACTCGCTGGGATCGTAATTCTCCCACAGGCCACCCGGACTGCGGAAGTCGGAAAGTCCGGATTCTGTGCTGATGCCCGCACCGGTGAAAACTACTACTCTGGAGGATTGTGAAAGTAATTGTGCCGCCTGCCTGATCTGGTCCATTTCCTATCTCCTTCGATGGAAAAGAGCGAAGAAACGGTCCTGATATTGCCCGAATAAGCCGTAGCTTTGCAGTTTGGAACCGAGCTCATTCACACTGATCTGGCCCTGTTCCGTGCTGCGGAATAGATCATCGATTTCATCCCGGACGAATTTGGGAACTCCCTGCACTCTATTAAAGAGACCTCTGCTGCTCAGTTCGGAAACGTTCTTATTAATGGATGATCTGGTCATGTCCATGATGAATTTCATCAGGGATATTTGCCAGGCATCATCAGGGGCTTTGAGGATGGCTGCCATGGAATCGTTTTCGTCATCGATTTTGGAGGCTATCTTGAGGATGACTTCGCTGATGTTATCGGAGAGCACCCAGTTGTTGCCGATATCATTGCGATATTTGTATTCCATTATATCGGGATCGAAGTTAAACTGGGACAGCATCGCCTGTGCCTGAACAGCCGCATCGTCACCGAATCCTTCGAAGGCATTCAAAAAGTAATCAGGAGTTACGATTTTGGGACGTTCGGCAATAACTTTGCCCTCGCGGATCCTCGTTTCATCCACACTGTCCATTAGTTCGGTGAGGATATAATAATGCACGCTGGTATTGCCAAAGGTGTTCAGCCTTTGTGCCGGGGGCCGCACCAGTTCGGTGTGGCGCAGTGCGTATTCAATGTTGGCATCGTATTCGGGTTCCATGGTTGCTCCCGATTTAATTATAACAGTTGTGTCTGTAATTCGGTAAGGCTGTGGATGGTGCGTTCACCTGAACTCTGCATGGTTCGGTCAAGATATATGGCCTGCAATCCGGCTTCATTGGGTGCCACAAAATCGAATTGCCGGTTATCACCGATGTGGATTATCTCCCCCGGTTTCTGGTTGATGGATTGACATAACATAAGATAGAATTCCGCTGTTTTTTTGACTTTCCCGAAATCGGAGACGCACGAGATGATTTTGTTGAAATATTTTTTGATAGAGGCGGTTTCGATATCTACGAACTCCCGACAGGCATTGGTGGTCAGGATCAGTTCATATTCCCGGCTGAGTTCTTCCAGTACGGTTTTCGATTCCGGGTAGAATTTGATATTGGGGCTGAGGTCATTGAGGAAAGGATACCAACCATCTCCCAGTTCGAACCGCTTGAACCAGTAAGTGATGTCATACCAGTCCGGTTCCTGATCGCCGACCTCGTCATAGCATTCCTTGAGATAGTTCTTTGCTTTCTCAAAGCTGATGCCGTGTTTGGCGGAATACAGTCTGGGCAATCCTTCAAAATAGATCGAATCACAGAAACTGAAGGTGGCCAGCGTACCGGTCAGGTCGAATGACAGGAGAGGTTTTTTCATGATGGTCTCCCTGGTAAAAATACTACAGCAGCGAATAGCTAATTGCAATTGTGAGGTGTTGACTTTTTGGAGGGCTGGTGATAACCTAATTATGGACATATGTCCATAATTAGGTGTTGTATTTATGCCGAGACCGATTAAGTGGCGAAGGGTTGGATTCGTACCGGAGGCGACATTATTTAAGCCGGTGGGAATACTTGGGCGTGGACTTGGAGAGGTTGCACTTTCGATTGAAGAACTGGAGGCCGTGCGCCTGAAAGATCAGGAGGGATTGCAACAGGAAGAATGCGCTCAGCGAATGGACATCTCACGCCCTACTTTTCATCGCGTTCTGAGTTCGGCCCGAAGCAAGATAGCTGAAGCGTTGACTCTAGGGAAGGCGATCCGAATAGAGGGCGGAAACTTTGAAATGGCCCGTCGGCGATTCCGTTGCGGGCAGGATGGATATGAGTGGGAAGTCCCGTTCGATGCAGTGATAGATGAAAGGGTTCGCAGATGTCCCCGGTGCAACACTCCGAATGCCCGGTTGATTCCTTCTCACGGACACGGGCATGGCGGGCGAGGCAGGGGGCAGCAGCAGGGTCGGCGGAGGGGAATGATTTGAAACGGTGCCGGGAGGTGATGCCCGATGGCAGGATATTCGGACATAATCCGGTAACTGGTTTGTATTTAGCTGATTCGTATACAGGGAATTGCGTCGCAAGGAATGAAATGAAAAGGGGGTGATAAAAATGCCGTTTGAAAGAGGTAGAGGCTGGTTCGGTTGGGGCCGGGGATTCGGACGAGGACGTGGGTTTGGCATGGGACGTGGACCTGGCTTCGGCAGGGGCCAGGGTTTAGCGATGATGCGTGGCTTTTATCCCCGCGGGCCTCGCTGGGGATGGGGCTTTGGCACTGGCTATTACTCGGTGGCTCCACGAACGCCTTATTATGAACCGCGTTGGCGGTAATTGAAAAGATTGTGAGGAAGAATAAAACAGCAAAGGAGGTATATCATGCCGGGATTTGATGGAACAGGGCCAGGGGGCATGGGTCCCATGACAGGTGGAGGAAGAGGTTTCTGTAATCCTGCTGGTACGAGCAGAGGATGGTTTGGCAGGGGTGGTGGTAGAGGCTTCGGACGAGGCCAGGGTTGGGGTTTTGGGTTGGGCCGTGGATTCGGACGGCGCTCATGGGGACCGACCTATTACGATGCGCCTTATGCAGCTGCGCCGCCGATGGGGAACCCTTATGCTCCTCCGATGAGCCGGGAACAGGAGGTTGATTTCCTCCAGAATCAAGCTCAAGCTATCAAAGAGGAGCTGGAGAGCATCGAAGCCAGAATAAATGACCTGCAACAATAAGGAAAGCTAAGGAACCTTGCAGCATTGCAAATCTTGCTGAGCACCAAATGGAGCCGACGGGGAAGCCGGCATTCTTGCTTGCTTCCCCGATTGGATGGGTTTATAGTAAAATTAGGTAAATCTGATAACAAAGGATGGTTTTATGAAAATTGTAGTTTCAGCAATTGGTGCAACGCTTGATGCAGAGGTAGACCCGCGTTTTGGCAGGTGCCAGTATTTGGTGTATGTTGATACGGATACCATGGAATTTGAAGCACAGGATAATGCGGCCAGCAGTGCCGGTGGAGGGGCAGGGATCGCAACCGGGCAGGCTGTCCTCGATAGGGGTGTAGAGGCAGTTCTTACTGGTAACCTGGGCCCCAATGCTCACAGGGTTCTTTCCCAATCGGGCATTCAGATTATGACCGGTGTTTCCGGGACGGTTCGGGAAGCAGTAGAGGCATTTAAAAAAGGCGGTCTGTCGGAAACATCCAATCCTACGGTTAGGGCCCATGCCGGAATGGGGGGTACACCAAAGGCTCGTTCATCTGCCGGTACGGGTGCAAATCCACAGGCAAGTGCATCTGCCGGGGCTGTAGATAGTGAACTTGAAACACTCAAAGGCTGGGCCAATACCATGAAACAGCAACTGGATAATCTGATGCTTCGAATTGAAGAACTGGAAAAGAAAAACAGGTAATTTGTAAAACAGATATGTTATGGAACCTCTGAACAAGAGGTGACGACAGGGTTTTGGGTATCCCTAAATTCAGGAATCCCTCTCTTTTCAACTTTCGCAAAGGGGGATGAAAAGGGAATTTTGGGAGATCAGGGTGAGGTTTTCAGAGCTTCCCTAAAAGTAATTGAGGAGGTTCGTTATGCCCAGAGGAGATGGCACAGGACCGTTCGGCCAGGGGCCGAGAACAGGCAGAGGAGGTGGTGGAGGTGGCCGTGGGGGAGGTATGGGTGCAGGTAGAAGCGGAGGCGGACAACGCCCGGGGGCAGGGCCCGGAGGTGGTTGTGTGTGTCCGAATTGCGGACAAAGTGCACCTCATCAGGCGGGAATTCCCTGCACTGAAATGAAATGCCCGAATTGTGGCACAGCAATGTTGCGAGGATAAAATGATAGTATCGATTGCCAGCGGGAAAGGGGGCACCGGAAAGACTCTGGTGGCAACGAGTCTGGCGCTTGCACTGGCCCCAAAACGTGAAGTTCAGATTCTAGACTGCGATGTTGAGGAGCCAAACGATCATGTTTTCATGAAACCGGTTCTTGATATTAGGGAGAAGTCTTCCATACCTGTCCCCGTAATTGACGAGCAAAAATGTACTCACTGTGGTAAATGCGCGCAGGTATGTGCCTATAATGCGCTGGCCGTGCTCAAAGATAAGGTGTTGACCTTCCCTGAATTGTGTCATGGCTGTGGGGCGTGTGCCTATCTTTGCCCGGAGCAGGCTATTCGCGAGGAACCGAGAGAGGTTGGTGTAGTTGAAATAGGCCATTCCAATGGCGTGAAGTTCGTTCATGGTGTGTTAAATGTTGGCGAGGCTATGGCCCCGCCGATTATCAGGCAGGTTAAAAAACACATCAACGGAGAAGGGATAGCAATCATCGATGCTTCTCCCGGGACTTCCTGTCCTGTGGTGGAGGCGATCAAAGGTAGCGATTTTTGTGTAATGGTCACCGATCCCACTCCATTCGGTCTGCACGACTTGAAACTTGCCGTGGAGGTGGTGAAGATTCTGGGAATACCGTGCGGTGTGGTCATCAACCGCAGTGGCGAAAACGATAATGAGACTGAAAAGTATTGTCGTCAGGAAGGGCTGCCTGTGTTGATGAAGATTCCGCTTGATATTGAGATTGCCAGAATATATTCAAGAGGAATCCCTTTGGTTGAGGGAATTCCAGAATGGGAAGAGCGCTTTGCCGAACTTATGGAAAGAATCGAACAAGGTGCGAAATCATGAATGAGACAATCACTCCCGAAGAAAGGATGAAGCTGGAAGAGGCTATTCAGGAAAAAACTGATGAGCAGGGAAACAGGTGGCGGAAAGTCTATTTTGGCGGTGGTTCTCACATGAGGAACTGGCTGGATCAGATCAAAGAAGTTCACGGCGAAGAAAATGTGGAGGTTGAAGAGGCGGACTCAACCGGATTCCGGTGTTATGAAGAGGGCGGTGAGAAAATGTATCGAATATGGGCGAGGCAAGAACAATGAAGGAATTGGTTGTATTAAGCGGCAAGGGCGGAACCGGCAAAACCACCATCGTGGGGGCGTTTGCGGCCCTGGCTGAAAGCAAAGTGCTTTGCGATTGCGATGTTGATGCTGCCGATCTTCATCTTCTGCTTCACCCCAAGCTTCGGGAGGAAAGCGAGTTCAGAAGCGGACAAACCGCTCATATCGACGAGCAGAAATGTACCCAGTGCGGTCTGTGTCAGGATATGTGCCGCTTCGATGCGATACATAATTTCACTGTTAGTGATGCGTTTTGCGAGGGCTGCGGTTTCTGCGCGCAAATCTGTCCCGAGGAAGCGATTAGCATGGAGGAAAATCTTTCCGGGCAATGGTTTGTTTCCGATACCAGCCACGGTCCGATGGTACATGCGCGTCTGGGAATTGCGGAAGATAATTCCGGTAAGCTGGTGGAAATAGTGCGTACTCAGGCTAAACAACTCGCTGAGGAACAGGGACTTGAACTGGCCATAACGGATGGTCCTCCGGGCATCGGTTGCCCGGTTATCTCTTCGATTACTGGCGCTGATTTGGTGCTGATAATTACCGAACCCACGCTTTCAGGGATGCACGATCTGGAACGGGTTGCGGGGGTTTGTGCGCATTTCCAGATTCCGGCGCTGGTCTGCGTCAACAAATACGATATCAACGAAGAAAATACCCGGCAGATCGAGTCAATGTGCGGTGAGTTGGGGATTGAAGTTATATCAAGAATCCCATTTGATAAAATCGTCACTGAGGCTCTAATTCATGGCAAGTCTGTGATAGAATATTCAGATGGGCAGACAGCTCAGCAGATTGATGCTATGTGGCAGTCGGTTCATCAGAAAATAGTGGCAGGATGAGGTGATAAAATATGCCAATGTACGAATATGAGTGTCAGGAGTGTGGCGATAAGTTCGAGTTGAGGCGCGGGTTTAGCGATTCCGATGAGGACATAAAATGCCCGAAATGCGGAATTCAAAATGTGAAGCGCGCTATGTCGCTCTTCGCTAGTAGTGGTGGTGGTTCCGGTGGGGTGTGTATTCCTGCTCCCTCCGGTGGTGGCTGAGCGATCTAGCTTGAGGCAAGTTTTGCCTTAAAGCCTCGTTCAAAAAAGATGAACAACAGGAGGAATCGATGAGATACGGAATACCGGTAAGCGGAGGGAGGCTCGATCCCCATTTTGGCCATTGCCAGGAATTTGCCTTCGTTGATGCGGATGAGGCAAAAAAGGAGATTCTAAGGGTGGAGACCCTTCCCTCGCCGGGACATCAGCCCGGCGTTTTGCCCGTGTGGATGGCGGAGCAGGGTGCTACTTTCGTTATTGCGGGTGGTATGGGCCCCATGGCCGTTGATCTCTTCAAGCAAAATCGGATTGAGGTTATCCTTGGGGCTCCATCTGAACATCCCGAAAAGGTTGTTTTGGATTACCTGAACGGCGCTCTGTTAACCGGCGATAATGCTTGTGATCACTAGGTTTGGTGAGAAAAATGTCGGAAGAAATTGACCTGCTTCAGGCTGAGCTTCAGGAAGCTGTTCTGGATGAAGCCAGGAAAATATATTCTGAGACAGTCATTGATTATGCCATGCATCCTCGGAATATCGGGGAAATCCCTGATGCTGACGGGCATGCTGGAGTATTAGGTTCGTGTGGCGATTTTATGGAAATCTGGTTGCGCGTGAGAAACGGGAAAATTGCTGAGGCCAGGTTCTGGACGGATGGCTGCTCTACCAGCATTGCCTCCGGTGGTATGGTTGCTGAATTGGCGAAAGGAAAGTCGATTACGGAGGCAAGAAAAACCAGTCAGCAGGACGTGCTAAAGGCTCTCGACGGACTTCCTCCGGAAAGTGAACACTGCGCCAAGCTGGCTGCAGATACCTTGAAGGCAGCAATAAGAGATTACATGACGGTTCAGAGGGAACCCTGGAAGAAGGCGTATCGTAAAAGCTGAGCTAGCTCGTTTTGGTGCGGGAGCCTTGGCGAGTGTTTTGCCCAATTTCTAAAAAACGCAAGGAGGGAACAGCACAATGGCTATACCGGAGAATTTGCTAATCATCGTGAACACAGGGACGGAAAATCCCTATAATCAGTACGCTTCTTATGTGGTCGCTTTCTTATCCAAGAAGCTGGCCAATGTTAAGAATGTGACTCTGTATTATGGGCCGAATGGTGTCGGCATGGCCAAAAAAGGAACTTTGGCCGGGATTGCCATTCCTGATGCGGTCAAAAATCTGATCGCTGATCAGATTGATGGCCTTTCAGCCTCGGACTTGCCGGATAATCTGGAGCAGCTTGCCCGTTTCGAAAAGGATCAACTGGGAGTCAATATCGTATCTTGCGCCACCTTTAATGTCATCGCTGAACTTGCCTCGTCAGTGGATGATACATCCAACCTCGAGGATTTCATCGTTCCTGTTAAACTTCCTCAGGCTGCGGAAGCTTTGATGGCCGCGGATAAAATACTTTATTTTTAGACTCACTAAAAAAGGACTTGCCCGGCTCCCGCTATCATCATTGGTGATCTCACTGTTCAGGTGTCAGAAATTTGATATCAATCTTCCTGGCACTTAGGCGGTAAGGACATAAGCGAATGCTTGAGACCAGATACAAATCACCGGAAGAACTCAGATATTCAATTGGAGAGGGGAAGAAGGTAGCTATTATTTCCTGTGGCGCGTGCGCGAATCTGTGCGATACCGGTGGTGTTAGGGGGATGAATTTCATCAAAGGGATGGTGGAGAATTGGGGCAACCATGTTGTTGCTGCCAAAACGGCTATTGCCTGTTGCCCCGAACCGATAATGAAAGAGGTGCAGCAAAGGGCATTAAAGAACTCGGGGGCTGAAGTGCTGGTGGTGATAAGTTGTTCTGCGGGAGTGAAAACAGCGGTGCTTTGTAATCCGGGAATACCTGTGGTTGCTGCTTGCGACACTCTGGGGCCTTCTAGTTTGATACATCAGGATGGCCCGGTGGATGGATGGGTAGCCAATTCTCTTTGCCAGTCTTGCGGGCACTGCGTTATATCGCATACAGCAGGCATATGCCCGGTGGTGGCCTGTCCCTCAAAGAGCAAATATGGGCCATGCAAAAAAGCTCCGCAGGATGGTGCTCAATGCGCGGTGGATCCCAGCCGAAGCTGCGTTTGGAAGGAGATCGAAAGCAGGGGTGCTGATCTGCAGGCTTTGCAGCAACTAAAACTCATGCATGAGGATCCTGAAATCACGAGAATCCCTCCTCTGGAAGCCAAATCTTCAGGTCCTTTTGCCAGATGGTGGGTGGGAGTTTTTTCGCGATTGACCCCGGGCAGGTTTTTGGAGATAGTTCACTGGGCAAGATGAACTGTCGTTTTACGAAGGAAAAAGTCTTGGTATCTGTAGAAAGTCACCCGAACGAGCATGTGAACATGAATCCGTTTGATTTCCTCGCTCAGGACTATGATGCGTGGTTCGAAGGCGAGGGCGAGCCCATTTTTTCCATAGAATCTCATGCCTTGCGAGAATTGGCACCTCTTTTGCTGTCTCCGGGGCTTGAGATAGGGGTGGGAACCGGCCGTTTTGCCGAAGCTATCGGAATAGACTGCGGGCTTGACCCATCGGCTCAGGCGCTTGCTATTGGAAAAACCCGAGGAATAAATCGGGTTCAGGCGGTGGGGGAGAAGACTCCTTTTATCAATGGTGCTTTTGGGACCGTGGCTTTGATTACCACCCTTTGCTTTGTCAGTTCTTGCCGGGAAGTTCTGAGTGAGGCCAACCGGGTTTTGAGGGATGATGGCAAGGTTATCATGGGTCTGATATTGAAGGATAGCCCGTGGGGGAAGCTGTACGCATCCAAAAAGAAGGAAGGACATCCTGTATATAAAAATGCCGCTTTCCGGAGCTATCAGGATGTGGCGGGTATGCTTGAAAGTGTGGGGTTTAGAATCGAGCGGGTGGTATCGACTTTGTTTCAAATACCGGGGGAAGTGAAAGATTTCGAGTATCCCCGGGAAGGTTATTTCTCCGATGCCGGATTCGTGGCGATTCTGGCGGGTAAGTTTAATAATTGCTGAGGGTTCAAGAGTATGAAGAGTTACTATGAAGTTCTTAATGTAAGTAGTGGAGCTAATCAGGAAGAAATCAAGAAGGCGTTTCGAGCGCTGGCCATGCAATATCACCCTGACCGAAATCCGCAAAATCTGGTTGAAGCGGAGAGGAAATTCAAAGAGATAAACGAGGCATATGAGGTGCTCAGTGACGGGCGAAAGCGGCAAATGTATGATCTGACCGGCTCTGCTCAGACTGTTGTTATGTTCCGTAGCGGATGGGGCTGCGGTCGTGGCAGAGGTGGGGGCGGAAGATGCCGCCGCTGGCAATCGTTTTAGAAGCAGCTGTAGATATTTAATTGAGGAGGAAAGGAATGCCAAAAGTAGCCATTATCAGGTGCGAGAAAAATCAGGATAAGTGCCCGTTGACTGCCGGTCTCGCCTCTCTAAAAAGCAGAAAAGCGGCGTTTGAAATATACGAGGAAGATTGTGATCTGATAGGCGTGTTCACCTGTCACTGTCCGGGGGATTGTGCTGTTGATCTTGCCAACGATCTCAAAAATCGAGGCGCTGAGGCGATTCATTTTGTAACATGTGCCTTCGCTACTCAGGTAGATGGCGGCTGGAGTATGGAGAATGGAGGCTTTTGCCCCAACATCGATGGAATTATCGAACGTGTTCATAATGAAACAGGCCTTCCCTGCGTGAAAGGGACGGCACATCTTCCCAAGGATTACACTGTTCAGAAATGGGATTAGCATTTCTCTTCTTTATTGGAGAAGGTGAAAAGTGGATTCAATAATTTACGGCCCCGTTCCCTCATGGCGATTGGGCAGATCGTTTGGAATCGACGTCGTCTCAACCGAAGGCAAAACCTGTTCTTTCGATTGTGTCTATTGCCAACTGGGCAGGACTGTTCATCATTCGAGAAAGAGAGAGGAGTTCATTTCGCTTGAGCAGCTTGCCGTTGAACTGGAGGGCGCGAAAGGGGTGGAAGCCGATTATATTACTTTCTCCGGGATGGCTGAGCCTACACTGGGGGCCAATCTTGGGGGGGCGATTGATATTGCCAGGTCAATTCGCGATCTGCCCGTAGCGGTATTGACCAATTCTTCGATGATGCTTATGGACGAAGTCCGGCAGGACCTGGCACGTGCTGATGTGGTGGTCGCCAAGCTTGATGCGGCGGATGAAACCGCATTCCGTGCCGTTAACAGGCCCGTGGCAGATATTTCCTTCGAGCAGATAGTGGATGGCATCAAAAAATTGCGCCGGGAGTTTTCAGGCACACTGGCCCTGCAAATGATGTTTGTTAAATCGAACAGGGAACAGGCTTCGGCAATGGCAGCGCTCGCAGAAGAAATTGAGCCGGATGAATTGCAATTGAACACTCCTCTCCGTCCCTGTGCGGTGAAACCGTTATCGCGCGATGAGATGCTTGACATAAAAGCTGCGTTTGCTAACTTTGGGGATCGGGTGGTGATGGTGTACGACGTTCCGAAGCCAATGGTTACCCCCATGAATATGGAAGAAACCCTGAGGCGAAGGCCTCAACTTTGAGGAATAGTGTTAATGAAGGTATCTGAAATTGCCGTCCGTAATTTTGCCAATACCTATCTGCTGGAGGGTAATGGTGGGGCTGTTCTTGTAGATACGGGATTGCCGGGCGGTGAAAAAGCCATCCTTGAAAAGTGCGGGGAACAGAATTCGAAGCTGGAGTTTATCATTATTACCCACGGCCACTTAGACCATATGGGTTCTGCGGCTGCATTGAAAAGGCAAACCGGGGCAAAGGTTGCTGTCCATGCCGAGGATGCGGAGGCGCTTCGTACCGGTATATCCAAAATGGATAAACCAATAGGGGTAATGGCCCGTTTGATGCCCCTGTTTATGGGAAAAAGCAGAACCAGCCCCGTTGAACCGGATATACTCATCAGTGAAGAAATGAGGCTTGAGGAATACGGGGTCAACGGCAGGATTCTTCTCACTCCGGGCCACACCAGTGGTTCAATTTCCGTTATGCTTGATTCGGGGGAAGCGTTTGTGAGCGATCTGATTATGGGAGGTTTTTTCGGGAAAATTCGCCCGCGCCATCCCAATTTGCCCCCTTTTGAAATCGATCGATCTTATATCAAGAGCAGCGTCAAACATGTGTTGGAACAGAATCCCACCGTGATCTATCCGGGACACGGCGGGCCGTTCACCCCTGAAGATGTTGACAAGTGGTGCGAGCGCCTTTAGCTCAAATAGCAGAGGATTATCTATGAATGACATACTTGAGCTAGCCAAAACCTGTACTGATTGTGGAAAGTGCGTAGATGTGTGTCCCACATATAGCGTGACGGGCAATCCTCTGTTTTCGCCGCCGGGAAGGCTCAAGACGGCAGTCACCATATTTGAAGGCGGAGAGGTCGATGACCTGTATGTGGAGAGTATCTATAATTGTCCTAAATGTATGAAGTGCGAAGCGGTTTGCCCGGAAAGGATTCCGTTCACACGGGTGATACACGAGTCACGCAAGGAACTTGTACGGCGCGGTCTGGGGCCAACGGAAAAGCACAACAAGGTAATCGAAGGGATTCTTGAAAAGGGGAATTCGGTAAATGGGGATCCGGCAAAGAGACTGGACTGGCTGCCCGAGGAGTTTCCAAAGCATGAATCAGATACCCTTTTGTATCTGGGTTGTCTGCCTTCATATCTGGTCAAGGATTCTGCCGCTTCCTCTTATTTAGTCCTGAAGAAACTGGGTGTGGATTTTATGATTCTGGAAGATGAGGGCTGC
>CAZJQZ010000064.1:0-12927 GCA_964548045.1 uncultured Dehalococcoidia bacterium | reverse complement strand
ACCCACGACCTCAGCCTCCGCAGGGCTGCGCTCTATCCTGCTGAGCTACAGGCGCTTACCGTTTAAAAGTGATTCCGCTTGCAAAAATGGTGCCGAAGGTGGGAGTCGAACCCACACGTCCGTAAAGACACTGCGTCCTGAACGCAGCGCGTCTGCCATTCCGCCACTTCGGCATATTTTCAGCAGAAGCCCCGAATTGTTAACGGGGACTGTTTCAAGCATGGTGGGCGATAGTGGATTTGAACCACTGACCTCTTGCATGTCAAGCAAGCACTCTAACCAACTGAGCTAATCGCCCATTATTGCAAGTTCGATGATATATCAAGCCTAATTCGTTGTCAACCGAGTGTCCACTCGTTTACCCGGTTCACCCCACAATTCTATAATTTAAATTTGGTGGCATGTTAAATCATGAGTAAAAAAGTGCGGTCCGCCGAGGTTTATAGATGCGCCGCGACGTGCAGACCCCGTCAGGAATTTTCGGACAGTGTCCGCCGAAACGATTTGAAGGCGAAATCAAAAAGAGCTTTTTGCAATAACGTCAAGTATTTAATCTCTGCTTTTATTTCAAACATTCGCAATTAACCCCACAAATTTAATTCAACCACAACGGAACAAAATCTCTCTTTTGCCATGCTTGACAAACCAAAATCGGTATGGTAAAACATTAATTAGCACTCTCGCAGAGGGAGTGCTAATTAATGCAGGTGACCAAAATTTTAAATACGGAGGTTGGTTTATGGCACTGAAAGTAACCCCATTGGCTGATAGGGTTGTAGTACAACCGATTGGCCAGGAGGAAGTGACTAAGGGGGGCATTGTGCTCCCGGACACAGCTAGAGAGAAGCCACAGGAAGGCAAGGTAGTAGCTGTTGGGGCAGGTAGAATGGGCGAAGAGGGGAAACGTATCCCGATGGAAGTCGCAGTTGGTGATATTGTAATCTACGCCAAATATGCTGGTACTGAGTGGAAGTATGACGATGAGGAGTATCTTATTCTTCGCGAAAGCGACATTCAGGCCAAAAAGGGCAAGTAAGGAGGATCAAAGATGGCAAAACAGATTAGTTACGGTGAAAACGCAAGGCACTCCCTTATTAATGGCGTCGACGCTATGGTAAATGCCATGAAGGTAACACTGGGGCCAAAAGGCCGCCCGGTGGCCCTGGACAAAAGCTTCGGCCCGCCTGCCGTGGTAGATGACGGCGTCAGCATTGCCAAGGAGATCGAACTCGAGGATCCTTTTGAGAACATGGGAGCTCAACTGGTAAAGGAGGCCGCCACCAAGACAAATGATGCCTGCGGCGACGGCACCACCAGTTCCAGCGTTCTGGCTCAGGCCATAGTACATGGCGGAATGAAGAACATCACCGCCGGCACAAATCCCATGGCGCTCAAGCGGGGAATACTCAAAGCCACCGAAACGGTTGTGGAAGAACTGAAGAAGCTGTCCACCGAAGTAAAGGGCAAAGAACAGGTTGCCCAGGTGGCCACCGTTTCTTCCCGTGATGAAGAAATAGGCAATCTCATTGCCGATGTAATGGAAAAAGTGGGCAAAGACGGCGTCATTACCGTAGAAGAAGGCAAGGGCCTGAAGT
Organism: uncultured Dehalococcoidia bacterium; assembly: GCA_964548045.1. Taxonomy (GTDB): domain Bacteria; phylum Chloroflexota; class Dehalococcoidia; order SZUA-161; family SpSt-899; genus JBGLNL01. The sequence continues at coordinate 11,332 of CAZJQZ010000064.1, read as the reverse complement.
TCGAGACCGAATTCGTGGAAGGCATGAAATTCGATCGCGGTTATATCAGCCCTTATTTCATCACCAACACGGATCGGATGGAAAGCGTAATAGAGGATCCCTTTATCCTTATCACCGACAAAAAAATCTCCGCTATAAACGACATGCTTCCTGCCCTGGAGAAAATCCTTCAGGTGGGCAAGAATGTGGTAATCCTGGCTGAGGATGTCGAAGGTGAGCCTCTGGCCACTCTGGTGGTCAATAAGCTGCGCGGTACCATCAACTGCCTGGCCGTCAAGGCCCCCGGGTTCGGCGACCGCCGCAAGGCCATGCTTGAGGATATCGCCATCCTGACCGGTGGTACCGTCATCAGCGAGGAAGTCGGCCGCAAGCTGGATTCGGTCACCGTCGAAGATTTAGGCCGGGCCAGAAGAGTGGTTGCCGATAAGGACAACTGCACCATCGTTGAGGGCAAAGGGTCGGATGAGGATATCACCGCCCGTATCAAGCAGATCAGGACTCAGATAGATGAGACCACTTCCGATTTCGACCGAGAGAAGTTGCAGGAAAGGCTGGCCCGGCTGGCAGGCGGTGTAGCTGTGCTGAAAGTCGGAGCAGCTACCGAAGTCGAATTAAAAGAGAAGAAGCTCCGGGTTGAAGACGCCCTTTCCGCCACTCGTGCTGCCGTGGAAGAGGGTATCGTTCCCGGCGGAGGAGTATCTCTCGTCAGCTGCCTTACCGGATTAAGCAAGCTGAAACTACAGGGCGATGAGTCAATAGGTGTCGATATCTTGAAACGGGCAATTGAAGAGCCCCTGCGCACTATTGCCGAAAATGCCGGCGAAGAAGGCTCAGTGGTAGCCAACAAAGTCAAGACCTCCAAGAAGGGAACGGGATTCGATGCCGCCAACAATACATATGTCGATATGATTACCAAGGGCATCATCGACCCGACCAAGGTGGTACGAAGCGGTATGGAGAATGCCGCCAGCGTTGCGGTGATGATTCTTACCACTGAGGCTATGGTTACGAGTATTCCTGAGAAGAACGCGCCGATGGGTATGCCCGGTGGAATGGATGGCATGGGTGGAATGGGTGGAATGATGTAGCGGATGCTGGCGCTGAGAAACTCTTGGCGTGAGTATTTGAGTTGAAACAAAGTGGCGGCGCCTGTGGCGCCGCCACTTTTCTATCTATAGCTTGAGCAGATTTTCAAGGCGACTTTCGTTGGGTTGAGGGCCAACAACCGCTAAATTGAGTCCCGCAGAACAGAACCAATCACCCGCTACCCGGCTCATATCTTCAGAAGTGACCGATTCAACTATTGAGATAACCTCATCTATGTCCTGGATTTTCCCCAGCAGAAGCTCCTGACCGGCAAACCAACTGGAAACGCTCCGGCTATCCTCCATTCGCAATACTAATCTCCCTTTGACCATCTCTTTGGCTTTAGTAAGTTCGATCTCAGTGACAGGAACATCCCGAAGCTTCGCAAGCTCATTCAGAATCGCTTCAGTTGTAGCTTCAACATTGGCAGGATTGACCCCTGCATATATGGTGAGAGCCCCGGAATCGAAGAAATGGCTTATATAACTATGCACGTCATATGCCAGCCCCAGCTTTTCCCGAAGCTCTCGAAACAACCTGCAACTCATACCCTCACCGAGAATAACATTCAAGATATCGAACGCGAATCGATCCGGGTGCTGATTGGAGATTCCCCTCAAAGCCAGACAAATGTGAGACTGTTCACTATCCCGAGATTCCAAAAGCATTCGGGGTTTATCCTGAGCCTCCTGTGCCGGAAACCACGGCTTTGAATTCACATGTGCCCAACCACCCAAAAGCCGGTTCAAGAGGGATACCACTTCCTCATGCTGTACATTGCCCGCAACCGACACCACAGTGTTAGCAGGCCCGTATTGAGATGCCCAGCAATTGCGCAGTATTTCCGGAGTGATAGCAGAAACGCTTTCCCTGCTGCCGGCAACATCCCGACCTAAAGGCTGGTCGGGCCAGATCACTTCATCAATCAGTATGTTTGCCCGTTGCTGCGGGGAATCCATACTCATGTTGATCTCCTCGATGATAACCTGTCGCTCTTGCTCTATCTCGGTGGAATCGAGTATGGGGTGACGAATCAGGTTAGAGAGAACATCCGCCGCCAGCTCCAGATGGGAATCCATAATCTTCACCCAGTAAACGGTCAGTTCCTTATCCGTGCCCCCGTTGAGAACTCCCCCAACACCTTCGATGGCCTCGGCTATTTCCTCGGACGAAGGTCGATTTTCCGAACCTTTAAACAGAATATGTTCCACAAAGTGCGATATCCCCGACTCCTCCAAAGACTCGTAGCGGGAACCAGTGCCAACAAGAACACTAACGCTCGCCGAGCGCACATGGGGCATACTGCTGCTCAGAATACGCAGTCCATTATCAAGAACAGTTTTTGTATATGTCATAAAGTTCTTTCCTCGCTATCCGCATTGTAAGTTCCAAGCATCACAACTGTCAAATAAAGAAATTTCTGAAGAATGGCAGGGATCAAGAAATCAATGAAGTGTAACTGAGAGCATACGCTCTCATGTTGCTTCTATCCGATTGTGTAATAGTTGGAGCCGATGCTTCAACCTGCCGATACTTGAAGGTTAATCAGAGGTTACAAAGCCATGCCTCATTACAGGCAACGAAGAATCAGGCAGGCTGGCCTGTCAGAAGTTCCTGTTTAAATTCGGAAGGCTCCGGTTTCTGCGCAATTGGCAGAGTAAATCGATAGGTGGAACCACTCCCAACCTCGCTTTCAGCCCATATTTTGCCGCCGTGAGCTTCGATAATCCCTTTGGCGATGGCCAGTTTCAAACCGCTCCCGCTTCTTCGGCGCTCGGTATTTTCCTCCAGACCATAGAAACGTTCAAAAATTTTCTCCAGTCTCTCCGGCGCAATCCCTTCGCCATTATCCGTAATGCTCACCAGCAGACTATTGCCTGATAATTCAGCTTCTATCGTAACAGGGGTTCCTTCCTGCGTAGCGTTTTCTATCAGATTGGCGATAACCTGTCCCAGACGTTCTTCTTCCGCATCTACGGAGGGAAGATCATCCGGCAACTGCACTTGCAGGTTTTCTTTCCAGACAGGGGTATCGAACTTGGTTCTGAGCCGTTCGATGAGTTTGGTAAGTTTTACCGGCCTCCTTTCCAGCTTCAATACACCCGCCTCTATTTTCGACATATCCAGAACGTCATTTATGACATCCAGCAATCGGTCCGAAGCCTGATTTATCCCCATCAGGAAATCCTGTTGAGTTTCCGCATCCCATTCGATATCCGGCTGTACCAGTGTGCTGGCGAAACCTTTGATCTCGGTAAGGGGAGTGCGCACCTCGTGAGATATGCTGGACAGGAAAGCTGCCCTCAGTTGATCGGCTTCCTCAAAAGCCATAGCACGTGATTGTGCTTCCAGTAACTGTGTATTTTCGATAGCGGTACTGATGGCATGGCTGACAGTAATTAGTAACTGCTGCTCTCCGATACTGAATACCCGTTCATAGCAAGTCATGGCAAACATCACCCCCAACACCTTCCCCCTTGACTGCAAAGGAAGGCCCATAACCGATCTGCCATGCTCAGCAACAGCTATTTCACGAACCTTCCTGCCTGTGATATCCGTTGAATCCGAAATCGATTCTACCAGCAGCGGCTCGCCAGACCGGGCTACAATCCCCGGGATACCACTCCCCACCCTGACCGGAGTGATCAGCTCCAGCAACTCGCTGCTCATGCCTCGCTGGACTTTGAGGTCCAGAACATCCACCTCTTTGTTTAGCAAATAGATGCCGCCGTGTTCGATGCCCAGCATTGCCAGTATTCTCTCCAGCGCCTTGCTCAAGATATCATCCAGATCGAGTGACTGGTTCACAGTTTGAGCAATTGTGTTCAAAGTAGCCAGTTCCCGATTGCGTTGCGCTACCTGTTCCTCTGCATGTTTGCGTTCGGTGATATCTAAAATCATGCCCCTCATGCCAACGATCATCTCATCACGAATGATAGGACTGGAATAGGCCAGCACCTGAAATGTGCTCCCATCCTTCCTGAGCCCGGTATATTCCTGGCTCCCGAACTCCTCCCCGGTCAGAACTTTTTCAATGTCTTTCATCACTCTCTTTCGATCTTCCGGTATGAACAATTGCAGCACATTCAGCCCTTTATCGATATCCCCCTGAATATAGCCGGTATGCTGGAAGCCGGCATTGTTGGTGAAGGTAAAGTTGCCGGACATATCGATTTCGAACACGGTTTGCGGCAGCAAATCGGCCAAGTCCCTGAACCTCTGTTCGCTTTCCTGCAACGTCTTACGGGCCCATTTACGCTCGGTAACATCGGTGGCAGCCAGTGTTGCGGCCACAATTTCCCCATCGCATTTCACCGGGCCAATTCGGGTTTCGTACCAGGCATAGGCATTATCGGGTCCGAGGCCTACAATCTCACACCACTCGGCCGAGCCAGTCTGGAAAACCTGTTCTAACACCTTCCTCAAGATATCCTGATATTCAGGATGAATATACTCATAAACCTTTGCCCCGATTACCTCAGCGCAAGTGATTCCCGGAACGGTTCGATTGATGGATTCGATTGCGCCGTCTCGCCATACGGTCATAATAATATCTGGGGTGTTTTCCACCAGAGAATTCCACCTTGCCTCCGATTCCCGCCATTTTGCCTCTGCTCGCCGGCGGGCGCTGGTCTCTACCTGTAATTCCTTGCTTGCCCGGGTGAGAGCCTCAGTCCGTTCTTCAACCATGGTCCCCAGTTCTTCACGCTCATGCTGGATGGTTTCATCTTTTTTCTTCCGCTCGGAGTTATCCCTCAAAACTGTCAGAATACCCCAGGGTTTGCCATCTATTTCCATCAGACAGGGACGCGTTTCAACAAAAATGCTACCACCTTTCCTGTCGCTGGATTCAAATTCCCGGAGGGGAGCGACTTGACCTTCGACAACCTGATTTAGAATTTCGGTCATTTTGAGCAGGTCCTCAGGTACAAAGAGTCCGATATCGGCAAAATCCTTCCCGATCATCTCGGCTCGCTTGTATCCGAAGATATCCTCCGCTTTCGCATTGGCATTGACGATCCTTCCCTCCAAATCCAGATGGAAAATAGCGTCGCTGGAATTTTCCGTGGCTGCCCTGAATTCCTCTTCCCACCTGCGCAGTTCGTAATTAACTTCCAGCAGGTGGGCGCGGGCTACTTCCAGTTCTTCATTCTTCTTCCTCAAATCGCGGGAAAGACTGTGGATTTCCTGATCCTGAGAGGCCGACTTCTCTTCCGCCTGCCTGAATCCGGTCATATCACAGAAGATCACGAGTTTGCCCTGTTCGCCATCACGATTGATATCGCTTGAGCTCACTTCCGCTTCTATCCTGATTCCATCGCGATGCGAGAGCATTATCTTCCAGCTTTGTCCGGGAACCAGTCCCGAACCGCCATGATCAAGGCAATCGGTGAATTTGGGGAGGTTTTCAGGATGGATATAATTAGCGATCGGTGTACCCAGCATTTCTTCAGGGGTATAACCTGTCAGGTCCAGCATCCGGTGATTGGTATATTCAATCAGGCCATCGCGAATGAGGCAAATACCGTCGCTGGCCCGTCCCATCAAATGGCGGTATTGCTCTTCACTCTCCCGCAGGGATTCTTCCGTTCGGTTACGTTCAATACGCTCCTGCGCCAGTTGCTCTTCCAGCGTTTTCAATCGTCCTTCGTATTCTTCAATCCGGGCATCCGGCTCTGCGGAGACCGCTTCCGGTACGACTTCCGGTACGATTTCCGGTTGTGCCGGTTGTTCTCTGAGCACGAGAACTGCCGGGACCCATTTCCAAAAACCACAACCAAGCAGGAGAAAACCCGGGAGAAAGCCGATCATGGTAGCCATGAAGCTCTGGTATTTCGTTCCCCCGATAACGATGGAATTGTTCACCCCGAAGAAGCTATCGGTTATGCCAATAAGGACCCCGCAGACAACGAAGGCAAAACCGGCAAAGATGAAGCCCCATCCCTCCTGCTGATAGGCATTCTCCCGCCTCCCGATCAAAAGCAAAAAGACGAGGATAGAGGGAGATAAAATGGCCAGGATTATGTCAATCATTTCACAGACCTGTACCTCTCTGGATAGAAATCCAGCTATAATTCTATGCTACGCTTCAGGGAGAATACGGGGAATAGCCCTTTAGTACTATGGTAAGTCAGGGGAAACAGGGGAGTTCCTGCGGTTCACAGGTATACAAACATTCATAGCAAGGTATGCCAGTCACAAGATTTGCATACTCGACTTCATAAAGCTATAATATCCGCAAATGTTGAAGGTGGGTTCCTCTATATCGGAAAGCCTGCCAGGGAGTTGAACAATGCCAAGTTTTCGTTCTCTCGAAAGCAGGATGATACGGGCGGCCAAGCTGGATGTTGATCTCTACGAAGAGGTAGAAGCTGATATTACTGCCACCGGGCAAGCCTTTCAGGCAGTGTTGATTGCCAGCGTAGCCAGTGGACTGGGGACAGGGATTTTAAGTCTGTGGGGAGACAGCGATTCAAATTTTTTCATAGCATTTGGTCTGGGTTTGATTGGCTCTATTATTGGATGGTTAGCATGGTCTGTTCTTGCCTACTGGCTGGGAACCACTATATTTAAGGGACATGAAACTTCGGCTACTATAGGGGAATTGTTGCGTACCATTGGATTTTCCAATTCTCCACGGGTGCTGGGATTCCTTGTGTTCATTCCTGTTATTGGTTTGGTTATCTCTTTCGTCGTTTCAATATGGGCATTGATCGCCGGGGTAATCGCAGTTCGACAAGCCCTGGACTTTTCTACCTGGCGTGCCATCGGCACCTGTGTGGCAGGTTGGATTATTTATCAGCTTATACTGGGGCTAGCTACCTGGATAATATTATAAGTATTTCAGGCAGGCAGCAAAGAACTCTCCTACTTTACTGGCAACTTCCCGATCACAACCCTGCCAAAAGTGATCGGCACCCTCGATTGAGAGAAATGTTTTTGGCTCAGGAAGTCGGCTGACATTCTCCTCTGCCTGCTGGTGAGAAATGAATTCATCTCTTGTACCATGAACAAAAAACTTAGGCTTGAGAAAGTTCATTAGAAGATCAGGCAAAACGAAAAATGCGGAAATCCCCGCGTATGCCTGAACCCGATCATCTTTATCAGCCACAGGGATTCCTACCATTGTCCCAAATGAATAGCCGCAAAGGGCCAACCGGGATGAATCTATTTCCGCTCTTGTTTCCAGAAATGAGAGCGCCGCCTTCACATCATCCTGCTCCCCGATTCCGTCATCGTATTTCCCCTCACTCCTACCAACCCCCCGAAAATTGAATCTTAAACTGGCGATGGAATGTTCACCCAGAGCTTCACACACCTGATAAACCATATCGACATTCATGCTGCCCCCATATAGCGGGTGCGGGTGGCATACAACCACTGCAGGAAACGGCCCTGACTCCTCCGGTATCAGCAGAACCCCCTGCAGCGAAATTTCACCGCAGGGAAACATAAGTTTCTCTTTTATCATTAGCCAGACAACATCCTCATCATTTTTGCTCGATTGCCACTCGCATTCGTCTCAGGGCTTCCCCCAGTGTGGCCCAAGGGCAGCCGTATAGCCCAGCGTATTCACGAACGGCACAATTCCGGCCATGACCCGCCGAAAGCTCTTTCTCAAATCGGGGTTTGAAATAACAGCAATCTCCCACCCCGGACCGGTGCCTTCCAAAGGCCCGGTTGAATCCTGAAATTCATTGAAGCCAAATAAGATTTTTCGACCGTCAGGGGAAACGTCGGGCTGGTTTTCCCAGTACAGCTTATCCGTGATCCATGTAACGTCGAAACCATCATCGTTCATCACATAAAGATCAAAATATCTCTGGTGATTAGCCTGATAATCAGAAGAGGCGAAAGGCGCATCCCTTAAACTTTGAAATACAATACTGTAATTATCCTTCGGGGTTGCACCCGATATATCAGGTGCGATGGTGAGTTTTGACTCGTCACTACTATCACAACCTGAAAGGCCAAGACAGCCAAAACCGGTAGCAAGGACAACAACCAAGTATTTCATGAATTGTGAAACTCACCTTATTTCTTCATGGCAACATATATATCCGCTTCGATCATCACTCCATCTTTGAAGAAATGATGGCAAAAGTACAGATTCCCCTCGTTATCGAGTGAAGGCTCCGGCAAATTGTGAAATGATCATCTCAGGTTCCTGCCATTCATCCCCCTGTTTTTGAGACCTGAAGAGCGCGGGACTTCCCAGATAGGTTCGCAGGAACCAGAGTTGATTCCCATCCTGGCTCAAATATGGCCAGCCATCGGTTTCGGCGGAGTTGACTGCGGATACGTTTTCGGGCTCTGACCACTGGTCGTTCACATTTTGGGAAACCCAAATGTCATATCCGCCTTTACCCCCGGCACGACCGGAGTGAAAGTAGACTTGAGTGCCATCGGCCGAGAAGTGAAGTTCACCCACCTCGTAACCGGGGGGGAAATCCGCATTTTGCCAGTTGGCCCATTTTCCGCCTGAGTATTCGGCGGTAAACCAGTGAAGCCCTGTATATCCTTCCCGCGCGGAGCAAAACCACATCCGGTTGTCTTGAACAAACTCACAACCATCGAGAGACAGCTTGTCTGAGTCTTGCAGTATAACCCTTTCCGCATCTCCCCATACGCCATTCTGTTTATGGCTTAAATAGATTCCCGTAACCCCGTCGAGGAGTTGTTTTTCAACAGGTATTCCGGGATCGGGGGTGAAGAAGAAATAAAGGGTATCACCGTTCGGCATAATGAAAGGAGAGTCCTCGGCTCCGGCTGTGCTTATGGGGTACGGTACCGGAACAGGCTCCTCCCATTCATCGGAGTGGAGTATTGGAGGATGACTGTCAGTCTGCGGTGTCATCTTAACCGCATAAGCCGGAATCTTGCTTTCTCTCGGCAGCACTTTGATATTTTCCTTTTCATCCTCAAACTCGATCCAGCTCGCTCCGTTAGTTCCAATTGGGAAAATATCATGCTCCGGCTCAAGGTTTCCAAACTTATTGTCTCTATATATATACATGCTTTGTTTTCTGTCCATTACACTGCTGCTCGAACCAATCTGCCTGATAAATAGAATGCCTGCTTCTTTCCATTCAGGAATCATGTTTGCGTAATTGGAATCCAGTTTGGTTATCTCTTTTGTGCTGACATCAACTATAGCCAATTCATAAACTCCAAATGGCTCATTTTGTTTGCCTGTTTTTAATCTTGAAAAAACAATTTGACTGTTATCAGGACTTAGATCAGGATCAGCGTCAACCCCGATTGGATAAGACCCCCAGTGTGGATCCTCATTATCAGGATTGGGTCCGCCGTCTGTCATTTTTTCCTGATTAGTTCCGTCTGCATCCATCAGCCATATTTGCGCCGGAATAACCCATGGATGATCCTGCTTGGGCAGTCGATTGAACACAATCTTTGTCCCATCCTCCGACCATGAGCAATCGAAATCCATGTATTCTTCACTGTTAGTTATTTGTTCCAGATTTTTATCCAAATCTATTTTAAAAAGGTAATTGTGGAATTTTTCGGTTCTCTGGGCCGAGAAAACGATTTTTTCGTTAGTTTGAGAATAGTCAGGGTTATTTATTGAAGTAAGATTTAGTCCGCAGGTTAGACACTCAATATTTTTCTCAGCCAGGTCCATTAAATATATCTCCGGTTTATCTTTGGTGCTGATAAGTCCATCGCCGTCGGTATCAGAGCACATGCCCGTCGCCATTATTCTGGTTGAATCCACCGGCTTTGAACTTGAGAAATCGCAGTCAATATTTGTTAATTGAACAGCTTCCCCGGTTTCCATATCTAAAGAATATAACTGCCTCGGAGAAGCAAGCACATCTAAATCAGGATTGTAGATCTTTTTGTTGCAAACAGCATCATTAAGGAAATTCTTCTTGACGTTGTAATTGGCGTCCAGACAATCCAAATCATCCAAAACATACCGCATTGAAACAAAGAGGATGTCTGCGTTTTCCGGAATCTCGCTGATTAAAATGCCCTCTGGTATGGGTGTGGGCGGTGATTTTGGTGTTTGTTCCTCCGGCTCTTCCTCACACCCAATAAATAGAACCGATAATACCAGCAATATGATCAGCATGCCTTTATTCATGGTTATCTCCTCAATTTCCTCCAGAGTTCCACGCATCCCATGCCGGTTTGACGGTTCCGTCGGATCGGTACAGGCCCATGCTCTCAAATGGTTCCCCATCATACGTAACATACATGAAAGTCCAGACAGCTATTTCCATATTCAGTTCACCGGTCAGATTGAAGAACGTCCCGATAAACTCGACCTGTTCTGCTTCACTGCTTTCCCATCCGGCCGGGCTTGGTGCGCTGTGCCAGCCGATTTCAGTGAATGCAATTGGCTTTGAGGTATGCAGTTTGATCTCTGTGTAATGATCTTGAGGAATATCCGAAGGGTTTCTGTAGAACAAACCAGGGTAAGTGGTAAATGCTGCAATATCTGACTTGAATCTATCAATCATATCCCAGTGAGAATCACTTTCTTCGATCTCCCACATAGTGAGCCCTTTCATTGCTTCCAACTGAAAAACGGTGAACACTTTGGTATCGGGTGAAACCGATTTCACAGCATCGTGAACCTCATTATAAAATAGAACGAATTCTTCAAAAGCAGCGGGGTTCTTCCTGGCAAAGATATTTGTCTCCACTCCCATGCCAAAATACTGAGGTTCGTATTTTTTTACAAACTCGATTGTGCTGTCCATATATATCTGTTTGTTTGCTTCATTAAGAGGTCGGAATAATTCTCCTGATTCCTGAATGTAATGCCCTACTTCGGTGATCGGCATGTAATCATACTTTGATGCCAACTCGCAAAAAGTTATCGGAGCTTTCTCTTCATGTAATTCAATCCAATCCCCGGCCCATAACAGAACATCCTGAGTTTCTTCTACTTTGCCTAAAAACTCTACAAAATCATCTCCCTCAAAGCTTTTTGGAGAAACACTCACTCCTTTGAGTAGCCCGGTGGTTTCCCGGGGCTTCGGGCTGCTTTTGTTTTCATGCTTCTCTTCACTCTCGCAACCCGCAATTGTCATTACAGTTGTGATCAAAATCGCCGTTAATAACACACGTATCATTATGCTTCACCGCTGCTCTAAGCACCCGACTTGATGAACATCCGTCCGTCACCTTTTTTTACTTCAAAGGTTAAGGATTGTTCGCCGGATGTGATATCGGTGTGAACAGTATCGAAGTTCATCTTTATGTCTATATTCGG
>CAZJQZ010000063.1:0-13034 GCA_964548045.1 uncultured Dehalococcoidia bacterium | reverse complement strand
TGCTGGAGGCATCCCAAAAGGAGGATGCGAAATAGTCAGATTCGCCGGTTTTGCCGGATCTTCGTTGATAAAGAAAGTCATGTTATCAGATGCCAAAAAAGTATCCGGTGGCGTGAGTCTGAGCACTATATCCCAATTTGTTGCATCACTGTTCCAACCCTCTTCCCCCCAGTAATGCATGTCTTCAAAATCGGCAGTTGGCACAATATCAAATGCCCAGTTGGCTGAAGCCATTTCCACAGTTAGGATAACCAGTGCAAAGGCCACGGCAATGATTGCAGATATTCTCATTGCACTCCTCCTATGAATTGATTTACTAAATGTACATGTAAGTCTTCCAAAAGTCAAATCCTATTTATGCCTCTCCACAAATCTGCGCATCCGTTCCAGCGCCTCTTCGATATCCGGCAGGGCCACCGCATAACAACATCGAATATATCCTTCGCCACACTCCCCGAATGCCGATCCCGGAATCACTGCCACCTTTTCCTCAATAAGCAGCTTCTCCACAAAATCATCCGAGGAAAGGCCGGTTGATCTAATCGAGGGAAAAGCATAGAAAGCCCCTTTTGGCTCAAAACATTTCAGCCCGATATCATTCAAGCCTTCGACTATCACCCGGCGGCGGCGATCATATTCAGCAACCATTTTCAGAACCGCTTCCTCGCCGTTCTGTAGAGCTTCCACAGCAGCCATTTGTCCCATGATAGGGGCGCACATCATCCCATACTGGTGCACCTTCATCATCGCTTCGATGATGTACGCCGGGGCCGCCGCGTAACCGATCCGCCAGCCCGTCATGGCATAAGCCTTTGAAAAACCGTTGACCAGTATGGTACGTTCACGCATGCCCGGCAAGGCGGCCAGACAGGCATGCTCGCCATTGTAAACCAGCCGGTCGTAGATATCGTCAGAGATCACCATCAAATCACGATTGCGCACAACGCCAGCAATTTCTTCAAGATCAGTCTTTTCCAAAACTGTGCCCGTAGGATTATTGGGATATCCCAGCAGCATGGCTTTGGTTCGTTCGGTAACCCTCTCTTCTATATCCGATGCTTTGACTTTAAAATCGTTCTCCACAAAAGTGGGGACCGGAACCACGCTTCCCTCCGACAGTACCGTATAGGGCATATAAGCAACGTAACTGGGATCGGGAATAATCACTTCCTGGCCCGGGTCAAGGATCGACCGCATGGCCAGATCAAGCGCTTCGCTGGAACCGGAAGTAACCAGAATTTCGGTATCAGGATCGTACTCCAGTCCATAGCGAGCACGAAGATGCCTGGCAATTTCTTCCCGTAGTTCAATGAGCCCATAATTGGAGGTATACATTGTATACCCTTTCTCAACCGCATATATCCCCGCCTCAGATATATGCCAGGGCGTGACGAAATCCGGCTCACCCACGCCGAGTGAAATTACCCCCTCCATCGAATTGAGCAGGTCAAAATACTTACGAATCCCTGAAGCAGGTATTGACTGTACCCGCTGAGAGATGATACTTTTTACGGATTTTTCCATTGTTCCCACTTGCCCATTTTCAACTTTTCCGTTCCTTAATAATACCGGATATTAGCTTTCATATCCACCTATTCTCCAGACGGCATTGACAGCCAAAAAGTTCTCTGTTAGCATGTTATTGCAACTAATTGCAAGAACGATCTGTTGCAAAAACTGTCTGTTGCGAGATTCATATGATAGCCAAGCTTTTGGTGGATGAGAGAGAAGACTTAGTCAATGACTGATCGTAAGTCCCTGCTCAAACTCGCCTGCCTGAACTGGAAACTAATAGTCATTGCTCCAGAAGGTAAATAGACAACGGCAAACAAAGGAGGCAACAAATTGACTGATAACGCAACGGATGATCCTAGAGAGAAGATCAAGAAAGCCATCGAGTCCGGCGATACTAACTGGTTGCTTGAAAAGGCTGGCGAGTTGCACGGCCATTACTGCCCCGGACTGGCCTATGGGGTTCGGGCAGCCTATCGAGCCGTGACCGACCTCGGTGTCCATTCCACAGGTATGGAGGAAGTGGTAGCCATTGTTGAAACAAATAACTGCTTCACTGATGGCATCCAGTTCGTCACAGGGTGCAGCTTCGGCAACAATGCTATGCTCTTTCGGGACTTAGGCAAAACCGCTGTCACCCTATCCAAGCGGAGCGGCGAGGGCGTGCGTGTGGTGGTGGATATGGATAGTGAAACCCTGGCAAAGCGCGAACCGGAAGCTATGGCATTGTTCCAGAAAGTAGTAGCAGAACGAAAAGGAAACGAGGAAGACAGCATCAATCTCAGGCAGTTGTGGAGACGGGCCTCGTTCAATACACTCGATGTGCCAGATGCGGAATTACTAAAAGTGCAGCCTGTAACCATCGAATTGCCTTCCTATGCTCCCATCCTAGCCAGCACAAGATGTTCCGTCTGCGGCGAGAATGTTATGGAATCACGCATTCGCATGAAAAACGGCCGGCCTGTTTGCCTTATTTGTTCAGGACAGGAATATTACGAACTTTCCGGCATCGGTATCAAAGGTCGATGTGGTACTGAATAAACACGTCATGCCGGTTCTAAATACGGGGGAAGTAATGACAAATCACATCACCAAGCTGACAATTATTACAACGCTTTCCCTGCTGCTGTTAGCAAACCTGGTAGTAATGGCCGGGTGCAAAGGGAGCGGTGAGACTTCATCTCAAATAAGTACTTACACCATCGCAGATTCCATCGGCGACTGGGGCTATCCTTCACCCTACCTGCGCTATTCCCGCGGACCGGGATACATCCGTTCCAGTTTCATTTTCGATACCCTGATCTGGAAGAATCAGGACGGATTCATCCCGGCGCTGGCCAAAGAGTGGTCATATAATGAGACGGAAAATGCTTATACATTTAAACTCCAGCAAAATGCCAGATGGCACGACGGTGAGCCATTCACTCCTGAAGATGTTGCCTTCACCATTGAATATATGAAGGAACACCCTGATCCTTTTGTCACGATTATTGGAGCCAGCGGCGTTAGCCGAACCGAAATAATCAATGACCACACGGTCAAGTTGCACCTTGAATCGGAATACGCTCCTTTCCTGAACGACATCGCCGGCACCATGACCATCCTGCCCAAACACATCTGGGAGACCGTCGATGACCCGATGACCTTCGATGGCCCGGAGGCAGTGATCGGAAGCGGTCCGTACAAACTTCTCGATTACAACAAAGCCAAGGGGACCTATTTATACGAAGCCTTTGAAGACTACTACCAGGGCAAACCGATCGTGGACCGTCTGTGCTTCGTCAAAACGAGTGAAGAAGTTGTCTCCGCAGCATTGATGCAGGGTGAAGTGGATGCAGCCGACATTCATCCGGAAATGGCAGAAGCCCTTGAGTCAAAGGGGTTCAACATCATAAAATCGCCATATGCATGGAATGCCAAGATGACCATCAATCATCAAAAGGAACCTCTGAACCGCAAAGAGTTTCGGCAGGCACTGGCATATGCCATCGATCGACAAGAACTGGTTGACATTACCCAGCGAGGGAATGCCATTCCAGGTAGCCCCGGCCTGCTTCCACCGGATAACCCGTGGTACAATCCAGATATAAACCAGTACGAGTACAACCCGGACAAGGTCCGGCAACTGCTCGAAGGACTGGGGTACGAATTGAGCGATGACGGTTTCTTCGCCAGTGATGGTAAGCCACTGGAACTTGAGCTGATTACTCAAACCCGATACGGCTTCAAAGAAGTGGGTCAGTTCCTTAAAAACGCCATCGAAGACGCCGGCATCAAGATCAACCTCATCATCATGGAAGGCAAGAGTCTCGACGCCAAAGTCGAGGCGTGGGATTTCGACCTCGCCATCTACGGCCACGGCGGCCTGTACGAGCCATCTATCTTGCCAAAGGTAATCACCGGTTCCGGTTTCAACAGCGCCCGTTATACGGACAACGAGGAGTTGACCCACCTTCTGGAAGACCAACTCCATGAGATGAACCTTGACGCCCGGCTGAAGATGGTACAGCAGGCACAGGCGCTCTACGCCAAGGATTTGCCTGCGATCACACTGTACCACCCGGACTGGTTCTGGGCACACAATGGCCAGGTTAATATCTATTACACTGATGGCGGTATTGCCTCAGGAATACCATTCCCGCTGAATAAGATGGCCTTCGTCAACGAATAGATGTGATGCTTTCAGGGATGGATCAATGAACGACATGATACTAAAAACCGTGGGTACAGTTCGGAATGATACCAAGGAACCCAGCCTGGTGGCCAGGTCGGGCGATCTAGACTGGAGGGATGAATATCGCGAATCATCACACCACGGCGGGATCATATCGGAGATTGTCATTGACCCGGACTACGCCGGAATCCTTGATGGCATCGAGGATTTCTCACACCTGCTCGTTCTCTACTGGGCACACCGGGTCAACCCTGAGGGGCGAGCACTGACCCAGGCCCATCCGATGGGGAGAAAAGATTTGCCGCTCGTTGGGATCTTCGCTACGTGCAGCCCGGCTCGTCCCAATCCTATTTGCGTGATAGCCGTGAGACTCATAGAGCGGGAGGGATACATACTGCGCGTCGAAGGACTCGACGCCGTGGATGGGAGCCCTATCCTGGATATAAAACCCTATCTTCCCACCTATTACTCCATCGAGGAAGCGCAACTATCCCCCTGGATGAATCAAATAATTGAAGAGACGGGAGGGCGCTGATTGGGAATATGTTCACCAAACAGAATTTGCTCACCTATCTGGTTGCCCTGGGTATCATCCTGACGCTTAATTTCTTCCTGCCCAGAATGATGCCGGGTGATCCGCTCATGGCCATCTACGGCGATGAGGCTCTGGTACAGATGAGCCCGGAACTCCAGACTGATCTGACAGAGCGTTTTGCGCTGGACCAATCGCTTGGGAGCCAGTTCGTCTCATACTGGGCAGGACTTCTTCGCGGGGATTTGGGTTACTCTTACTCCTACAACGCACCTGTAACAGAAGTTATATTTGGTCGATTGCACTGGACCCTGCTGCTGGCAGGGTTAGCGCTTATACTCTCCACGATGCTCGGAATCCTGCTGGGCATCGAGTCTGGATGGCGCCGTGGCGGACGATTCGATGGAGGAATGATCTCAGGGATGGTGGGTTTGAGCGGCTTCCCCGATTTCTTTCTCGGCATTCTTCTCTTGCTCCTTTTCGCCGTTAACCTCGAACTCCTGCCGCTCTTCGGCGCTGAGGATGCTTACTCCGGACTCTCCGGGATCGATCGTCTGGCTGACATCGGCGAGCACTTACTGTTGCCCCTGGTCGCCTTAACGCTAGCGCGGCTCACCGGAAGCTATCTGCTGACCCGAAACACCATGATAGGGGTACTCAAGGAACCCTACATTCTGCTGGCCCGTGCTAAGGGACTTAAACCGCGAACTATCAAGTATCGGCACGCAGGCCGAAATTCGATGCTCCCGGTCATGACTCGAACCGCCATCTGGGTGGGGCGAATGGTCACCGGCGTCCTGTTCATCGAGATCGTCTTTGCCTATCCCGGTATCGGACTTTTAACATACGATGCACTGACCTTTCGCGATTACCCGGTGCTTCAGGGACTGCTGCTGGTATCAGCACTATGTGTGCTGGGGGCCAACTTCATCGTCGATCTGCTTTATGCAAAAGTCGATCCGAGGGTAAACTATGCACGTTGATCCCAAACGAGAGGTAGCCAAAAGCAAGGGCGGCAGGATCGGGCTGGTTCTTCTCCTGATCGTGGTCTTGACAGCCATATTCGCACCGCTCCTTTCCAGCCATGACCCACTGGTACAAACGGTTCAATCCTTCGAATCGCCATCCTGGGGCCACCCACTGGGTACCAACCATGCCGGACAGGACATTTGGAGCCAGCTCGTTTACGGGGCGCGCACGTCACTCTTGGTGGGGTTACTGGTGGCCATGCTTTCAACCATTTTGGCTGCGCTGATCGGCACTTCGGCGGCGCTGGTTGGCGGCGTGTATGATCGGGTGGTAATGCGACTGGTTGACTCATTTATCGTCATGCCGGTGATTATTCTACTTATCCTTCTCTCCGTATACGTTGATCCTAATCTGGGCAGCGGGGCCGTTACCAGCATCGAATTCCTCATCGGCATCGTTATATTCGGGGTGTCGTTTTACATGGTGCGCAGTCTGGGATGGATCGGGCTATTGATCATCGGGCCGATAATCGCGCTGGTCATTCTGTCACGTGACCTGCTTCCCAGCACCGGCGGATTGATTATCATTCTCTCGCTGCTCTGCTGGCAGGGCGGCGCCCGCACGCTTCGAGCTCAGTCATTATCTCTCAAAGAAAGGCCCCACATCGCGGCGGCCCGAGGCTTCGGAGGCGGCACCTGGTACATCATGCGACGCCACATAATACCCGATCTGGGCCCCTTGCTGGTGGCAGATTTCGTGTTCACCGTACGACGCGCCGTGTTCCTTCAGGCAGGGCTGGCATTCCTGGGTATCGGTGACCCCAATGTGGTAAGCTGGGGAAGCATGATCAGCGATGCCCACGAATGGATATTTCTGGATGCATGGAGATGGTGGCTCGTGCCGGCCGGCGTGGCCCTGTCGATGACAATCATCGCCATCACATTGATCGGCTCTGCTCTGGAGTCGGCGCTGGATCCGAGACTCAGAGGTGAAGTCAGTGCTCAGAATTGAGAATTTGAAGGTCAGCTTTGAAGGCGAACACATCCTTCGGGGAATCGAACTCGAAGTGACGGACGGCGAATGCCTTGCCGTCATAGGTGAATCGGGCGCCGGCAAAACCACGCTTGGCTTGAGCATCATGGGATTGCTGAACGGGAACACGCACGGCCGGATCACTTTGGGCAACACTAATATCCTGGACCTCTCCGCAGAAGAGATGCGCCAGCTTCGATGGAACCGGGTGGCAATGGCCTTCCAGAGCTCGCAGAACCGACTGAATCCAACCCACCGGATTCTGGATCAGGTGGCCGAACCACTGATCGCTCACGGGCAAAACAGGAAAGAACAGGCCAAACAAAGGGCAGCAGAGTTACTGGACAAAGCCGGGCTTTCGCCGGAGAAATTCTCTCACTATCCGCACGAGTTAAGCGGTGGAGAGCAGCAACGGGTGCTGATCGCCATGGCGCTGATCAACAATCCCGAGATACTGATCCTCGATGAGCCCATCTCCTCATTGGATGCCGGATCCCGGATAGAAATGATGGAATTCCTACGGCAGGCTATTACCGATCGCACGGTACTGGTAGTAACTCACGATCTTTCCACAGCCGCTAAGCTTGCTTCTAAAACAGCGACTCTTTACGGTGGTCGGATAGTAGAACTGGGACCAACCAGCGATGTACTCTCACGGCCCCGTCATCCCTACACCCGGGCGCTGCTCCGCTCCTATCCCAACATGACCACCGTGAAGGACCTGCAGGGAATTAAGGGGCAGATGGATCGACGGGTTATCGGTTGCGCGTTCCATCCACGCTGTACTCAAGCCATCCCTTTATGCCATGAACAAATACCGGAATTGACGGACCACGATGGACGGAAGGTCGCCTGCCATCGAGGGGGAATCATCCCGGCGCTCTCGGCCGATAACCTGAGCAAGTCCTTCGGGGCAATTAAAGCGGTCGATAGCGTGAGTCTCACCCTGGAACATGGGGAAACGCTGGCTCTGGTGGGTCAAAGCGGTTCGGGTAAAACAACTCTGGCCCGCATGATCACAGGTATTCTCGATCCCGATACAGGCGAGGTCTTCCTCGAACAAAGCAAATCAAAGCAGAGTGGAAAGGACTTTCATCAAGTTGTCCAGTTAATATTCCAGAATCCCGGTGAGGCGTTGAGCCACAGATTGACAGTTATGGAAGCGGTTCGGGAGCCACTTGAAATTCAGGGCATCGGCACTAAAGAAGAACGTGAGGAAATGGCCAGAAAAACCATTGGGGAAGTCGAACTACCGACTACGGAGGAATTCCTCGATGAGTATCCGCATCACCTGAGCGGCGGCGAGCTACAGCGAGTGAATATCGCCCGGGCTTTGGTGTTAAATCCCCAGATTCTGATTGCCGACGAGCCCACCGCTTTTCTCGATTCCAGCATTCAGGCAAAAGTGCTCAAGTTGCTCATGAACCTGCAAGAGAATCGGGGATTGAGCATGCTCTTCATCACCCACGATATCGCTGTCGCTCGCAAGATCAGCGACCGCATCGCGGTGATGCAGGAAGGCAGGATTGTAGAGCAAGGCCCTGCCAGCCAGATCATCGCCAACCCCTCTCATACATATACCCAAAACCTGCTAAATGCCGCCGCCGAACTGCACTCGGACATGGACGGATCATGAAACAGTTACTCTTAAGGAAGCTCTGACCAACCCCCTTATATACCAATTTGGGGTAATGAGGTTTCGTGAAACGCCCACCCTCGAATTAAAAAACGATAGTTAGCAGTATCTCTTATCCCGGGGTATCCGGGTGGGGCTCAGCCAATATGGGAACGTAGTTGATGTAACCAGCACAAGTGTCATCATCCGTTTTATCGTAAATCATTCCACTGATAAGATTGTCATCCTGTGTTCCCCAGTAGTTATCGGTTGCGGTGATGGCAGCCGTTTCATGCCCGCCGAGCAGCTTCAAGGCCACCCCGTCATTGGGACTGAACGAGTTATTTTTGACGATCGTTTCCGATTGATTAAAACTGCCCCTGTTTTGTATCCAGTAATCGGCATCCTCGGAAAGCCCGGAGTGTTTCCCCTCAAAGAGGTTGTTTTGAATGTAGATTTTAGTATCCTGAGCACTAAGGACAGAAAGCCCCGCCGCATTTATAAATGCGTTATATTCGATGTGCACGTCCCGCTCCGGGAACCATAGACAAGCAGGAGCAGAAACATTGGTTATTCTGGAATGCTTCAGTTTGAATGCACCCAGTTGAGTCAAAGGCCTCAGACTGAGCCCGTTCATAATCCGGCAGTAATCCAGATCGGTCGAACTATCGGCAGCGAAATCCGGGGCAGTAAAGAAACTGGAGTTACCCCCACCATCAAAGATGATCGGGTTGGCAGCGGTTCCGTGGGCCTGAAGCACACCGCCCACCAAAAACATGTCGCCCTCCGATTCTCTGGTAACGGTCACCCCAGCTTCGATTTTCAGGGTTACCCCGGATTTGATCCGCACCACATCTGTCACTATGTACGGGCTGTTCTTCGCCGTCCAGGTTGTATCCTCAATAATCCATCCACTAACCTCAGTTTCGGCTGGCAATTGAGGTTCCGGGTCGTCTTCCAAAACCGCCTCACCGGTACCCGGCGATAGCAATTCCGGCACTATCGGTTCTTGCGGCTCTTCTTCTACAATTGCCGATGGGGTATCAACTTCCGCCGGTTCAGGCTGATCAATCAGTTCGGCTACAGGTTGCTCCGCATTCGCGCTGGCTTCCTGCATGGGGACCACTTCCTCACCACTATCATCTCCCTCCCCAGACGAGGAGAAAGAAAGCATCACCGGCACTGAAACCCCCACCAGCAACGGCACACCCCACCAGAATCAACTTCGTCCTCAGGGGAACTTTCGCCAGCAAGGGAATCGATGGAACCTTCACCCGTTCAGATGCTTTGCGTATTCCGGCAATGTTAAGCGAACCAGATATCTTAGGTATGCGAGCACTTTTTAAGACACCCGCTATCCGGGGAACACGAGGAATCTTACTTATCAGGGATATCATAGTGATTTTGGAAATCCCAGGCTTTTTCGGCACTTGTAATCACCTCCGACCAGTCACACTTCCCTTTATGCTGATTGGTTATTATACACCCGCCTTTACCAGGCAAATGAACATAAATAAAAAGCAATAGCTTCAGCCACCCACACCACTTGAGCCAAATCTACACCTCAACCACCACTTTTTTGGGGGTAAACCCCCAAACAGATTGAGGGCTGGCTCTCTGTTCAATTAGGCCGAAAACAGGCAGAATAAACTTGAAATTACAAAGAGGTAAAGTCAAACAAGGAATTGAGACAATGTTAAGCACAGCAAAGAGATTCGGGCGGGCAAATCACAAGGTAAAATCTGCCACCAAGCAAAACGCCCAAAAAGTGAACACCCCCAAAGGAGCAATAATATGGGGGATCCTTTCAGATGATGACAGCAAAGCCGGATTCGAACTAATCCTGGATAATGAAGATCAGCTTTTCCTGCTCAAACAAGGCAAGACTCTGGCCCATTTCGATCCTTTTTATTATACCGTTAAGGGACTCACCAGCGAAATAATGATGCACGTCCAAAAAGCACGTTCAAAGACTTTTTGGGCTATGATAATGACCACAACGGCCCCGGCACGTCCATCATGGTTCGATAAGCTCCACCTCAGAAACGGGAAAGCCCTCCGACACAATCAGTCATATTAAAGAAGCTCTGATTATCCCATCCTCCATTCAAATTCCGGCGGGCATGGCGCCTTTATGCCACTCCGCACCACCAGTTCCCAAACGGTAAACACACCTCCTTAATTCCACACCTCAGGCAGGTTGACAAAACCATCGATGCCTCCTATCCTTAACTGAGCATTTTTCTCTTTCCTTACGTCTCTATTACAGAACACCAAAACAGGGGGGCATCATGAATTCAACGAGATTCATCACAGTTATTCTCATTCTGGTACTACTTGCCACAACCGTGGCCGGGTGCGTATCAAAATCCCCGATTTCCAACACAGAGGTCACGAGTTACGTGGCGATGGCTCCCCGGACCATGCATGCCGGCGAGAGCGCCGCCGTTGCCTTTACCTTGCTGGGAAGCGAAGGAGAACTCACCAGAGACACAATAAAAGTCTCGTTGCTGAAAGACGGCCAGAGCATTATCACAGAAGACAGCCAGATCAACGGCAAGGGACAGATTGAATTAGAAATTCCCGCAGACTTTGAAGAAGGCGCTTACGAACTTCAGATCGAGGGTTCACATTTTTCAGATAAGACCAGCATACGAGTTGAAAAAAGCCTGCTCGTCTTCGTAGAAACCGACAAACCCATTTATAAACCCGGCCAGACTATGCACATCCGGGCCATCACCCTCAACTCCGATCTTCGCCCAATGAACGAGACAGTGATAATAGAAGTTCTCGACTCCAAAGGAATAAAAATTTTCCGCAAAGAAGTATCCACCGACACCTACGGAATGGTCAGTTTTGACCTGCCTATTTCAAGCGAACCGAACTTGGGCACGTGGAAAATAAATGCCTCGGCAGCCAAATCGGATACGCAGCTGGACGTGAAGGTCGAAGAATACGTGCTCCCGAAATACGAAGTTTCGGTTGAACTGCCCAGAGAATGGTACCTGGCCAATGAGCCCATCGAAGGAATCATCAAAGCGGAATACAGTTTCGGCAAGCCGGTAAAAGGAGAGCTGAGTATCACCGCCACCCGATACGTCGGGCAATGGGAAGAATACACCACCTTCACCAAAGAAATCGACGGCGAAACCGAGTTTGAAATCCCGGCCGTCGGATACGTTGCCGGCACTCCCGACAATCGCGGAATGGGCAACGTTATCCTTGATATCACCGTCACCGAGCAATCCACTGGTTACGAAGAGAGCACCTCCCGAATGTTCACCGTGGCGGAAAGTCCGGTAAGCGTTCAACTGATCCCGGAAGGAACCACCTTCAAACCGGGGCTGCCGTTCGAATTCCTCATCGTCACCGAAACCCCGGATAATGAGCCAGTCGATACGGAAGTGCAGGTAAACATCACCTATATCGACGATGAATTCGAAGAGATCAAAACAGAAAACAAGACCGTCGATACCCAAAATGGCATGGCCATCCTTTCCCTGGACTCACCTGAAAAAGCCACGGCTGTACAAGTGAATGCTTCAACCGATGGAGCCGAAGCCTCCAAAGCTATCGAGGCAGCCTATTCTCCATCAGGCAACTTCATTCACGTGGAGCAAATCAGCGTAGGCATCACTCCGGTGGGGCAGGAAGTAGCCTTTAAAGTCCATTCCACTAAAGAAGCCGTCAATTTCTACTACGAAATCATATCTCGAAACAAAGTAGTTTTTACCGACTTCACCCAAGACAGTGAGATAGCCTTTCAGGTTACCCCGCAGATGGCCCCTTCCGCCAAGCTGCTGGTCTATCAAATCCTGCCCTCCAGCGAAGTCGCCGCCGACTATATTCCATTCAGTGTTGAAGCTGAGTACCCCAATAACGTGGAGGTGAATTTCTCCACCGAAGAGGCCAAACCCGGCGATAACATCAAAATCGAAATCAATGCAGACGGCAAATCGAAAGTGGGGATCGCAGCCGTGGATAAATCGGTCTTCATTCTGGCTGAAAATCGATTGAATCTGCAGCAGGTCTTCGACGAACTGGAACGGCTGTACATGGAACCCCAGGCTGAACTGCATGAAGTTTCCATCTACGGAGATATTCTGGTCAGAGGTGCCCAAGAAATATTTGAAGACGCCGGGGTGGTGGTGATGAGCAACCAGTCTGTTCCCGAAGGGAAGGAATACGAACAGCAATGGGGCAGATGGGGGATGGAAGGCGGGATGATGAAGGGCGAGATTGCCTTTGCTATGGACGAAGCTGATATGGCAGTGCCAGTCCCCGCGATAGCACCTGAACCAATGCAACACACGGCATCTAGCGCTGCGGGAGAAGGACTCGCAGAAGTGGAAAGAGTCCGACAGTATTTCCCGGAAACATGGCTCTGGCAGGAAGCAATCACCGATTCTTCAGGGAAGACCGCGGTCAATGTTCAGGTGCCAGATACCATCACCACCTGGATGCTCCGGGCCGTAGCCATATCCGAGGAAAACGGTCTGGGAGTTGGGGAAGCGCAACTGGTAACCTTCCAGCCTTTCTTCCTCAAAATCGACCTGCCATATTCCTGCATACGCGGAGAGGAGTTCCCGGTCAAAGTAGCCATCTACAATTACCTCGACGAAACCCAGGAGGTCTTCGTGAAGATCGATGATGCCGACTGGTTCGACCTGCGCGATGATAGCGAAAAATCGGTCAAAATA
>CAZJQZ010000062.1:0-13228 GCA_964548045.1 uncultured Dehalococcoidia bacterium | reverse complement strand
CCGGGATGCCGCTGATACAGCAGTCAGTTTGGTAGCAAATATGCTCGGACAGCTTGCTTATGGTCATGGTCCGATATGCAGCCTTTTCACCAACCACATAGATGGAAACTGGGGTACTCCAGCATGCTTCTGGGCATACGGTGCAGCCGCACGTGCTGCTGAGCGAAACATCAAAGTATGTGTTGGAGGAGTTGCTGCTGCTGCCATGGATCTGTATTTCACCAAGGGTCAATTGATGCATGAAATCGCCTCAGCTATTTTGTACTCTGCATGCGGAATGACTTATGCATGGATTGGGGGTACAACAGGCTTCGAGGCATCCGTAGTTGGTGAAGCAATGAATGTTACCGCCGGCATGGAACCGGATAAAGTTAACGATCTCGTTAAAAGGATTCTGGCTGAAATTGATAAGATAGAACGGGTTGAGATGATGTTCTCTGTTCCTTTCCTCGAATTATACGATCTCAAGACTATGAAACCGAAACCTGATTACGAGCGCCTCGTTTTAGATTCAAAAGACGAACTTGCCCGCCTCGGCGTGCCATTCAAATAGAGTTTACATTTCAAAAGGGGGAAATATGACCCAGTCAATAGCAGAGCTTTTTGACTTAACCGGAAAGGGCGCTATCGTGACGGGTGGGGCTATGGGAATAGGAAAAGCTATTTGCCTGCGCCTTGCGGAAGCGGGCGCCAGTGTAATGATAGCAGATCTCGATCTGGATATAGCCAGCCAGACCGTTGATGAGATCAAATTCAATGGAGGAAAAGCGCAGGCAATTCAGGCAGATGCCAGCAGTTCTGCCGATGCAAAAAAGGCAGTTCAGGCAACCATTAGTTCCTTCGGAAGCCTGGACATCCTGGTAAATAATGCGGGTATCTATCCACTTTTGCCCGTCATGCGGGTTGAAGAGGGTTTGTTCGATAAGGTAATAAGTATCAATTTGAAAGGGTCTTTTGTGTACGCTCAAACGGCCGCTGCTCAAATGATCGAAGCTGGCAAAGGTGGCAAAATCATCAATTTGGCCTCAGTGGACGGTTTTCACCCTAACGGCAATGCCACACCTTACAATGCTTCCAAAGGGGGAGTAGTAATGCTCACCAAAGCACTGGCGGTGGAATTAGCACAGCACAATATTCTGGTCAATGCCGTTGCTCCCGGAAGCATCATCACGCCCGGAACCGGAAACGTGGCAAAAGAAGCGGTGGCTCAGGGACTTTCCCTCGAAGACCTAGGCAAGAGTTTTCGTGGTCGGCTACCTCTTGGGCGGACTGGCGAACCGGATGATATTGCCAAAGTAGTGCTCTTCCTTGCCAGTGGGGCTTCAAACTACATGACAGGTGATATCCTTCTAGTAGATGGGGGATATTTACTTTCATAAAACTTAAAAAAGGAAACAAAAGAAATGCCGACAATCCCAGAACTATTTGATTTAACCGGAAAAGCCGCACTGGTAACAGGAGGCGCTACCGGAATCGGGCAGGCCATCTCACATCGACTCGCGGAAGCTGGAGCCAGCGTGATGATTGCCGATATCAACCTTGAAGCAGCCGACCAGACAGCTTCGGAAATCAACGCAAAAGAATGCAGTTCAAGAGCATGTGAAGTTGACGCATCCCGTGCATCGCATGCAATTCAGGCTGTAAAAGATACTGTCGATGCCTTCGGCAGTATAGATATACTGGTCAATAACGCAGGTATTTACCCGGTTTCCCCGATACTGGACACGAGCAAGGAATTGTGGGACAAAGTCATTAATCTCAATTTGAGCGGACCGTTTTTGTTCTCGCAGGCTGCGGCTCAAGCCATGATTGATTCCGGAAACGGAGGCAGGATCATCAATATGGCTTCTGTTGATGGAATGCGGCCAACCGGATTTCTGGCTCATTACAACTCTTCAAAGGGCGGAGTTATCATGCTCACCAAAGCCTTGGCTCTGGAACTGGCACCACACAAAATAATGGTAAACGCTGTTGCCCCCGGAGGCATTCTCACCGGGGGAACCGTTCAGACCGGCATGGAAATGCAGGAAGTAACCGGAAAATCTCTGGAACGGATGGCTGAAGATATGGGAGCCAAAATGCCAATAGGACGTATGGGAGAGCCTGACGAAGTGGCCAGAGTGGTTCTTTTCCTCGCCAGTGGTCTTGCGGATTACATTACCGGAGAGACCATCGTGGTTGATGGAGGATACCTGCTCGCATAGCTTGTGTAAAATCATATCAACCACTGAATTCTTTACATGTACCTTCCGGTATCTTGACAGTCGTTTTCTTGGGGTGCTAGAATCCCGCAGAAGGCAAGCCAATTTAAATATTGCAAGGAGGTCGAACAGATGAGCCAAGGAGCTCTTGAAGGTGTAAAAATCATCGAGATGGGTCATTTTCTGCTGGTTCCCACAGCTACAGCTATGCTTGCAGACTGGGGCGCGGATGTAATTAAAATTGAGAATTTCAAAATGGGGGGCGACGCCGTTCGGTTCCCCGTACCGATCGAAGGCGTCATGCCGCCTTCGGAACTCAAAATTAGCATGTGGTTCCACTATTTTAACCGTAACAAAAGGAGTATCGGGATTGATCTCAAATCAGAAAAAGGCAAGGAGATACTCTTCAAATTAATCGAGACGGCTGATGTATTTGCCACCAATTTCGATGCCGGTGCGATCGAAAAGCAGGGGCTCGATTATGACACCCTGAAGAAGATTAATCCCAAACTGATCTACTGCCAGGCGACCGGTTACGGAACGAGCGGTCCCGATAAATACAAGCCCGGATTCGACTATGCCGCATGGTGGGCCAGAAGCGGGATGATGGACCGCATTTCAGCCGACGAAGATCCTCGTCCTCAACGGGCTGGACTGGGAGACAATCAGGTAGCACCTTGTATCGCCGGGGCCATCTCAGCCGCGCTGTACGCTCGCGAGAAAACGGGTGTCGGCCAAAAGGTCGAAGTGAACCTCTATCACTTTGCCGTTTTCGGAGCCGCCTTTGATATAGGCGCCGCGCTCAACGTAGGGGTCAACATTCCCAAGACCAACCGGACGAAGGTTACAAACTTCATGTGGAACGTTTACAAGACAAAGGATGATAAGTGGATCATGTTCGTCATGCCGCAAACCGATCTGTTCTGGGATCGTTTCTGCAGGGCCATCGAAAAGCCCGAATGGGAAAATGACGAAAGATTTAATTCACACCAGAAACGCATCTCAGAGAATATGTATCTGATCCCGGAAATGGATAAGATTTCTGCTACCAAAACAGCTGATGAGTGGGATCAAGTCGCCAAAGATTTCGATATCGTACTCGGCAGAGTCCAGACCCCTCTGGATGTTGCTAACGATCCACAGGCATACGAGAACGGGTTTTTCGAGGAAGTAACGGAAGAGGCCAGCAATCACAAGTTCAAGATGATTCACTCGCCGGTCACTTTCAGCGAGACGCCGGGGACAATAAGGACCCTTGCTCCGAACCTGGGGCAGGATACAGAGACGGTTCTTATGGATTACGGTTACACTTGGGATGATCTCTCCGCCTTCAAAGAACAGGGAGTTATTATCTAGAAACTCGGATGGCAGTAAGATGCTTTCGATTCTTACGATGGAGGTTTTGAAGGAAATATGAAAGCTGGATTCATTGGAATGGGTGATATAGGGCTTCCGATGGCCAAGAACGTGGTCAAGAAAGGATTTGAGACATACGTCACCGGACATGTGCGGCGGCAGCCGATCGAAGAAATGGTTGAACTGGGTGCCACCGAATGTGCTAATCCTAAAGAAGTGGGCCAGAACGCAGACGGCGTGGCAATAATGGTCCAGAATGATACGCAGGCAGATAAGGTAATCTTCGGTGATAATGGCCTGATGGAAGGCCTGAAGGATGGTTCCGGCATAATCCTGATGGGTACTTTTGCCCCACAGTTCTGCCGGAAGGTGGCGGAAGCCGGCGCATCTAAGAAGATCGATGTGCTTGACGCGCCTGTTGTGGGAGCTCGCATGGGAGCCGAGGCCGGAACTCTCGGTATCAGCGTTGGCGGCGATGAGGCCGTGGTTGAAAAGTACCGTGCCCTGATCGAGACTATGGGCAAAATCACCTACTGCGGGCCGCTGGGGATGGGACAGATCGTTAAACTGGCCAACAACATGTGTGCCACCATCAACTCGTGGGTGCTTGCCGAAGCCCTCAACTGGGGAATTGCCAATGGTGCCGACGAAAAAATGCTGGTCGAACACATTAAGATTGGTTCCGGCAACAGTTTCTCCGCCCAGAACTGGCAATGGCTGAAATCCATGTGGACCGATCCGCCGCCGCCGACCTATTTCGTCGGGGTAAAAGATATGAGCCACGTTCTGGAGATAGGAAAAGAACTCAGGCAGCCCTGTCCTTTCACAGCAATGACCTGTGAGATGCTCAAAGGCCCGCCGCCCACTCTCGGCGGCAAACCGATGAAACCGGAATAGTAGCAATTAGCCAGGCTATAGAAAAGGATTGGCAATAAGTACCAAATGCCCCAGCCTGCGCCGGACTGGTCAGGCTGGGGCTATTTATGCTAATCTTAAGCAAGAACACTTAAAAGGAGACTAATAAAAATGAGTTTTGAACTCACCGAAGAACACCAGATGCTAAAAAAGAACGTGAGGGCATTCCTTGAGAAGGAGATCGCCCCACTGGTCGATGAGTATGAGCAAAAATATGCTCCTTATCCACGGGACATACTGGTAGACCTGATCAAAAAGTTGATTCCCTGGGACTATTGTCTGGGCATCATTCCCAAAAAAGACGGTGGGACTGAGATTCCCATGATTGCAAACGCTGTTTTGCAGGAAGAGTTGAGCCGCGTGTGGCCCAGCCTTGCTGTTTCACTGGGAGCCGGTGGCGGTTACCTCGTGGGCAAGCTGGCAACCGAGGAACAGAAAAAGAAATACCTGCCTTCGCTTCAAACACTTGATACCTTGGCAAGTTTTGCCCTCACCGAACCCAACGTAGGTTCGGACCTGCGAGGCGTGGAAACGACCGCTGTTCTGGATGGCGATCATTACGTCATCAACGGGCAAAAAGCTTGGGTGACGGGGGGCGACGTCGCCGAAATTTGCATTCTGTTCGCTTCCGAAGATCGGAGCAAGGGTGTTGATGGACTCGGTATTTTCCTTGTTGACCGCCGGGAATCGCCGTTCGAGGCAACAACCATCCCGAAGATCGGTTTGCGTTGCGCGCCTTCGGCTCTGATGACCTTCACCGACTGTAAGGTTCCCAAAGAAAACCTCGTTGCTGGCGCTGGAACGGGAGCGCTTGGCACTCTTACTGGTGAGTTGGGCTTCACCAGAGCCACAGTGGGCATTTTCTCTGTCGGGATCGCTCAGGCTGCTAATGAGGCAGCAATCAAATATGCAAGAGAGAGAACTCAATTCGGCAAAAAGCTGGGCAAGTTCCAGTTGATCCAGGAATTAATCGCTGATTCAATTGTTGAGACAGAGGCAGCCCGATTACTCCTTTATAAAGCCTTCTCACTCCTTGGCGATGGCAGGGATGCCACACTTGAAGCCTGTGGCGGCAAGTATTTTGCCAACCAGGTCGGTGTGAAAGCAGCTTCCAATGCCATGGAAGTTCACGGTGCCTGGGGCCTGGCTGAAGAATATAAAGTCGAGCGCTACTTCAGGGATGCTCGGGCCATGTTCCAGCCTGAAGGCAACCCCGAAATTCAGAAGTTGATCATCGGTGGAAGAGCGATAGGAATGAGCGCACTGGTCTAGAATCCAAAATAGTTCAAGCTGGCTGACGCCCCCACATCAAAAGTGTGGGGGCGTTTTTGTCAAAAGTTTCATTTATACCACATAACTGTCCTAATTGTAACGACATTTGCGTTATAATGCACTATAAGAAACATTATGCTGACTAATACTTGACATTCGTTTCATAAAATGTTACTCTTTTGCTCAAAAGAATAATATGAGGGAGGTCCGTAATGGGCTCTCATGAGATAAAGAAAACGGCTTGTCAGTTTTGTGCTGCACTTTGCGGTGTGCTGGTTCATGTCGAAGACGGCAAGGTTACCAAAATTGAAGGTAATAAAGACCACTTTTTAAGCCACGGTTTCACCTGCGAAAGACCCGGCATCGCGCCCAAATGGCTCTATCATCCCGATCAACTCATGTATCCTCTAAAACGTGTGGGTAAACGCGGGGAAGGAAAATGGCAGCAGATCAGATGGGATGACGCTATGGCCGAGATCGGACCCAAACTTCTGGAACTGAAGGATAAGTATGGCCCGGAGACGCTGGGATTCTTCGAAGGCACCTATCGCGGAAATGATTACTGGCCACGTGGTCGATTTGCCACTCTGTTCGGCAACCCGCACAACATTTTTGCCCCCGGGATTATATGTGGCATCAACGATATGGGCATCAACATGGCAGTCACCGGAGACGTGACAACATGGTCCACCGATCTTTCCAATTCCGGCTGCGCGGTTTTCTGGGGCAGCAATCCGGCCCAATCCGAGATGCGAAGCTGGACACACCTTCTGAAAATGAGGAAGGAAAAGGATATTAAAATCATCGCCGTCGATCCCCGTCGCACCAAAACCACCGACATCGCCGATATCTGGCTGCAGCTGCGTCCCGGCACTGATACCGCACTTGCTATGGGCTGGCTTAACGTTATCATCAATGAAGAGCTTTATAAAAAGGATTTCGTCGATAACTGGACCATCGGTTTCGATAAGCTGAAAGAAAGAGTCCAAGAATACCCGCCGGAGAAAGTCTCTGAAATTACCGGTGTAGCAGCCGAGAAGATTATCGAAGCTGCCAGAACATACGCTACTCACGGGCCATCGGCTATGCCCTACGGCGTGGCTATTGACCAGCTCGGACTGAACGGCACCCGCACCGAACACGCCAAGGTGATCATGCGTGCCATTTGCGGATATCTTGGAGAATTTGGCGGGCATCTGATAACCCGACCGGGCTCAACCAATAACGGCGGCAGGTTCGTCACTGAATCCGAACTTACCATGATGGAACGCCTGCCGATGGAAGCGCGCCAGAAAATGATGGGCTACGACGCCTGTCGGCTGGTATCTCTCAAGGGCTGGAGCATGATGGCTCCATACATTGAAAAGGTATACGGTGTTCCTGCTCCGGTAACTGTTCAAATTCAGGCACACACGACAATGCTCTGGCGTTCGATCCTCTCCGGTGAACCTTACCCCATCAAGGCTATGATCTGCTGGGGCTCCAATCCGATGGCCTGGGGCGGAAACACCAAGCTGGTTTACGAGGCGCTCAAGAGCGACAATCTTGAACTTTCCATCGTTCAGGAACTGGTAATGACTCCTACAGCCCAGCTTGCCGATTACGTTTTCCCGGCTACAAGCTGGCTGGAAAGGGATTTGTGCACCAACATGATGGATTTTGCCAGTCTGCTCTGGGCCGGAGAGAAAGCCATCAAACCAATGGGCGAGCGACGGGATATTTACGAGTTCTTCCGTGCGCTGGCTTTGAGTGTGGGGCAGGAAGAATACTGGCCCTGGAAAACGACTGAGGAAGTCAGCAACTATCGTCTTGAGGCATGTGGCCTGACCTTCCGTGATTGTGTAGATCAGATGATCGTTTTCCCAGATGGATTTGACACCAAGCCATACGAAAAAACCGGCTTCCCAACACCTTCGGGAAAAGTCGAGCTTTATTCCAGTATTCTTGAAAACCTGGATTACGATCCGATGCCCTTTTACGAGGAACCGCCGGAAAGCCCGTTGCGGCTACCGGATGTAGCTGAAGAATATCCTCTTATTTTGAACACAGGCGGCAATTACCGCCCGATGTATCACTCCGAGTTCATGCAATTAGGAATTGGCGCTCGCGAAAAACACCCCGATCCATTGATGGATATCCATCCCGAAACAGCCAGTAACTTGGGAATTAATGATGGTGACTGGGCCTGCATCGAGACCCGCCGCGGAAAGATTAAACAGAAGGCCAGATATAATGACGGCATTCTGCCGAATGTGGTCAATTGCCAGGCAAGCTGGTGGTTCCCGGAAAAACCTGCCAATGAACCGGATCTTAGCGGGGTGTGGGAATCCAACGCCAACGTACTAACGCTTGACGATCCTGAGTTCTGTGATGAACTCTCCGGTGGCTGGTGCAATCGGGCATTATTATGTAAAGTTTATAAGGCAGACTGAGAATGGCTGATTTCTCAGCATTGTTCCAACCCGGCAGAATCGGTTCGCTCGAACTCGATAATCGCCTTGTCATGCCGGCCATGGCATCTCAGTTACCTGAACCGGATGGACACCTTTCCGATCGGCTCCTCGATTACTATCGGGCCAGAGCTAAAGGTGGAATAGGACTCATCATCCCCGCCTATGCAGGAGTGAGCGCCGACGCACCCCTCATGTTCAATATGGCCATCTACGATGACATCTGGCTTGAAGACTGGCGACGACTTGTAAATACTATTCACGAATCCGGTGTGAAAATCGGTATTCAATTGATGCACGTGGGAATGCTCTACCTTTTCGCTGGATTTGTGCCCAAAGGCTTTACGATGAAAATTCCATCTGAAATGCCGTGGCTCACAGATTCTCTTCCCTGCGAGGTCATCACTAAAGAAAACATCGAACGATACGTAGATGATTTCGCTCAAGCAGCACTGAGAGCAAAAAAAGCGGGCGCAGATATGGTTGAAATCCATTCCTGCCACGGGTCACTCGCGGGAATGTTAATGACTCCAATTTTAAACCGCCGAACCGATGAATACGGCGGTTCGCTCACAAAACGAACCCGTTTCCCTCGTGAAGTCATTGAGCGAATAAAGCAGATTTGCGGACAGGACTTCCCCGTTTCCATCAGGATAAACGGAAGCGACGATCTCGATGGCGGCACCACACCGCAGGAAGCGGCTCAACAGGCTGTCATTCTTCAATCGGCAGGCGCTGACGTGATCAGCGTTTCCCGAGGAATTGAGTTCTGGTCATCGACCACCATACCCTCATATCTTTATCCCAACGGCTCAATGCTGGAACTGGTCGATGAGATCAAAAAGGCAGTCAGAATACCGGTTATGGCTGCAGGAAAGATCACACCTGAACTGGCTGCCGAAACTGTCGCAAACGGCAGAGCCGACTTTATCGCGATGGGAAGGCCGCTGCTGGCCGACCCCGAACTGCCAAATAAACTCCGTGAAGGCCGAGCAGATGAGGTCCGACGCTGCATCTACTGTAACAACTGTTTGAATCAGGACCGCAGAGCAGGGAGGGGTTCCTGTTCGGTAAATCCGTTCCTCAACCGGGAATCCCAGCTTCCACTGAAACAGGCCGATCCTATAAAGAATGTGATGATTGTTGGTGGAGGACTGGCAGGAATGCAGACCGCTGCAATTCTGGCAGAAAGAGGTCACAAAGTTGCGCTATACGAAAAAGAGCCGGAACTTGGCGGGCAGTGGAACATCGCGGCTGCCATTCCTGAGAAGGTCCACTTTTCCACTCTGATCGAGCATTTGAAACAATCTCTACAGAAGCATGCCGTGGAAATCCAAACGGGCACTATAATCACCAGGGAGAAAATCCTTGATATAAAACCAGACACTGTTATAATTGCCACCGGAGCCACACCTGCGATGCCGAATATTTCAGGAATTGATTGCAGCAACGTGGTACAGGCCCTCGATGTTATCGCCGGAAAAGTAAATCCGGAAGGCAGGATTGTGGTACTGGGTGGGCGCTACACCGCGATTGAAGTCGTAATTCAATTGGCGAAAAAGGGAAAAGAAGTAAGTTTAGTCACTCGTGGAAAGTTGGGATTGACCCTGGAACGTATGACACTCCGGGCTCTTGAGAAAATACTTATCGATCTGCGTATTCCTCTGTATCTTCACACTCAGGTTTTAGAAATTACAGAACAAAGTGTGATTGTTCGTATTGGGAATGAGGTTGCTTCGCTGCCGGTCGATACGGTGGTTTTGGCACTTGGCATGGAACCGGAAAACAGTTTGGCTCAGGAACTTGAAGGAATTGTTCCGGAGGTTTACACAGTTGGTGATTGTGTTAAGCCTCGAAATGCAGCTTCCGTGGCATATCAGGCTGCACAACTGGCAGCTAAGATTTAAAATCCTGATATGTCATTCCCGTGAAAGCGGGAATCCAGTGAGGGATTGTGAGGCTTGGATTCAGTGTCAAGCACGGAATGACATTATTATTTATAGTAGAGAACAAGGAGAAGCATATGCAACTGGTTTTTTATTTCGACCAGACACGGTGCACCGGATGTTGGACCTGCATGGTCGCCTGCAAAGACTGGAATGATATATCTGCCGGCCCTGCCAACTGGATGAGGGTTTCAACTATCCAGAAAGGTAAATACCCAGATGTCTTCACTGCCTTTATGGCTACTCCATGTTATCATTGCGCCGAACCTGCCTGCATTCCGGCCTGCCCGGTAAACGCCATCACCAAGCGAGAGAAAGATGGTATCGTGCTGGTAGACACCGCTGCCTGTCTGGGCAAAGATGAATGTGGCCTTTGTCTGGAGGCTTGCCCCTACGAAGCGCCGCAATTCGGCGAGGAAACCAATCCCAAGATGCAAAAATGCAATTTCTGCGTTGATCGTTGGGAAGATGGCAAACTGCCAATCTGCGTTGCCGCCTGCCCCACCCGTGCGCTGGACGCCGGCCCCATCGAGGAAATGGAAGCCAAATACGGGCAGGTTCACATAGCTGAAGGATTCCAGTATGATGCAAAGCTCAAGCCATCGGTGATTTGCAAACCCAAACCAGTGGTTTCACTGGCACACAAATAAGGTGGTGACGAAATGACAGAACAATTCACATTTCCCCCGCTCTACCAGCTTGGTTACGTTGTAGGGGACATCGAAAAAGCCTGCCAACATTACGAATCGATCTTTGGAATCGGGCCGTTTTCGCCACCAATGGAAGTTGACATGACCGGCGCCATTCTAAGAGGCAAAACGGTTGCAACCAGGATAAAGGTATCTTTCGCTCAACTGGGCGATATACAAATTGAGTTTATTCAGCCCTTAGAAGGTGAAAATCCTTATTTTGAATATCTGAACAAATTCGGTGACGGTATTCATCATATCGCCTTTGAAGTCGACGATATGGCAGCAGGCAAAGCCTATTTCGCCAAAAAAGGGATCGAACCTATCTATCATCAGGATATGGGATTCATGGAATTCGCCTATTTCGATACGTCGGAAGCCGGCGGGACGATGGTTGAATTCATCGATTGGCGAAAATCCAAACAGGGATAAAAAGTATGAGCAATGAAAAGGTAATCACAACCACCTGCGCTCCGCATTGCGGAGGGGGATGCCTGCTGAATGTTCACGTTAAAGACGGCGTCATCACCCGGATCGAAACCGATGATGATACTGACAATACTCAGGTGAGGGCCTGCCTCCGGGGCCGATCCTGGCGACAGAGGATATACCATCCGGACAGATTGAAACACCCCATGAAACGTGTCGGGCCTCGGGGGAGTGGCCAGTTTGAACAAATCACCTGGGACGAAGCGCTCGATACCATCGCTACTGAACTCAAGCGGGTAGTGGATACCTATGGCCCGGCCTCAATCGTTCACTGGGTATCCGGCGGGGATCAGGCAATGTTGCACGATGGCTGGCGTCGAATGAGCCGACTCTTCTGCATGATGGGGGGATATACTCGCCCCTGGGGTTTGCACTCCTATGAAGGCGGCATCTTTGCGGAGCTTACGGCCTTTGGGATGGCATGGACCGCTCATACGCGTGATGATCTCCTTAATTCCAAACTAATCATCATGTGGGGATGGGACCCTTCGACTGCCATTCACGATACCAATACCGCCTGGTACTTGACTCAGGCTAGAGAAAAGGGCATAAGAATTGTGTCCATCGATCCCAGATATACCGCTTCCACAGCCGCTTTTGCCCACCAATGGATACCCATCCGGCCCGGCACGGATGCCGCTGCCCTCATCGCTATGGCAAACGTGATGGTAACGGAGAATCTCCACGATCAGGCGTTCCTCGAAAAATTCACCATCGGTTTTGATAAGTTCGAAGATTATATTCTGGGCAACGAAGACGGAGTAGCTAAAACCCCGGAATGGGCTTCAACCATCACCGGTATCCCGGCGGATACCATCCGAAACCTGGCTCTTGAATATGCGAACACCAAACCGGCGGCACTGATTACTGGTATCGGCCCCGGCCGAACGGCATATGGCGAGCAATACCATCGGGCAGCGATCACCTTGGCAGCTATGACCGGCAACATCGGTAAACTTGGGGGATCGTGTGGTGGCAAATCATGGGGACCTTATGCACTTGGCATGCTGGAATCGGGTCCGAAAGTCCCGCCGAACGAGGTGGATAAGACAATTTCCAACCCGCCAGGCAAACTTTCCAACCGAAGATATTACGTTTGGGGACATGGAATTATCAACATCTTTCATCTTGCCGATGCTATCATCAAAGGTAAAGCGGGTGGATATCCTGCCGATTATAAATTTCTCTGGGTGGTCAATGCCAATCCACTCAATCAATGGCCCAACACCAACAAAAACGTTGCAGCCTTTAACAAACTCGATTTCATCGTTACCGAAGAACATTTCATGACCCCCACCGCTCAGTATGCCGATATAGTGCTGCCGTCAACGACGTTTTTTGAACGAGTTGATATTACTATGAGCGCATCCTGTCCGGTGTTCTACGCATACCGCCGAAAGATCATCGAGCCCGTAGGCGAAGCGCGATCGCCGATGGACTTTACAACAGACCTTGCCAACCGCCTGGGTTATACTGATTACAACGACAAAACGGACGAGGAATGGATGGATATCATCCTGGAAAAGAGCACTATTCCTGATATTGAAGCGTTCAAGGAAAAAGGCTTTCACAAACTTGACCTGCCCGAACCTAATGTTCCCTTCCGTGCCCAGATCGAAGACCCTGAGAATAACCCCTTTTACACACCGTCCGGGAAAATCGAAATCAATTCCCGGATGATTGAGGAATTAAACCTGCCTGATTGTCCGCCGATCCCAAAGTATATCGAAACGTGGGAAAGCCATAACGATCCACTGGCAGAAAAATACCCGCTACAACTCATTACTACCCATACTCGTCGGAGAGCGCATACCCAGTTTGACAATATACCATGGCTGCGGGAACTGGACCCGCATTCGATTCGAATGAATACCGTCGATGCCGAGGCACGGGGAATTAAAGATGGCGAT
>CAZJQZ010000061.1:0-13248 GCA_964548045.1 uncultured Dehalococcoidia bacterium | reverse complement strand
TATGGCGAAGGGCTGGGAATGGGCGCTGCTCCGTACAATAGAAACTACGCAATCGGTGCGAGGGACTACATCGATCAAATGGGACTGAAGACAAATGAGACTTATCCCGATCATACCGCTATTTTGAACTTGCTGGAAATCCTGAACAACGAACCGGATGAAACCTTTCCTGAGAAGATCGAAAAGGTGCTGGATGTTGATAGCGCCCTTCGGGTTTTTGCGGTGGCGGGAACGATTGGGTATTTCGATAGCTATTTAGGGATGGGGCATAACTACTACCTGTACGAAGTCGATGGCAAATTTACCCTGCTTCCGTGGGACCTGAATGGCGCATTCGGGTCGTTTACCTGCGGTATGACCCGTGATGAAATCATCAATTTGTGTATCGATCAACCAGCCTGCAGGAGCGCGGATAGATACCCGCTGGTCAATCGGCTGCTGGCCCATGAACCTTATTTGAAACAATACTATCAGTATCTTGAGGAATTGCTGAATGGGCCATTTTCGGTTGAAACAATGACAGCTCAGATTGAAGAAGCTGCCGATCTTGTTCTCCCTTATGTGCAAGCTGACGAACTCAAATTCTATCCCATCGAATATTTCGAGCGCGGGTTGTATGAAGATATTCCTCGCTGGCATGAGGAAAAACAGCCCCAGGAAGATTCCTTTTCCTACCCAAAGATTCCCCCTCAAAAACTGGGGTGTATCCAGAACGCTTTCGATGAAACCACACTGGAAGAACTTCGCACCCGCAGACCCACAGCTGATGAACTGGATAAACTGAAATCGTGTTTGACCCGCGAGGAAATGGCAACATTTCTGGGGCACAGTCCCAAGCAGGCCGGGCCCACATCAGGAGCAACTTTAATCGGGTTGAAGACATTTGTGGTTGAGAGAAGTGAATCGATTAGGAAGCAGCTTGAAGGGGAATTCCCCTACACTTGCACAGAGAAGAACACTGATGTTGATTGGCAACCGCCCGGTCCGGCAAATGGGCGGCCCGGTGGCCTGCCACCCCGGCAATGAGTTAATATCTGGTTGAATGATGAAATCGATACAAGCAATGACGCAACGATCAGTTGAGGGACAGTTCCGTCAGAGAATTGAACGGAAGTTCTTCGTGAAGCCACCGGAGATCGGTTTTGCCGGTGCTCTCTTGAGACAGGTTTGCCGGCAGGACAGCGAATATCCGAAAGGACAGGTCAACAGCCTCTATTTCGATACCACCAATCTTGAACAGCACGAGCGTTCGGCATCTGGCGAGTTCAAAAAGGATAAGGTCCGCATTCGCTGGTATGGGAAAACTGAAGACCTGCCGGAGACGGTGCCCGTTTTTTTAGAACTCAAATCGAGACGGGGTTTTGCCAGCAGCAAGCGGAGGGAGCGTTTTCTGATCTCACGGGAAATGTTGCAGCCGGATAATCTGAGCGCCGGGATTATTGATCGAAAGAAACTGGTGGCTACAATAGCAGGATTCGGGCATTTCCCCTCGGAGCCGCTTCGACCCGTCATTCTAATTTCGTACTGGAGATATCGTTTCACCGATATGCTGGATGGTTTTCGGGTAGCGCTGGATCATAACATCCGGTCTGTTTTTATAGCACGCGAATTCGGTTACGGGGAAGGGGAGTTGCCTTTGAGGGGAGGCGTGATCGAAGTCAAGGGCCCAAGCATGGAATTGCCGCGAACGCTGCGGCGGATAAAGTTGTTGAATACAGATTGGAGTCGTTTTTCCAAATACAGCCATTGTATTGACGCGCATCTGGAAGCCCCGGGAACGGTAGCCCGATTGTGGCCTTCCGGCAAAACGCTTGACGTGTAAGTTAAGGAGGAAAACACATGGATTCATTAGTAGATCATATCAAGGACCTGCAAACCCCGGTAAGCTGGGAAGAAGCCGTTACAGCGATGGTTTTTTCACTGATAGCTGCCGTAATCGCCTATTTAATGTACCAGGCTTTTTATGGGGCAGCTCACATCGGGGCCGGCGTGCACCGCACATTCATTATCGGAGGACCGGCGATTACGATGCTGTTCCTCGGAATTCAAACTTCCATTCCGCTTTCACTTGGCTTGCTGGGTGCGCTTTCGTTTGTGCGCTTTCGAACCCCGGTGAAAGACCCGGCAGAGATCGGGTTCCTCCTTTTACTTGTTGCTTCCTCCATCGGAGCCGCGACGGAGAACTATCTGATAGTAATGATCCTCTATGCCATCGTTTTTATATCGCTCGGAATTCAATGGTTTACCCGGAACCGATTTTCTATATTCAGCCGGGGACACCTGATGATTGTTGTGGACCAGCCTTCGTTTGGAGGATTCGAACCCAAGCTAACTGCTTTCTTAAGGAGCCGAGTGGGCGGGCTAAAGCTAGAAAGCATGTCCGCACTGGAGGATCGGGTTACCCTTCATTATCAGTATCGGCGGCGCGGCAGTTTGGATTGGGCTGCCTTCACCACGGAACTCAACCAGATCGATACTAAGGCCAGGGTTGAGATGTTTGTTGGTTAGTGCTTTGTCACTCCTCGATTTGGGGTAGCCGAGAGCATCCGCTCTCGGCGTTTGGAGCAGATGCTCCAAACTACCCAAGACCGGGGCAGGTTGCACGATGTCGGTCAACTCTACCCGATTCCAGATAGTGAGATGCGCAATTACGACATTTCAGTGGTAACATAAAATTAGTAGCTGGCCTCTGGCCACCCGCAATACGGCGAAAGCATTATGAACACCGCCAGATGCCCAATGAGAAATGCCATTATTGGGGTTCGTATTAGCCACCTGATTGCCTTGTTTTCTATCCGTGAAGAAGCTGTTAGTATTTCATGTATCGCCAGACCGAGCATCAGGCATACTGTTCCAATTGCCGGATACAGATAGAACTTGAACATTACGCGATCCGTGAAAATCACGATGGGAATCCAGATCAAATACGTGCCGATAAACCAGGAAATGGCAAAAGTGCAAAGGGAGCTTCGCTTCACCACCCCGTATAGAGCGAAACACATGGCTGGTATTATCAGTGCCCAGAGCGTCCAGTTGAGATTTGCCTGGTAGGTTGGGGAATACCAGAACCACATCGGGTCGGGGGAAAAGAGCCAGTCCCAGGGACGGGCTTCAGCCGGATGGTCAACCGAGGCAAAAGTGAGGGTCTTGCTGGTGTTCAACATCATATCTATCCTGTCCCAGGGAGCAATCCACTTACTCATGGCAAGCCGATCGAACAATGGCATAAGGGCAAAAAAGGCTGCCGGAGCAGCGAACAGGAACTTGACACCATCCAGTTTCGGCTTCCTTCTCACCAAAAGCCAGTGCAGCAGGATGATCCCTCCGGCAAAGGCCCCGTTCAATTTGACCAGAGCGCTCAGGGCTACGGCGATCCCTGCTGGCAGGTATTTGGAATGCAGATACAGCAGGAACGCTGCCAGCATGAAGGTGACGGAGAAAACATCCAGCATAGCCACGCTCGACATTACAAAACACATATTCTCGAAAGCAAAGAGAAAGGTAGCTATCAACGCGAGCCATCTTCTTGAACTGAGTTTCTGGCAGATAAGGTAAAACAGGATGATTGATGCTACCCCGAACAGTACAGAGAAGATTCGCCAGCCCAGGGCATCATCTCCAAAGGCCTTAATACCACCCGCAATGAGCAGTTTGCCCAGCGGAGGGTGTTCGGGGTTGTACTTGGCGTCGGTCAGGTCATCTCCAGCGAGGAGGGCATTGGCTTCCGGGACGTAGTGCTGTTCATCGAGAATTTTAGATTCAACATCGGTTATTATGACCAGATGCAGAATCAGTACCACAAGGGCCAGAAAGAGCGCGCAAATGTTTGGCCATTCCCTGAACCAGTTGAGTGACATCTATCTAATTAAAGTCTCCCGGGTTTCTTCCTAGTATACAGGTCCGCGGCGAGCGTGGAAAGGGCATCACAAGGGGATGGTCAATTTTTTCAGATTCGGTTATACTTGGAAAAAACAGAGTGACAATTTATGAAACGCAATGTGGGAGGAGTTATGCGAACTGCTGCCATCACAAGGGAAACCAGGGAAACTCAGATAACGATTGAATTGAATATCGACGGCACCGGGGTCTGCGAAATAGCAACGGGAGTAGGGATGTTCGATCACATGCTGGAACAGATTGCCAGGCATGGGCGGTTCGATTTGAAGGTACAAGCAAAGGGCGACCTGCACGTTGATGAGCATCACACCATTGAGGACGTAGGGGTTGTGCTGGGTCAGGCATTTGCCAAGGCTCTGGGTGAGCGCAGGGGAATTGTGAGGATGGGGCATGCCGTAGTCCCGATGGATGAGGCTCTGGCGCTGGCAGCAGTGGATCTCTCCGGGCGCGGTTACGCTGAAGTTGAAGTTGCGTTCGATAAGGAATACATTAACGAGCTTCCCACCGATTTAATAAAGCACTTTTTCGAATCCTTTGCCATTGAGGGCCGGTTTAATCTGCACGCCAAGCTGCTCGCTGGCGAGATCGATCACCACAAGGCCGAGTCAATGTTCAAGGCATTAGCCAGAGCGTTGGACGATGCCACCAGACCGGATGGTCGGATTGCCGATCAAATCCCCAGCACCAAAGGGGTTATTACTTAGGGGCAGGTTTCAAACCTGCCCCAATGCTTTCCCCGTCAGCCATTGATAAGCAGTTTGGTAGCGTTCAGCGGAAGCTTCCACAATATCCGGCGGGAGTTCCGGCCCCGGTGGTTCCTTATCCCATCCAGTACTGGTAAGCCAGTCCCTTAGCGGCTGCTTATCGAAGCTAGGCTGGGCACCTCCGGGGCTGTACCTGGCCATATCCCAGAAGCGGGAGGAATCGGGGGTTAAAAGCTCGTCGATCAGGCAAAGCTGGCCATCGATTATCCCAAACTCCATTTTGGTATCGGCGATGATGATGCCCTTATCGCGGGCATATTTTTCAGCAAAATCGTAGATTTCGAGAGTCTTTTCCTGAATCTGTCTTGTCAGATCAGCCCCGACGAAGCTGGCCATCTGCTCTACGGTAATCGATTCGTCATGTCCCTCATCTGCCTTTGTAGTGGGAGTGAAGAGCGGTTCGGGCAGCTTGTCGCTCTCTTTCAGGCC
Source organism: uncultured Dehalococcoidia bacterium (assembly GCA_964548045.1). Taxonomy (GTDB): domain Bacteria; phylum Chloroflexota; class Dehalococcoidia; order SZUA-161; family SpSt-899; genus JBGLNL01. The sequence goes on along the minus strand of CAZJQZ010000061.1, from coordinate 8,158 downwards.
GGAAGGCATAGCCTGTCCCGAAACGGTCCCGGATTTAGCGTATTCCGCCCAGGCCGAACCGGAGATGTACCCTCTGGCGATGCATTCCACATCGATTCGCTCAGCTTTTTTCACTATCATTGATCGTCCCGCAAGGTAATCAGGAAAACTGGATTTGCCCTGATTTGCGTATGCGTCGAGAGTTTTAACATCGTTTACCAGAGTTATCATGTGATTGGGAATAAGGTGACTGACTTTTTCGAACCAGAAGGCGGAAAGCTGAGAGAGCACCTTTCCTTTGTCCGGGACCCCGTTCGGCAGCACGACATCAAAAGCGGAAACCCGGTCGGTGGCCACGAACAGTAACTCTGTTGAAGTCAGTTCATAGGTATCTCTCACCTTGCCTTTGTAGAGCAACCCCGCTAGGTTGGTTTCAAGTATTGGGTCCATATTGTCACCTCAATTTCGGTTTAGCATTGATGGGTATCTTGCCCGGCATCGGTCAAGCTGACCGGAGCTTAATGCTTGAAATGCCTGATTCCCGTAAACAGCATCGCCAGGTTGAGTCTGTCCGCCGCTTCGATTACCAGTTCATCGCGAACCGAACCGCCGGGATGCACCACAGCAGTCACGCCGCCTGCGGCAGCAGCCTCGATCCCATCCGGAAAGGGGAACATGGCATCGGAGGCGAGCACGCTTCCGCTGGCTTCCTCACCGGCTTTTTTGAGAGCTATCTCTACGCTGTCCACTCGGCTGGGCTGTCCGGCTCCCATTCCCAGCAATGTGGTGCCCTTAGCCAGTACAATGGCATTTGACTTCACATGTTTGGCCACTTTCCAGGCGAATATGAGACCATCCATCTCATCGGCAGTGGGGGAACGTTTGGTTACCAGCCGCCAGGTTCCAGGGGCTTCTTCGATCATGTCGCCCATTTGAACCAGCACTCCACCTCCGACTCGACGGTAATCGTAGTGCATGGTGGAAGCCTCTTCTTTGGGCAGGCCCATATCCAGAATTCTGAGGTCCTTTTTGGTTTTGAGGATTTCAATCGCACCCGGTTCGTATTGCGGTGCGATAACGATTTCGTAGAAAGTTTTGACGATCTCTTCGGCTGTGGCTACCGTCATCGGTCTGTTGATGGCCACGATCCCTCCGAATGCGGAGACAGGATCGCCGGAGAGAGCCTGCCGGTAAGCTTCAACCATATCGCTGTGCGAGGCCAGTCCGCAGGGATTGGTGTGTTTGATAATTGACACGGTCTGTTCGCCAAATTCGGTGGCTGCGTTCCAGGCAGCATCGGCATCCAAAATATTATTAAACGAAAGCTCCTTGCCCCAGAGTTGTTTAGCTTCGGCTACGGTGTTCTTGCGGGTGACATCGCCAACTCGCTCTTCTTTGTAAAAAGCCGCCGACTGATGCGGGTTCTCGCCATATCTCATGTCGGAGATTTTTTTAAGGGCGATGGTCATGTTCTCCGGCAGGGCGAAGCCGTTCTCTTTTTCGAGCAGGTACTGGGAGATGGCAGTATCGTACATAGCCACATGCTGAAAGGCTTTCTGGGCCAGCTTCTGACGTTCCTCAAGATTGACTTCTCCAGCCTTCAGCAATTCCAGCATTCTAGGGTAGTCTGACGGATCAACTACCACCAGCACATGCGGGAAATTCTTGGCCGAAGCCCGGATCATGGTGGGTCCGCCGATATCAATATTTTCCAGCGCTTCCTGAAGTTCGACGCCGGGTTTGGAAACCGTCTGGACGAAGGGATAGAGATTGACCACCACCATATCGATGGTGCCCATTCCCTGCTTTTCCATTTCTTCCATGTGGGCGGGAATATCACGGCGGCAGAGTATTCCGCCGTGGACCACGGGATGGAGCGTTTTCACGCGCCCGTCCAGAATCTCCGGAAATCCGGTTAGCTCGCTTATACTTTTAATCGGCACGTTTTCAGCAGAAAGTGCCTTTTTCGTGCCTCCCGTGCTGAAAATCTCAATACCCATTCCAGCCAGTTCTCTGGCAAAATCAACCAGCCCGGTCTTATCGGAAACGCTCAAAATCGCTCTCATGATGCCTCCACTTTTGAAGGGTTGTTTTCCAAACCGCAACGATTATACCAGATGCTCAAGCAAGTTAAAATTGAAGATGAACCCCCGATCCCTCTTTGCAAAAGGGGTTATAACTCTCCTGACAACTAATAACTGACCACGGACCAATTTGATTGTCGAATGTTCTCGTGCTACAATTCACACGACAAAAAATTTTTGGAGGAATAAGTTGAGCAACTACGAAACCATAATTTTTGAGAAAAAAGATATGGTGGTGACCATAACCCTGAATCGGCCGGATACGTTAAACGCCATGAGTCCGGAGGTCTACCACGAGATCTATGATGTCATGGAGATTGTCGATGCGGATGATGATGTGCGCGTTGTGATTTTCAAGGGTGCAGGAAAGGCATTCTGTGCTGGCGCGGATCTCAAAGCCATGCAGCCCAGTCTGGAGAAATCAAGCCTGACGTATAAATACTTGGAGATGGTTCACAGGACTTACAATCGGGTTGAAGCGTTGAACAAGCCGACTATTGCTCAAGTGCACGGCATGTGCCTGGCTGGCGGTATAGAGCTGATCGAATCGTGCGATATCATTGTTGCTGCCGATACAGCCCGCATTGGTGACCAGCACAGTGCACTCGGATTATTACCTGGTGGTGGCAGCACGCAGAGACTGCCTCGTCAGATGAGCTTCCGCAAGGCCAAGGAAATCCTGTTAACCGGTGAATGGATGAGCGCGGAGGATGCTTACCGTTATGGCTTTATCAATCACTGCGTGCCTGAAGATCAGCTTGAAGAGAAGGTCAACCAGATTGCTGCCAAGCTCTGCAAGCAGAGCCCGATGACCTCAAAGGCGATCAAATGGGCGGTGAATCACGGTATCAGTGCCGATAAGACCACGGCATTACGAATGGAGATGGCTGCCTCGGCACAGCATGCCTTCACCGACGATTTCAAAGAAGGTATCAATTCCTTCCTGGAAAAGAGGAAACCTGAATTTAAGGGACTCTAGGTTCATACTTCAGCCGAACGTTTTGCGCCATCCTTTTTCTAAAGGGTGGCGCTTTTAATTGGGAAACAAATGCTGCAATGCTGTCTTAGCAGGCGATTTTTCATCTTGTGTTCATGTTGATGTGATATTATCCGAAATGAATTTCGTATTCAGACCGTTTGACTTGTCGCCTTCAGTTTGATATGTATTATATAATTAGTAATTAAATTCATACGTAATATACAGGAAATTGCGCGATGGATTTTGCAGAATCAAAGTACCTTTATTTATTAGGCGTAGTCCCGCTGATAACTATCTTCCTGATTTGGTCTGCCTCACAAAGACGGGCTGCAATATCCAGATTAGGTGCTCCACCTTTAATTGCCACGCTTGGCAGTAACACGAGTTACCTCAAACGTCGATGGAAAATAACTCTGTGGTTTGTGGCATTCATTTTTCTAGTTTTGGCTCTGGCACGTCCTGTCTGGGGTAATCAGGTGACGGTCAAAACACAGGAAGGGGTCCAAGTAATGGTCGCGCTGGATGTTTCCTCCAGTATGTTTGCCGAAGATATCAAGCCCAATCGTCTGGCAAGAGCCAAGTTAACCATTGAGGAATTAATGGAAAATCTTGGAGGGAATGATATCGGCCTGGTGATATTTTCCAGTGCAGCGTTCGTCCAGTTTCCTTTGACTTCCGATTTTTATACCGCACGCTCTTTTCTGGATGGGGCCGGTCCGTGGTCAATTTCAACCGATGGTACGTCTCTGGATAAAGCCATCATGGTTGCATTGGAGGGATTCTACAAAGACCGTAATACAAGTCGAGTGATTCTCTTGCTCACTGACGGAGAGGGGCATGAGGGCGATCCGTTGACTGCGGCAAAGGAAGCAGCCAAAAAGGAAGTCGTGATTCATGCCATTGGTTTCGGTTCCCCGGAAGGTGAACCAATCCCCATCCGTGATAGCAATAGCAACCTGACCGGTTACAAAAAGGATGCTGACGGCGAGATGGTGCTCTCACGCCTCGATGAGGCCACGCTCCGAAAGATTACCGATGAGACCGGCGGATACTACTTTCGGGCCAGCGCTTCAGGTGAAGAGATCGACACCATAGTTGACAGTATTGCTGCACTGGAAACGGGTGAAAAAGAGGAGCAATTTGAGATGAAGGGCATGGAGCGTTTTGAGTGGTTTGCTGGTGCTGCCCTTCTTTTCTTAACTGCCGAAATGCTCATAGGTGACCGCAGACGTGGGAAGCTGGGATCATTTGTGTAAAGAAAATGAAAGCAGATAACATTCCATATATGATATCAATCAGGCAACAAAAAGAGGAAATAATCACTTCACCATGTCATTCCCGCGAAAGCGGGAATCCAGAGGGAAGTTGGGGTAGTGGATTCCGGCTCGGAGGCCGTAATGACATGGCTTCCTTCATTGCTGGTTTAAAAATAATATTCTGGTTAGTGATTGCGCTCATGGTTTCATTCGGATTTTACGCTTGTTCCCCTGAAGCTGAGAAATACAACCAGAAGGGCAATGAGCATTTCGAGGGAAGCTATTTCGAGGATGCTATTGCTGAGTATCAGTTGGCAAAGGTAGATGAGCCCGATGCTGCCGAACCATACTACAATGCGGCAAATGCTTATAATCGTATGAATCAACCTGAAGATGTATTGACTCAAACAAAGCAGGCTGTCAAGACTGCCGAATCCGATCTGGCTTCAAAGGCGTGGTATAACCTGGGTAATTCCTATTTCGATGCTGAGCAATGGCCTCAGGCTGTGGAAGCTTATCAGGATGCGTTGCGACTTGAACCGGGTGATTTGGATGCCAAGGTCAATCTTGAACTGGCATTACAGAATATGCAGCAGGCCGAACAGCAACAACAGCAGGAGCAATCTGAGGAGGAGCAGCAGGAACAAGAGGGGCAGGAAGGTCAATCTGAACAAAGTGAACCCGGAGAAGAAGATCGGGAATCTGAAAGTGAATCAGCTTCATCTGAAGAGCAGGAGGCTAAATCGACTCAACAATCCGAAGAGACCGAGGGTATGACTGAAGAACAGGCAGCCCAATTGCTGCAAGCGTTGCTCGGAGACAGCCAAACCCTGCAGGAACGGCTGCAGGAGATATATCAAGCGCCGGGGCCAACATCAGGAGAGGACTGGTAATCAGCTATGAATAAAGCATTGCGGTTCATATTACCTGTTCTAACTTTGTTAATTGTAATTGGGTCATTACCGGGTGTGATTGAACGGGCATTCGCTCAGGATGATATTAGCTTCACCGCGTCGGTCGATCGGACCACCATCTCCTCCGACGATTTGCTGACCCTACAGTTGACACTTTCAGGAAATTTCAGTGGTTCCAGCCAGCCGCAGCTTCCGCCATTGGATGGTTTCACTGTTACCAGTACCAGCCAGTCCAGTCAGTTCAGCTTTGTCAACGGCAAGGTTTCATCTCAAATGACTTTTACCTATCGTCTCCGGGCTACAAAAACAGGCGACCTGACCATTCCCTCCATTTCCACACAGGCAAACGGACAAACCTGTAATACCAATTCTATCAACGTCAAAGTCACCCCGGGAAACGCCCCTGCCTCAACACAACCCGGAACACAAACACCGGCAGATACCAGCATCCCAGATCAGCTAACCGGGCAGGATTTCTATGTCGAGGCTGATGTAGACAATCAATCGCCGATGGTCGGTCAGCAAATCATTTATCGTTTTCGTTTCTATCAGGCAATCAATCTATTCACCCAGCCGAGCCTGGATTGGCCGGGCTTTGCCGGTTTCCTGCACTATGATCTGTCTCCCAACAACCAGTATTATCAGCAGGCTGCCGGAAGACAATATCTGGTTACCGAGGTGCGCAAGGCATTGTTTCCCACTGCAACCGGTGAGGTGACTATTACACCAGCCATATTGACTGTTCCGGGTGACTTCTTCAGTCGGGGAGTTGAATTGCAGACCGCCTCCGTAAAAGTTGATGTGCAGTCATTACCCTCAGGAGCGCCGGATGATTTCGCCGGAACTGTAGGGCAATTCGAAATCAGCGCTGAAGTGGAACCTTCCGAAAGCCGCGTTAACGAGCCCGTTGCCCTCACCGTGCGTATTAACGGGACTGGAAATGTGAGTCTGCTTCCTGATCCTGCCGAAGACATGGAAACTTCTCTGGCTAGCTGGCGGATTTTTGATCCTCAGGTCACTACGAATGTTGGCCAGAATGGAACCACTATTCAGGGTGAAAAAGTGTTCGAGTTCCCATTGGTGCCCAAAACAGATGGGGAATTGACGATCCCTTCGTTCTCCTTGAGTTTCTTCGATCCGGTTGCTGGTGAGTATCAACGTGTGGAGACTTCGCCATTAACGGTTAGTGTAGCGCTGGGCGACCCGCAAACTCCAGGCATTAATGGCGTGGGTAAACAGGATGTTGTGGCACTGGGTGGTGATATACGGCATATTAAACCTGCGCCGACTGCCATTGTAACCAGTCATGCATCCGTTCTTTGCCAGCCCATCTACTGGGTAGGATGGATAATGGGTCTGTTGGGAGTATTTGGTGTTTTGTGGTGGGACCGCCGCCGCCGGCATCTGGAAAGCAATCTAGGTTATGCTCGTTCGCAGCGTGCCAGAGGCGTGGCCCGTAAGAAATTGTCAGAGGCTCGAAAAATAGCTCAAAATAATCAGGATGCCGCGTATGCAGCAGTTGCCAGTGCTATAACTTCATACCTTGGTGACAAGTTCAATCTGTCAGCGGCGGGGTTGACTCGGGATACCACCCGTCAGGCATTGGCAACAAATTCAGTACCCGAAAATGAAATTGACCGTTTACTGGATTGTCTTGACTGGGCCGATTCCGGGCGTTTTGCTCCTGCGGCTGCCGGAAGAGATTTGGCAGGTTTGATTGATGAAGCGGAAGGCATTATCACGGAACTGGAAGAAAGAATAGCGTGAAATGAAGATAATGAAAAGATTGGCGATTATAGTATTCCTGATCCTGTTAACAGGTTCGGCTGCCTGTGCTCCGGAGAGGATTTCCGGCACTCAGATGGCCCAAGCCAATCAACTGTATGAGGCAGGTCAATTCGGAGAGGCTGCTGCTGTTTATCAGTCACTGGTAGACTCAGGGGCAGATGATGGAACGCTCTATTATAACCTTGGCAACGCATATTACAAATCGGGTGATCTTGGCCGGGCGATCCTCAACTATCGGCGAGCCCAACTCATTCTCCCGCGCGATTCTGATGTGGAAACAAATCTGCAGCTGGCACGTGACCAGACCATTGATCAACTGAAAAGCGACAGCGATTCAGTGATCGATTCAATGCGGCATATTTTAATAGAGTGGACAACCTTGAATGAGGCGGCAGGAATCATGCTGGGGATATGGCTCTTGCTGTGCGCCCTGGTTATTACGACGATCCTCTGGCCTCGTGGACGTCAGGTTCTGCGCTATGCCATCGCCATAGTAGCTGTGATAGTTCTGATAAGTGTGATATCTTTCGGCATCCGTATATCTGATTCACATGATGATTCGGCGGTTGTTACATCGCAAAGTGTTGAAGCTCGCAGTGGTCCCGGAGATGACTATCTGACAGAGTTTACCTTGCACGCTGGTGCCGAAGTTCGCACAGTGGAGCATCGTGATAACTGGGTGCGAATCGCTCTTCCGGGAAATCTTCAGGGCTGGTTGCCGTCGGAGTCAGTGGAAAATCTTTAGACTGCAATGTGTTTACCGAACCTTAATCAATTGATTCCAAAGGAGGAAAAATGGAAGGCACAATTCAGGAGATAAATGAAAAAGTCAGGCAGGAAGCTGTCTTTGTCCAGGATTTGCTGGCGGAGATTAACAAGGTAATTGTTGGGCAGGAGCGCCTCATTCAACGTTTGCTGATTGGGCTTCTGGCCGATGGGCATATCCTTATTGAAGGAGTACCCGGATTAGCCAAAACACTGGCAGTTAAGACGCTCTCCGAAGCTATTCAGGCGGGTTTCCAGCGAATTCAGTTTACTCCTGACTTGTTGCCTGCTGACCTCATTGGTACGCAGATTTACAATCCAAGCACTTGTGAATTCTCAGTGCGTCAGGGACCTATTTTCTCTAACCTGATTCTGTCGGATGAGATTAACCGT